>CAMAWN010000012.1 GCA_945861865.1 Candidatus Kuenenia stuttgartensis | reverse complement strand
GGTCTGAGCTTCGTCCTGTGGCGCTCGGGAATTGTCGAACGCGATGTTGATACCGTGACCGGTGTCTAACCCGGCGACAGTATCCACATTGGAATCGCCCCTGCGCATCGTCGGATGCCAGAGGTTGAAGTCGAGATTCGAGAACGCCAGGCCGGTGACCGCTCCTCCTGCAAGAGCGCGGAACGAAAATTCCCGCACTCCGTTGCCGCCGATGATGGTGGTGCCGACACTCGCCGCAGTGCCACCCGCCAGATCGATTGACGTGAGCGTGAGCGGTGCCACGTCCTTGTCGGTGTAGAAACCTTGGAACGTGATGTTGATGGGGGTGGTGTTCAGCGGCCCGCCCGTCACGTTGGCGACCGGGAGGTCCGTTGCCAAAAACGGGAACAATCCTCCGGAGGTCACCATCCCCAAGAGTGCAGTTCTCACTTGGGCGGCCGTCGCGTCGAAGTTCAACGGTGCGGTCTTGAGCACTTCGCCGGTCAACGGGTAGGTGTAGTCCAGCGTGAACGTGCCGCTTGTCCGATCTGAAGTAATCGTCTGTGTTTCGTTGTCGCTGCCGAAGGCGTTGACGAGCGTGACACCGTCGTCCGCGCCACCAATATCAAACGCGATGAGCCGCGACGTCGTGACGCCAGCAACAGTATTGTTCGTGGTCGCAAACAGCGTCTGACGGAACAATCCGTCGTGCAGATTCTGCGGTCCCAGCGTCAGAGCGGAGAAGCCGGTGAACCCTGCTCCCCGTGCCGTCACAATGTCGGCATCCACGGAATTCAGGAAGTCGGTGACGAGCGTCGCGGTCGCAATCGTTGAAGATGATGAATCAGGTGTGAGCCGATCAATCCAAATCAATTCGCCAGCACTCGTAACTCCGTAGAGACGGTTTGCTGCCAAGTTATTTGGCTCGGCGGTGTTGAACGACAAGCCCGTGACGTTCCCACGCAGGGGAACACCAACGCCGCCCGTCGCTGTCCCATCGGAGACCGATCCGGTTGTTCCCGGTGCAGTCCCGCCGGAACCAGCAGCACTCCGAATCGACGCGGTCATCATCTGACTCGCCGTGGGGTGTTGGTTAATCGCGTTAACGATCGCCTGTGCGGTCGTGCTACGACCAATTTCAACCGACACAACTCCAGTGGCAGTCGTAATGTTGACGCGTGCGTCGTCTGGTCCAGGTGCGGAGAATTGCAGGTCGAGCATCATTCCGTCGCCAGCCAACCCCGGCGCTTTGGATTGAAAATAAATGAAGCCCGTGTTCGAAGAACTTGACACTGAGGCAAGGCCACTGGCATAGCCGACACCCGCATATTGAATGTCTCCAAACCCGCTGTCGTTGCCGCCGTTGGCGACGGCTCCGGTGGTCAAGCTCGCGCGATACAACTTGGAGTTCACGCTCGGCGCGTCGGAAGCATCCAAACCGTTTTCGTTGACCGAATACCAACCGATGTAGGTTGGCAGGTCATTGGGCACGCCTGTTCGTTCGACGGTCATCGCGTCGACGCTATTGGAGGTCGTGATGTCGTCGAAATCGTTGCCACCCGCAGTGCCCGATGTATCGGCGGGATCTTGGCTGGTCTGCGTCGGGTTTTCGCCAGCGATGCCGTCGTTGCCAATCGAAACGGCGGCCCCGGTCCCGGTGTTGAGTCGCACCAGCCGGCCCACGGTGTTGGTGGTATTCACGACGCTTTGATAGCCGAACAGGATGCCGTCCGAACTCATCGCGATGTCGCGTGTCGGGAAATTGCCGCCGGAGAGTTGCGTGTCGTAGACAACGACGCTGGCCCCAGTGAGCGGATTCACCATCCGCAGTTGGTCGTTCTGCGACACGAACAACACGACGTCGCTCAAATCGAAGTCCGTAACGTTTGCAGCGAGCGTGGTTTCGTTGGTGATATCCAACAGCGGCTTGATCGTCAGTGAATTGCTGCCGTCGTAGTTCAGGTCAACGCCGGCGTCGTACTGTCCATTGTTGTTCACGTCCTCGAAGCTTCTCGGATCAACCTTCGTGCCGTTGGATGTGTAGCCCTGGAAACCGATGTGGTCTTCCGCGAGTCGTCTGAGCGACGTGACCGGTTCGAGTCGGGTGCGCGTGGCATTGGCGGACCCGCTAAAGAAGTTCGCGTTCAGCGCCGTCGGCTGCTGCTGATTGTTCACGACCGCGAGGTAATAGTACTCGTTGACATTGTCCTGATTGGAGTCTTCCTCGAACATCGCCGTCCCGATGAACGGGTCGAACTTGCCGACCGAACCTCGCGTCAAATCATCCAGATCCTGGTTCTGTCCGGCAGCCGGCTGATCGTCGGCCACGTTGGATTCGCGGCCCATGTAAACCAACTGACCATTGTGCCGGAAGATCGCGATGGTCGTGTCTGGCCGAGTGAGACCGTCGGCCCAATCCAGGTCGATGATGGTCGCCCAAGTCTGTGGCCCACCATTGATCCCGACAATCTCCTGAATTTTCTTGATGTCGATGGAGAACCGATAGAAGTCAATGTCGCCTTCATCGAGGAGATTGCCGCCGGCACTGAGCGAACCCCGATCAGAATACAGCAGATTTCCGAGATTGATCGCGTTTGTCGCGGAAGCGGTATTGTTGGTGGCGTCGTTCGTTCCAGTCTCGGAGGATTCCCCCAAGAGCGGACTGTGGTAGGGCAACCCCTTCACATGAATGCCGTTGGTCGCATAACGGATATCGGCGAACTTCACCGAGACACCGGGAGTCTCATCGCGTTGACCGAGTCGGACTTGCAATTGGTATTCGCCGCTGGTCAAGCCGCCTTTCAGGTCGCTGATGTTTAGTAGGTTCGCCGTGTTGCTGCGGACTCGAATGAAATAGGTGTTCGTCGATCCCTGGGCACCCGGCGTGACCAGCCTCATGCCGGCATCGCGAACGGTCGTGGTGTAATAGTCGTTCCCCAGATTCGCACTCTTCAGCAATGGCAATGGCGTCAAGCTGGCAGTGGAGGTGAGATTGGTGTTGTCCTGCGAGCGGGCCAACATTGTGCCATTCGCGGAAACAAACTCGATGATCGTGTCGAGCGCGGGATCGGTAAAGTCGATGTCCAGCCAGATTTCCGTGGCACCATCCGCCACGAATTTGTAGATGTCCACATCCGTCGGATCGTCCTGCGCGATGTGCCCATGCAGCTCGAAGCCCGCGCGGCGATTCTCATTTGCGCTCTTGTTATCCAGCGCGAGGTTTCCCAAATACTCTGCCGTATTGTCCAGAATGCTGACCAGCCGGTTGTTGGTGTCGATACCACCGGTGAGCGGTTTTTCGAGTTCGTTGACGACGATCACGTTGCGATCGTGAGCGTACTTATCGAAGGCGATCTCGCCCCAATTGCCCGCCGCCGGTTGCGTCCCCGCAAAGGCCAACCCGGTCTTGTCATCAATTCCGTCTGGCGTCCGCGCACCGGTCGCATTGGTGATGACGTCGATCCCGTCGCCGTTGGTGTCCGTTTGCGGGAAGCCTCGCGTGTCCAGACTCGCGCCTACGGAATCATCGCGCAACGAAGTGAGCACCACTGGGAATCCAGGTGCCCCGACAATTTGCATCGTGCCGCCGATGCGGTCGTTGATCTCCAGCGGTCCATCATCGGGAAGATCGAGCTGGTTGTTGTTGTTCTTGTCAGCATTGCCGATGTCGAACCCGGCCCCCGCACCCAACTTCACCACCAAACTTGCATCCGGAGCGCTTTGCAGCCGCAATCCGCCAGCGGTGTGAACGTTGTCGATCGAGAAGATGCCCGATTCGACCACATGCACGATGTCGGTGTCATCCCAGACCGACTCGGAAGTGATCTCGGCCGCCCGGACTTCCATCCCCAACACGCCGCTGAAGCCGGCAATGTCGTTGGCCATGCGGTTCAAGCGGACGAGCGGTCCTTGGTTGTTGGCGAATTCATCGAAGACGTCTGCCTCACCTGTCGTGCGGCCGGTGTCCTTGATGTTGAGCGCCTTCATGGCGTTGGCGTCGATGCTGATGACGCTGCCGTCGTTGTTGTGGAACGTGTTGTTGATGATGATGGGCTGCGCGCCTTTGACGAACACCACCGAACCATCATTTCCCGTCCGGAAGTTTCTCGCGCTGCCATCCGCGCCGTTCGCGTTGAATTCGAACAGCGTGTTCGTCAGACGGAGGTCGGCTTCGTGGACTTCGATGGCGGCGAAACTGGCATCGTCACCAGCAATGGGAACTTCACCACCACCGTACGCGATGTAGGCGTGATCGACGTTGATGCGGCCTCCTTGACCGAAGAACAGTCCGCCCCAATCGGCTCTGCTGGCGGCGACAGCGCCGTTGTTGGACGAATCGAATGTGCCGCTGGCTCCGCCGAAGCGATCGTCTTGCAATGACGTGAAGATGACCGGCAGCGACGACGTTCCTTCCGCGATCAATTGCGCCGAGCCACGTTCCCCTTCGATACGAGCCTTGCTGAGTTTGACCACGACTCCCGGATCAATTTGCAATCGGCCACCGGGTCGCGCCGTTTGCACACCACCGGCAGTGATTCTGGTCAAGGTCACGTTGCCGCCGCTGATCGCAATTTGGCCTGGCGGGCTGTTCTGAACCGACAGCCGATTCAACTGATTCGCGCTGCCTAATGAGCTAATGAATTCGATATTGGCGGGGGCTTGAGTCATCGAGCCGCCGGTGACTCGAACCTTTCCTTCACCGATCCCGTCGATGTACTCCAAAGCCAATTGAATCTGAGCCGCCGAGGCGGCGTGGGGCAGTGCGGTGGTGATTCGCGAGCGAGCGACGGTTGCTCCTGTGTTATGTGCCACGCTGGGACCCGTACCGTTCACTCCGCGCACGACCGTCAGAACATTTCCGTTCTTGTTGGTGACCAGCATCTCTTCGCCGTCAATTCGAATGTTGAACGGGGCGACAAAGACAGATCCTCCCGGCAGCACGGTGGCATTGGCGACTGAGAAGGTCGTTTGGACTGCCGTGATCGGCGTATTCAGCGTGGTACTGTTTATTGGTGTGACGGCACTGACGCTGGAGGTGAGCGTGAAGAAGCCGCTGACCGGCGAACCCTGCACATCGAGCTGCTGGACTTCGTTGACGATGGTCGCTCCGCCGGCATTCCCTGTGATGAGCAGTTGGTTGCTGATGACGTGGGTGAGGTCGGTATCGTTGAAGCGACCGCGGACGTCGAGCTGATCGGCCGGGCTATTGACCGTTGCGTCGATGCGAACCAGCAGGCCGTTGACCGTGTTGAACGCGAGCGAATTCCCGTGAATATCCGGGCCGATGCGACCGAGCGAATCGTCGAAGCTGTTCGGATTGGCGGAGATCGCCGCGTCCGCGCTATGAGTGATCTGACTGAACGCAATCGTCGGCCGCTCATTGACGATATGAATCGTCGAAAAGACGGTCGGGGCAGCTCCGCCGCCGTAGCTGAGATCCGCTTGGTAAATGCTGTTCAGGAAGACGTTGGCACCATCCTGGTCACCGAAAACGGCGTCGTTCATATCGGAATCGCGGCGGAAGATGACTCCGCCCCATTGCCCGGCCACCGGACCGGCCGACGCAGAATCCGAATCGCCGCCGATCGAATCATTGCGGAACGACGTCAGATACACCGCGTTGTTTTGCGTACCGGACTGTTTGGGAGTGCCGAAAATCTGCAACGCGCCGTCTTGTCGGTTGGCCCCAATCACGTTGGGGTCAGTCCCCACGTCGATATTCGCGTTTTGCAACTTGATGACGGTCCCCGCATCGATCATCACCGTGACACCTTGAGGCACGTCGAATGTCCGGCCATCAACCAAGGTCACACCAAAGTTATCCACGCCAATCACGTAGGGAACCGCATCCCCCTCGTTCGCCAAACTCAGGTCGGCGCCATTGTTGCCGACGATCCGCACGAGGTTCGGCGCGTTGAGCAACCCGTTCGAGTGCTGCACATCCAGCGTGGTGAGATTACTCAGGTCAACATGATCACCCGTGGCAGTGGCTCTAGTGAGGATATTGCCTAGCCCCCACTGTGTTTCGATCACGGCCGCAATCTCCGTTGCGATGTCCGAGGGGAGGTCGGTCGGATCAATGCTGATCGCGATGTTGGAGCCATTGACTCCACCGCCAACATCCGTGCGGTTGAATTCAAAGACACGAGTGAGATTCGTGCCGTCATTGATGGTGAAGAAATCGCCGTCCAAAATCCCTGCCGCACCGTTGATCGGCGCGACGATTCGAGACGCCGCTCGCGACAATGCGGATCCAATATCGTTGAACGGTGTGAGACGTTCTCCCGTCTCGGTCCCGACGTAGGTCTTGTCGACAAAGATGGTGGTGCCGGACTGGAACCAGAAGTTGAAATCGCCTCCGGCGATGCCATCGGCATCACCATCGAGCGATGTCAATTGAGCGGTTGCTGAAGCTGACGCGGTGAGCTCGTTGTCGGTATCCGTTAACGTCAACCCTGAAGTGCTGGTGATCGCCGTACCGGCCGGATAAGTCCCCGGCGACGTCCCACGAACGACGGTCACGGTCTTTCCCGCAACGTGCGTGACCTTCATCTGCTCGGAACCGATCTGAATCACGAAATCTTCCGAAAGACGATCGCTATCGACACTCGGCAGAAAACTCGCATCTTCCACTTGGAAACTGGTCTGAATTGTCGTTGTGATCGGAGAGGCCAGAGTCGCCAACGAGGCGGAGACCGGTGTCGAGAACGACAACTGCAAGTCGTACGCCCCATCCGTGTTTCCGCCAAAGCCGCTGTTGGAAATCGTGGGATCGTAATTCGTGTTTCCGGTACTGGTCACACCGACGTAGTACGTTCCAGGTTCCAGAAGAGTGCTGAGGAAGGCGTCGTTGCTGTTGTAGTCGTCATTTCTCGCGACGACTTCTCGATTGCCACCACCCAAGGCGAGCGTTGTGCCCGTTGCGATCCCAGCGACCGAGGCTCCCCCGCCCCCTGGCCCGGCGATGGACGTGTTAATCAAGAGCGCGGCTGCCGCATTGTTATTGAGCGCTGTTTCCAGTTGCGTCGCCGTTGTAGGCGTCGTCGTGTCGAGCGTCACCGTGATGGTGTGCCCGCTGACGGAGACCGTCGGGACACCAACATTCGCGGCTGGGAACGGCGACGTGTTGATGATCAACCGAATGTCGTTGCCGACCACGCCCGCAGAATCGGACGTGAACGTGACAGTCACATTCCCGCTAGAGCCGAAGTCGGACGATATGGTGGCAAACGGGTCGCGAAACAGCGTCAATGCGCTATCCAGCAGACTGGCGGACGATTTGAGTTCCGCAGTGACGCCCGCCGTAAACGTCCCCGTCTGGGTGACGTTGAATTTGTAGAGATCGATATCGGTCGACAAGAGCGGATAAATGTTCCGCATGTGGACGGCGTCATGCTCGACATAGAGCGTCTCGCCGTTGGGACTGCCGCCGCCGCCATTCATAAAGGCATGCAGTTCACCGGCATGGCCCAAGCCCACCGAGTGGCCGATTTCATGCATCGCCACTCCCATGAACCCGCCGCCGTAGGATTCATCGGTCGTCGTGTTGAGCACGAGCAGACTTCCCGCGCTGACGCTAATTCCGATCGGCAGTGTCTTATCCACGGCACGCGGATCGCCCACGACGATCTGCAGGCTGTTGCCGATCGCTTTGGCAGTCTCCACGAACTGAATGCCGAAGTCTCGACTCCACACTTCAAAGAGTTCTCGAATACGGGCTTTTTGGCCTTCCGTAATTTGATTCTTCAACACCTGTCCGAACACAGGACTGCCGTAGTCGGCATCAAAGTTGTAATTGAAAACAGAGATGGCGGATGGTGTGGCGGGTGCTCCCAAAGCCCCGATGCCATGGGAACCTTCAACCGGAGTGTCTCGGTGCCCGGGTTCATCCGACGCACCAGGCATGTCGGGAATCGAAACCGTCGCCGAGGTGACGCCCAATGCGTCTGCCGTTCCATCCTGAGCGTGGATCGTCGCGGATAAAGTCTTCCCGGCTGCTCCCAACACACCCAGGTCAGTGGCCGTCAAATAGCTGCTGTTGTCATCGCTGATCGCGAGCGCGTTCGAAACGGTAATGTCGATAAGATATGAGCCAACCGTTGCCGCGCCGCTGCTAGTGATACGTGCGAAGTAGGTTCCCTCCGCCAATACTCCACTGGTCAAAGTGTCGATTCCACCGTTCGTGTTGTTATCAGTGAATGGGATTCCAAGAGACGTTCCGGTACCACCAAGTAGATCAATGAACGTGTTGAGTGTACTGCTGGGTGTTGTTTTCACTGTGACGATGCCGCCGCCAGCGGGAATCTCGAATCGGTACAAGTCCGCGTTCGCCGGGTCAGCTATGCCTCCTGAACTCTTGTCGCCAAGATTTGCCGTTGTTGTGAATCCCGAACCGGAAAACAGCGTCCCCAGATTGACCGCTGTCGTCGTTGTGTCATCTCCTTCTTGGGAACTACCGATCTTCAGCTTGTAAGTGCCTGTGGGAATCGAGGCGAAGGTCAAAACCGCCCGGTCGAGGGTCTGATCGTAAGTCACACTCGTTGGCAAACTGATCGTGTCGTCGGTGGTCGCAGAGGTCCCTTTGGTATCGATCAATTGGTAGAAGGCCGGATTTTCAGCGACGGCGGGTGTGTCAACCAGATCGTCATTGTTGAAGAAGACATGGATTTGTTTGTCGGCTTGGACCAGGGCACCGGTTCCATCACGTGTGATTGGCTGTGGCACCACCGACACCACTTGAGCACCCAAATCCAACCGGAAATCCAGAGTTTCATCAGCTCCGATTTGCTGGGCGTCATTAATCGTGTCACCGAAGACTCCCTTGTCGCTCATGAGGACCGGTCCGGGTCCAGTCCCATGGATCACGATGCGATAGTGATCGTTCACCGGCGTGGATGCGAAACGATAAACAATCTTGTTCGGTTCCGCAGAATTGAGTTGGTCGACGTAGGCCGCAGGCACTGCGACGTCAGCGGCTGTCCCTCCGGCGCCAAAGATGCCGTCGCCACCGCTGCGAACAATTTCAATCGCGGCGAGCGAGTTGATATTGATGATATGGCCAGGGCTGAATTGAAAAACGAACTCGCGCGGGGACTCTGTGCGAATGTCGTTGTTGTTCAAAAACGCTCCGACGTTCGGGGCCACGGAAACCAAACCGGGTCCGACGGTCATCACGCAGCGCTCTTCCAGCGGTTCAGCGTGAGCGCCGACGACGATTGGGCCGCGCAGCATCTTCTGGTGCTGTTGCGGGCTGAGTCGTTTCAGGCGGCGTTTCGAGGAGCGGATTCGGCGAGAAAATGAGCGCAACCAAGGAGTAAAAAACATTGGATCACAGCCTCTTGAAGAAGAGTTGGGCCCGCTGCGATACCGCCGAGAAAATGGCGTGAGTCTGGACACGATACTTTGCCGGTCAAAGCGCTGGCAATGGCCGTACGGAAAATCGCGGTCCTACAACCCTCGACTGTTCTCAATGGTTCGCAACAAAACGATCTCCCGAGTCCGAAGACACGGAGAGCCGAAGTCAAATTCGGACGTCGTGCGACTTGGCCGTTTGTCCGAATCAGTGAAGGACGGCGGTCTGTCGCAGATGTCTTCGGCGGAATCGGCTAGAACCCCCCTGTCGATTACCAGTCGTGAATCGGTCGCACCGGCGCTTCGTCCCGTGACGATCGATCCGCCAGCGTTCGGAACAATCCCGACACAAACGAACTTGAAATCACACGATCACTGTTGGCGGAGACATCAGCCGAACCCCTGCGGTACGAGTCAGCTCGGCAAACAGTTCGCTCAGACGTTGGGTCATCGGACCGAGTTGGCCGGTTCCGATTGTGCGGCCATCGACGTCAATGACGGCAGCCAGTTCGCCCATCGTGCCGGTGCAGAACATCTCGTCGGTGCGATAGACCTCGGTCAGCGAGAGATCGCGTTCGGCGTGCGGGATGCCGTGCGTGTGGCAAAGATCCAGCACGGTCGTGCGCGTGATTCCTTCCGGGCAGGCCACCAGCCGGCTGGTGATGACCTCGCCGTGATCGACGAGGAAGACGTGCGTGGCGTTGGTTTCGGCGACGAAGCCCCGCATGTCGAGCATCAAAGCGTCATCGGCCCCGGCGCGATTGGCTTCGAGCTTCGCGAGAATCGACTGGATCAAATTGTTGTGGTGAATTTTCGGGTCGAGGCAGTCGGGCGGAAAACGACGGACGCTGCTGGTGATGAGCTTCAAGCCCGCTTTGTCGTAGACCGGCGGTTTGTGTTCGGCGAGCACGATCAGCGTCGGACCCATCGTGTTGAGCCGAGGGTCCATGCCCGATGTGTACTTCACTCCGCGAGTCAGCGTCAGTCGGATGTGGACGCCGTCGAACATCTGGTTGGCTTCGAGCGTCCGACGAATCTGTTCGATGAGCTCGCCGTCGGTCGGAATCTGCGCGAACGCGAGTGCTTTCGCGGAACCACGCAGCCGGGCAAGGTGCTCATGCAATTTGAAGATGCGGCCGGAGTACAACCGCAAGCCTTCCCAGACGGCGTCGCCCCCTTGCACAACCGAATCGAAAGGGCTGACTCCTGCTTGGTCGCGATGCACCAGCCGTCCGTTGAGGTTGACGATCAGATCACGATTCAGCGGATTGAATTTCTGGTGCATGAGCGTCAAAGACTCTGCGGACTGCCGCGCTACTTGTTCTCTTCGGCCGCGGGTTTCTCAGCTGCGATGTTCGCCGGCTTTGTTGCCGCTGCAATTTTGGGAACTCGCTTCACAACCGGAACGCGGATGTCGTCCGGCTGGAAAATCCATTCGGGTTCGCCCTCAAAGCGGTATTCTTTTTCTTGCCGATTAAGCTCATCGCCAGGTCGCCAGAAACGTTGGATCAGCGTCTTGCGCCAGATGATCGGCTTCTCTTCATTGTCGGTCACTCGGTCGTAGGTGGTCGTGTAAAACCAGATGTTGGCCTCGGGATCGGCCGGTGTGGGTTTCTTTTCATCGAAGAGGTTGTAGGTTTCGGAGGCGGCTTTCCAGGAGGACTTGCCGTCCCAGATTTGGTCTGAGAACGTCAGTTTGTTGGCCTTCACGCGGTCCACGAGTTCCTGATAAGTGACCGGTCCGCGCACCAATTTGTAGCCGTTCGAGAATCCCGACAGCATAATCGTGAATCGGTCAGCCTCGGGATCAACGCCGCGCCACATGGCGACGCCGTAGTGCATTGCCGGGGGCATGTCAGGAGCTGCTTCCTTCGGAATTGCTCCAGCGATCTTCACGCTGTTCTTCAGCACGACGCCCAGCGGCAAGTGTGACGTTTTGCCTTCTTGTTCGCGTTTGCGAATCTCTTTTTCTGCGGCTGGGAGCAGCCGATCGTCGTAGATGTTTTGCGGGCCGTTGTCCTGCGTGATGAGCGAGAACTCTGGGATAAACAGTGGCGGAGTGGCTTCGGGGTCGAAGGTATTCGTCGATGGAGCTTCGGTTTCCTCTTTGACTTCGCCCAGTCCACGGTTCACGACGCGGTAGATCAAATACAGAACGATCTCTTTCCGCTTCTCGCCGGTCTTCGGATCGGGCAGTTCGAGTTGCACTTGTCGCAGCGACTTGAATTGGACTTCCAAGACCCACAGATTGGACTGGCTGGCTCGTTCGTCGCCGGTGGTCTGAGACGGAGCCACAACTTTGAAGCCGTAGTCTTTCTCTTGAGCTTGGCCGAGAGACTCGGCCAGACCGGCCCAACCCGCTGCCAACAGACAGACGCAAGCAATGATTCGTGGCATGTGTCGCCATCCTGCGAAGTGAGATTCCGTTCCGCCGGAGCCGCCGGCAGACGGTTTGGACTCTATTCGTGACGTCGCCGAAGGGTCAATACGTTGTCGGGGATGACCGACCGCCTCAGAATGCTCCGCATGGATGACCGCATGGCCGACAACTTGCAGCGTATCACCGCGGAAATCGCGGCCGCTTGCGCTCACGTCGGCCGCTTGCCGAGCGACGTCACGCTGGTCGCCGTCACCAAGTACGCCGAGCTGGCTTGGGTCCGGCGATTGGTCGAGCTGGGCGTCCGTGACCTCGCGGAGAGCCGACCCCAGCAATTGGTTGAGCGGGCAGAGACACTTCCCTCAGAAATCCGCTGGCACCTCATCGGCCATTTGCAGCGGAACAAGGTCAAATCGGTCTTGCGGCGGACAGAATTGATTCACTCGGTCGATAGCCTGCGACTGTTGGAACGCATCTCCGGGGTCGCCGCCGAACAGTCGCTGCGACCGCGAGTGCTCTTGGAGGTCAACGTCGCTGGCGAAGCTGCGAAGGACGGTCTGCCGTTCGCCGAGTTGATGTCGCAGTGGGATGCCTTCCAAGCGGTGCCGCAGGTGGACATCGTGGGCTTGATGACGATGGCCCCGCTCGCCGCCGACCCCGAAGCCGCTCGGCCGGTGTTTCGAGCACTGCGTCAACTGCGAGACGAACTCGCGACGCAAGCGGCACCGCACGTCAAACTGACGGAACTCTCAATGGGGATGAGCGGCGATTTTGTGGTGGCGATCGAAGAAGGCGCGACACTGATCCGCATCGGCAGCCGATTGTTCGAGGGTTTGTAGGATGGGCACTCTTGCCCGTTTTGCTTCTTGTGAAAAAGGAGACGGGCAAGAGTGCCCATCCTACTCCGGCGATTTCACACGCGGCTTGCCGATTCGGTAGCCGATGTCCTCGGCCTTCTCGAATAAGCCGCCATCGTCCGTGCCGTTTTCGCCGACGCCGTAGATCAACGCTTCGTCGCCATCTCTCCGATACCGCAGCGGTGTCTTCGGCGGCGCATGCGTGTCTTCGAGAACGGTTGGCAAGAAATCGGGGACCAACTCATCGAGCTTCTCCGGGTAATGCCCGTGCTCCCGCGCGAAGAGTTCCAGTGCCAGCACGGTGAGCAGCACTGTGTCTCGCGCAGCCTCGCGGTCGGTGGCGATGAAAAACTGTTGACCGGACGGAACGAGCAATGCCGCCATCACCGACTGGTGAATGTAGCCGCTCACGTCGCTGGCGGAGGGTTGTCTTTTGGCACTCGCCGGGTCCGACTCAAACACAAACAGTCCAGACAAAATCTTCGTGCGCTGTTGCCGAGGCTTATCGGCTTGAGCGAGCCAGTTGGCGAAGAGATGCCGATAGATCCGCTCGTTGAGTTCCGATTCGCCAGTCACGTTGAACAGCACCGTTTCGACACCGCTAGGCCAAAGAGATTTCCACGACGCTATCACTGAGAGGTATTCCGTCTGCAAGCAGGCGGAGAGCGGCGGCGTCCGTTTCTGTTCGAGTTGCAAGTCCCGCATTGCGCGACGCAACAATTCGGTCGTCACTTGCGGGTCATTCGCCCATTTCACCATGCCTTCAGCCGTGGCCGCGTGCGTCCCGATTCCCACAAGCCGCTCGATCATCGGGCCGTGACGACCGAATTGCCGGCTCATGCGAAAGCTGGTCAGTAGCCAACTCCACGCTTCCTCGGTCTTGCCTTCGGCGAGCAACTGCAACACCTCCAGCCGCACGAGCCGAGAGAATTCTCTCGCGTTTTGCAATTCCGACGTCAGCGATGTGTCAGCGCGAAGTTCGCTGGCCCGGACAGACTGAGCATCCGACTTGGCCGTTCCCTTTCGCACGAGTTCCATGTACGGCCGGTTTGCGTCGAGCCAGTTTCGCACTGGCTCAGTTGCGTGCTCCCAGCCGTCGGACTGCGTTTTTTCAAACACTTCGTAATTCGCCTTGGGGTCGCGCGACACCAACATGGTGCTCGCCGCCCGGTATTCGACGAAAGCGTTGTCGGCGTCGGGGACCACGAACGCCAGCACGGACTTGGTGTCGAACGGCTCATCCGCCGGCGGCACGCGCGACAACCGGATGGCGCGAAAGACCAACGGAGCGGAGATCAACAACAAGATCACGATCACCGGGATCGCAAACTTCGGCTGACACAGGAACACGATCCAAGACCCGACTCGCGATGCTCCTCCGTCGGAAGCATCAGAACGCAAATCATCCAGCGGTTCGGAGGACATCAGCAAGCTCCCGTGAGGTTGTCGGTCGTTGATTCCAGGATTCGTCGCGGCCTCCTCGATCTTGTAGGACAAACATCCGCTCCCTGGCAAACAACGGGTTTGCTACAACCCCGTCTGGAATCAGTTCTCCCCACTGCCTCTGCTTCGCGACAGGACTCACGATGGGCTTCTTCCGATTTGAAGAGTTGTCATCCGCTTCCGGCCCAATCGGACTGCTGACGTTTGACGTGCCGAACAAAAAGGTCAACACACTGTCGCAGGCGGTGCTGACAGAATTAGCCTCGCAGATTGAGCAACTTGAGAAGCGGACGGATCTCAAGGGCTTGCTGTTTTGCAGTGGCAAGCCAGGGCAGTTCATTGCCGGAGCGGACCTCAATGAACTCGGCGCGCTGATCGACGCGACGCGCGAGCAGTGTCAGCAGGCGATCGTCGCGGGGCACGCGCTGTTCAGCCGCGCCAGCCAGTTGCCGTTTCCGACGGTCGCGCTGGTCGATGGCAACTCGATGGGGGGCGGCACCGAGTTGATTCTGTCGATGGATTATCGCGTCGCTTCGACGAATCCCGCGACGAAGATCGCCTTGCCGGAAACGAAGATCGGCTTGATTCCCGGCTGGGGCGGCACGCAGCGGATGACTCGGCTGGTCGGCGTGCAGCACGCGATTGAAATCATCTGCGGCGGCGAGCCGGTCTCGGCGACGAAGGCCGTGCAGATCGGACTCTGCTTCGATGTGGTTCCTTCCGACAAGCTGATCGAAGTCGGCACGGCGCTGATTGAACGCGTGCAATCGACTGGCGATTGGAAGTCGAATCGGCAACGTCGCTCACAGCCGCTGGGGCTCAGCGAAACCGAATTGAACTTCGCATTTGCGTGCGCCGAGGGAGCGATCAAAGGCAAAACGAAGGGGCAGTATCCGGCTCCGCTCGCGGCACTGAAGGCGATCAAGCTGGGGATCAACCGCCCGCTCGACGAGGGCTTGAAGATCGAACAAGAGGTCGCGCTGGAAGTCACCGGCACGCCGATCTCGTCGAATTTGATCTCGGTCTTTTTCATGAACAACGCGCTCGGCCGCGATCCGGGATTTTTGCCGGCGACCGCGAAGGCGCGCGATGTGAAAAGTGTCGGCGTGCTCGGCAGCGGATTGATGGGAGCCGGCATCGCGACGGCGCACGCGCGGCGCGGAGTGCCGGCGGTGATGGTCGATGTCGGACAGGATCGGCTCGCCGACGGCTTGAAGCGGGCGTGCCAAGTCGTCGAAGGCCGCATCAAGATCGGACGAGCGACTCCGCAAGACATGCAGGAGATGCTCACGCGATTGAGCACGTCCACGTCGCGAGCGGTCTTCTCCGATGCCGATGTCGTCGTCGAGGCGATCACCGAAAACGAGTCTCTCAAAAAGCAGGCGTACGGCGAACTGAAGTCGCTGCTCCGCGACGACGCGATCCTGTGCAGCAACACCTCGACGATCTCGATCACGCGCATGGCCGAAGCCGCGCCGCATCCCGAATGCTTCGTCGGGATGCACTTCTTTTATCCGGTCGATCGGATGGAATTGGTCGAAGTCATTCGCGGAGCGAAGACCGACGACGACACCGTCGCGACGATCGTGGCGCTCGCCAAGCGAATCGGCAAAACGCCGATCGTGATGCAGGACTGCCCCGGCTTCCTGGTCAATCGCGTGCTGCTGCCGTACATGAACGAGGCGGTGCTGCTGCTGCAAGAAGGGGCCTCGATGGACGACATCGACAAGGCCGCGACCAAATTTGGTATGCCGATGGGGCCGATCACGCTCAGCGATCTCGTCGGCTTGGACACCGCGTACTACGCCGGCCAAGTGGTCTCGACGGCGTATGCCGATCGCGCGAAGCCGACGCCGATTCTCGGAGAACTCGTGAAAGCCGGTCGGCTCGGCAACAAGAGCGGCGCTGGCTTTCGCAAGCTCAACAAGAAGGGCAAGCCGGAAGCCGATCCGGACTTCGCGCCGTTCCTCGAACAGCACCGCACGGACAACCGTCTGTTCACGCTCGACGAACTGACCGACCGATTGTTCCTGCCGATGCTGCTCGAAGCGACGCGCGTGCTCGAAGAAGGGATCGTCGCCGAACCGCATCATGTCGACATGGGTCTGATCCTGGGGATCGGTTTCCCGCCGTTCCGCGGCGGCATCCTGCACTGGTGCGACACCGAAGGGGCGTCCGCGATCGCCGATCGGCTCGGCAAGTACGCGAACCTTGGCAAGCGATTCGGACCGACGGAATCGATCACGTCGAAGCGAGTGTTCTTTCCGCGAGCGAAGCAATGAGCAGGCGCCGGCTCAACGAAGGAATGCGGAACCAACTCCGAAGACGATGGCCCATACTCGCCGTTGGAGTGGCATTCTTGATTTGGGAAATCCAACCAAATCTTGCACAAACGTGGCGACGATGGACCGATCCTCTCGCCCATTTGCATTTGACGGAGCCAACACGCTCTTCGTTACGTCGCGTGATGAGTTCGTTTGAGCGGGACGAGTTCTGGTGGTACGTCGAACCGGCCCCGCAAGCGTATCGCGAAATCTCGACGCCGAGACTGATACGCCTTTTCCCGAACCATCGTTTCTTCCGCGTGCCGTGGTTTCATCGTCAGCGATTCAGGCTAATTTCTGCGGGGCATTCCACGACCAACGTTCAACGCAAGTATTTGGCGGCGATTGATGGACTTAGCGGTGACACTCTGATGATTCGGGATGAAGGAAACTTTGAGGAAGTGGGAACTTTGCTCGCGCAACAACAGGTGAAAATCAACTCTGCTTCCGACGCCGATGAAGTCTGGCGGGTGGTTTGTGATCTGTTATGGCCGCAACAAGCGGATCGTGATGCGACGACACATTCCCGGTCCTCGAAAGGGCACTGGTTGCTGAACGGTGATTTTGAGGTGGAAGTGGATGAAACCGATTGCGTTGTTCGCGGCAAACTCCGATAGGCACAAGCGTCGTCAATCTCGAATTTGCTCGCCAGCTTGTCTGACCACCACGGTCCGGTAAACTGCGCCGCGTCTCTGATGAGTGTCCTCGTGAAGGTTGTGGTCGGTCATGGACAGTTACGCGTTGATGGCAGTGCTGACGTTGGCTCTGGGTCTGGCGCTGCTGGCTGCCGAGGTCTTCATTCCGTCCGGCGGCGTCATCATGACGGCGGCCGGCATCATCTTTGTGATCTCCGTCTGGAGCGCGTGGCAAGCCTGGTTCAAGACCGGCGAACTGACGCTGTTTTTGATCTACATCGCCGCGCTGGTCGTGTTATTTCCGTCGGTGTTGGGAGGAGCGTTTTACGTTTTCCCGCGCACGGAATACGGCCGACGGCTGATGAATCCGCCCAGCTTGGATGAAATGGAACCGTTCGTCGCCGAGACCGAACGGCTCACGCGATTGATCGGCAAAACCGGGACCACGCTGACTCGTCTAGGCCCCGGTGGCATGGTGCTAGTCGAAGGTGAGCGGATGCACGCCGAGAGCGAAGGAATGTTCATTTTGACCGACACTTCGGTGCGCGTACTGGCGCTCAAAGGCAATCGTCTGTTGGTCCGGCAAGTGCGTGAGAGTGCGGTGCCGGAACCGGCACCCACTGAGGAGTCACTCGCCGAGCACGAACGCACGCCGCTTGACGATGATTTCGGACAGAGCTAAACCGGCGGCAATTCGTCCCATAGCCTAGGCTCTTGTGGCTTGGGTGATTGAAAACCAAATCCTCCGAGCCACAAGGGTTCGGGCTACCGTTGGAAGCCATCATGCTGAATCACCTGTCTCTGCTGGCTGCGAACAACTCGAACGCGGTGTGGTTGGGCATGTCTGTCTTGGTCGCGTTTTTCGCGCTGATCTTTCTGCTGGTCTTCTTTCGGTACTTCGGCCTGTGGATTCAGTGCGTGACAACGCGAGCCAACATCTCGCTGCCGAGCTTGTTGATGATGTCGCTGCGAAAGGTCAGCCCGACGATCATCGTCCGTTGCAAGATCATGGCGGTGCAGGCTGGGTTGACGCGGTCGTACCCGATTACCACAAAGGCCTTGGAGGCTCACTATCTGGCCGGTGGCAACGTGCCCAACGTGATTCGCGCGTTGATCGCCGCACAGCGCGCCGGCTTGACCGATCTGGATTGGCAAACCGCCGCAGCGATTGATCTGGCCGGCCGCGATCTGCTCGATGCCATCCGCACCAGCGTCTATCCGAAAGTCATCGACTGTCCGGACCCGAAGCGTGGCAGCACGTTGAGCGCCGTCGCCAAGGACGGCATCGAGTTGAAGGTGCGAGCCAGAGTGACCGTGCGGACCAACATCAAGCAATTGGTCGGCGGTGCGACGGAAGAGACGGTCATTGCTCGCGTGGGTCAGGGAATCGTGCAGGCGATTGGCTCGACCGCGTCGTACAAGTTGGTCTTGGCGAATCCCGATTCGATTTCACGGACGGTGCTCAGCGAAGGACTCGAGGCGCAGACCGCGTTCGAGATCGTCTCGATCGACATCGCCGACGTGGACGTGGGCGAAAACATTGGTGCCCGGTTGCAGGCTGATCAGGCAGAAGCTCAGGTCCGAGTCGCTCAGGCTAAGGCGGAAGAACAGCGCGCCGCCTACACGGCTGCCGAACAAGAAATGGTCGCTCTGATCCAAGAGAACCGTGCGAAGGTCGTCATGGCCGAGGCGGCAATACCGTTGGCAATCTCGCAAGCTTTGGCCAGCGGCAAGCTCGGCCTGTTGGATTATTACGAACTCAGAAACATCCAAGCCGATACCAAGATGCGCGACTCGATCTCCGGCGGAGAGCCGACCACGAAATAGCGAGCGCCACGGCTGTGTCAGCCGTGGCACCAGTGAACGTCGAAAGGCGGATCGTCATGTTCAATCGGAACCCCGTCCTGGCGGCAGTAGGGGGGACGATCTCGCTGCTGTTTATGGTGATTGCGATCATCAGTTGGCTGTGGAATGTCTTCAACGGCAATCAAAACCTACCGGGTGCTGGCCGACCGCAACCTCAGGTGGGCGGCAAAAAGATCGAGAATGAACTGCAAGCCGAGATCAACCGCTTCCTCAAAAATGTGATGGGTCAGAAGCAGGGTTCACAGGAAGAGTTGGAAGTGCTCGTCGTCGAGGATGAGAATGAGAAGCCTCGTCGCCGGCAAACACCTCGATCGAAAGCCGAGGTGGCCAAGCGCAAGCGCGCGGCCGCTGCTCCCAAGTTGGAAGAATCCGAAGGCCCCGGCGACGTTCGTCCCGGTGGCCGCATCGCGCAGCGGAAAGGACCGGGTACGACGAATCTTGGTTCTGGCATGCGGGAGCACCTCGCCGAGCACATGCAGGAGGGCCGCGTCCTGCAACAAGCTCAGAATCACCTGGCGCATGGCGTGTCCGAGAAGGTTCAGCAGGATTTCGGATCATTGACGGGTGTCAATCCGGCCGGCACGGCTGCCACGGTGACTTCCGCTCGTCAGACCGCGACCGCGTTAAGCGTCGCCAAAATGATGCGCGATCCCGCGAGCCTCAAAGAGGCTTTCGTGCTGAACCTGATCCTGGACCGGCCGAACTTCGGCAAACGCAAGTAGGATGGGCACTCTTGCCCGTCCTGCTTATGCCTCGCGCAGATTTCGCCGCCGAGTTTCCATGCGGATGCTGGGAAGAGCTTGCCGATCAAGAAGGTGGTATCGGTGTCGGCTGAGTCTCTGCCGCCAGTGGCGCGCCGAGGCAAGCCGGGCAAGTTGGCCAAGGAAGGTTCGAGCACATGCCGCGACGAAATTGGGTCGGAGGGATCGTCGTGCTGGCCGCGTTGTGGCTATTCGGCACGAAGCCTTGCGCGGCCGAAGACGCCAAGCCCATGATCGACGTCGAGGTCGTTTCGTCCGGCAGTTCCGTGGCCGCGGTTCGCAAGAAAGCACTGGCGGATTTGCCGCTCGACAAAGTCACGGCGGACTGGCGTCCCAAAGTGGACGAGATCACCAAAAACGTCAGCCTCTTCCGGCACATGCCGACGCTGAAATTTGTTTCAGAGCCAGAGGTCTACAATTTCTTTCTCGCACATCCCGACATCGCCGTCAGCTTGTGGCGAGTGATGGACATCTCGACGTTTGAAATGTGGCAGACCGGGCCGACTGGTTACGAAGCGGACTCGCATGACGGTTCGAGCGGCACGATCGAAGTGTTGCACTCGTCCGCCGAGCGACAGCTTGTGATGTGCGAAGGCTCGTTCAAGAGTCCGCTGCTGCTCAAGCCAATCAAGGCACGAACACTGCTGCACCTGCAACCGACGTTTCAGAAAGCCGCAGATGGCCAAACGACGGTGACACATTCACTCGACATGTTCGTCTCGTTTCCATCGCAACCCGTGGACATCACGGCGAAGCTGATCTCGCCAGTCAGCCACGCGATGGCGGATCGCAACTTTCGCGAAGTCAGTTTGTGGGTTGCGATGATGAACGTCGGGATGATCCAGCAACCCGGCTGGATCGAGCAACTGGCCGGCAAGATGGACGGCGTGTTGGAAGTCCGCCGCGGCCAACTGCTGAAGCTGGCGTTGCAGACGAACATCGCCGCTCGCAAACGCGAACTGCAACGCCAAGCCGGCAACCGCGAGCTGTCGCTCGACGAAGTGATGGCCGTGCTCCGCAAAGCTGCTCAAGACGGAGCGGCCGTGAAAGAGGGAGCCATTCCCGCCAGCGGCGAGCAGATCAAAAACGAATCGCGCGTCGAACCCGCATCCGGCCAACGGATGCCGTGAGCCGATGACCGCGAATCAGCTTTGGCTTTTCGGTGTCTCGGCGGGTGTCGCGGGAGCCGGAGCTTGAGGCTTCTTCGGCGGAGCCGCGTGCGGTGTGTTGTAGGCGACAACCACGATGCACGCGGCCATGCCCACCATGCCGACCCATAACCACGGGCTAGGAGCATGTGCTCCCGCTTGGCCGCGCGTCATCAGGAGGTTCGTCAGAGCCGTGACCGTGACTGCTCCACCGAAGACGATCGGCATCACGATTTCCGGACGCGGCTTCATGCCCGTTGGAAAGCTGAACATCGCGAGCGTCAGCGTCAGTGCTCCGAATGCTCCCAAGCTGCCGGAGATCAAGCCCCATTTCAGTCCGTCTCCGCTGAAGGCGAACGGCACGTTGGTGTACTTCATGCCGATCGCTCCACCGAGGATCGCCCACACCAGGTAAGCCACGCCAATCAGCAAGTACGGCTTGAACGGGTTCTGTTCGGCGGCGCGAGCCAGTCCCAAGACCGGTCCGTACAAGCCCCAGAACAACGCGGTCAGCAACGCAAAAATCACAGGCAGCTTCATGGTGTCCTCGCCGTTTGTCGTTCCGCCTTCAGGCGGTGCAGTTTTGAGGGGCGAGATCGTAGCGGGTGAGCGGTGAGTGCGAAGGGGTCGCGGTCAGAAAAACGCATCCCACGCCACGACCAGTACCATCACGACGCCGACGCTCATCTTGCCGAGCACTCCCAGCGTGCGACCGATCGCCACCGCGCGGCCGACGGCGACGGCTTGTTCCTCGCTGCGACCTTTCCAAGTTTCGCCGAGGTACGCACCGAGGAATGCACCGCCCGCACCGCCCGCCAAAATGCCGATCAACGTGCCGAGCACCGGCACGACCGAACCACCGCCGGCTCCGAACAACGCACCTGCGATGCCACCCACCAGCGAGAGACAAACGGCTCGACGACTGGCACCTTGTTTTTTCGCGGCGACCGCTCCCGTGGCGAGTTCCAAGACTTCCCCGACGACCGCCAAGCCGAACACAATGCTGACCGTCAGCCAGCCGACGCTGAAGCGTTGCTCATCCGGCATTAGCCACGCGGTCAGAGCGGTCAGCAACACGATCAACCAGTTGCCGGGTAATTGCAGCACGGTCAAGAACCACGCGAGCAAACTGCCCAGCACCAGCGAGACGGCTCCGACGAACGGAAGGATGTGCGGATTCATGGCGGTGATCTCGATCAACTGGAAGCCGAGTTCGCGCGAGCTGCGCTGGTTCGCTGGTTTGTTGATCGTGTTCTTCGCGGTTGTCGCCGGAATCTGGAAGTTCAAATCAGGACAAATGTCGGGACCGGCGATTTTGGTTGGAGTGACCTCGACGATCGGGCTGCTGGGACTCGCGGCTCCGCAGGCGATTCGCTGGGTCTATGTCGGCTGGATGGTGGCCGCCTTCCCGATTGGCTGGGTCATCTCACACCTCCTCTTGGCGGCGATCTTTTTCGGGGTCATCATGCCCATCGGCTTGATCCTGCGAGTGCTTGGCCGTGACCCGATGCGGAAGTCGTTCGACCGGTCGGCTTCGACGTACTGGATTGCTCGGCCGACCGAGCCGACTGATTCGCAACGCTACTTCCGACAATTCTGAGGCAGCTCATGGCCGACAAATCTTCGCCTCCGACCAACACCTCGCCGAGTGACTTTGAGCGTCAAGCCGAAGAAGCTTCGCCGGGACTGATCGCCGAGTTCATTGACTTCCTGAAGAACAGCAAGAAGTGGTGGCTGACGCCGATCATCTTCGTGTTGTTGTTGATCGGCGCGCTGGTTTTCCTGTTCGGCAGCGTGGCGGCCCCGTTCATCTACCCGCTGTTTTGAGTTCACTCTTTCGCTGGCCGTGTTCCCTTTTCCAAGTGTTCGGGGATGCCGAGAAGTTTCGGGTCGCTGGTGATCTCCGGAATGGGATTGGTGTTGAGCCACTCTGCCAGCGTGATCTTTCCATCGCTGGGGTATTGGAAATTACCGGGGACGAGAATCGGGCCAAGCCACAGCTCCGAGTTCTCTTGCAGGGTTCGTTCGCGAATTCGCAGCGCGAAGACGATGCCGTATTGCACCAGACCTTGAACCGCCTCCGCCGACCGTGTCGCACTCGTAACAACGTAGACGATGTCATTGAGTGCAATATCCGACTGCCCGGTGAAGTCTACGAGTCGATACTTTGCCGACCAGCGATCGCCCGATTGCAACACATCCAACTTGACCGGCTCATCGTTCGGGAATGGCGTCTTGCGATCGTTCGTGCGGCGAGTGAGCAGCACGTCATTCATCATCTGATCAGTGAACAGCGAGGGTGTCGCTTGCAGCGCGCGTTCGATTTCCAGCCGCACGAAAAGTTGCGAACCGGTGATTTTTTGGCCCAGTGCCAACGGCTGATCGGTTTCATCGATCAATGTGAGCCGCATCGTCGCAGTCCGATAGTACCCGCCGTTGAAAAGCTTCTCGCTGCGCTCATCGTTGCCGCGATAATACGTTCCGCCGAGTCCCGTCGCGCCGCGCGGACGCAGCGGTCTCGGCGGCGCGCCGTTCATCGCGCCAGGTCGCATTGCTCCGGCCGATTCGGCGTCGACCAGTTTTTGGTTCACGCTGGCGAATTCGGCTGACAGGCGCATCGAAAATCCGACGACGTCCCACAGGATCGTGCCGAGCACGACGACAGCAAAACCAGCCGCCGAAACACGCGGGCAGCACGAGCGCACTCGTTGCAGCACACCGCTCGACCAACGCGGAGAATCGGCCGGCACTTGCCGAATGCGTTCCGCCATTCCGACGAAAATGGCGAAGACGAGCAAAACCCAAATCTTCGGCTCGCTTCCAAAATCGCCGAGCCGCTTCCACAAGTCATGACCATATCGAGTCAGGAATTCGTCTCGACCCGACGGCGGAAGTTTTTCCGGCCAGGGAGCTTTCGCCACGACCCAGCGGCGGAGCACATCAACTTCTTGTTCTGTCAGCCGTCCACTTTCTTTGGGCATGGCGATCGTCGGATCGTCACTGGTCGCGCGACGCAGCAGTTCGCTCTCGTCGGTCGGCGGCTCGACAAGTTTTTTGCCGGACAAGCCTCCCTGGAGCGCGAACGTTTTTTCATCCAGTCGCAATCCGCCTTGCTGTTGTTGCGGGCCGTGACACCGCCAACAGCGAGCCTTGAAGATCGGTGCAACCTCCTTGTGGAAGTCGATGGCGGAACTCGTTGGTGGTTCGTTCGCACAACCTGCGAGCAACAGGAGCACACCAGTCTGCCAAATGCCAATGTTGGTCGCCGCGTTCGACACAAAGCTCCTCCGCCGTCGCAATCTTCTGTGGCTCAGCCGATGAATCTCAGCGACCTGCGGCGAGCATCCCCACCAGCAAAGCAATCTCAACTTGTTTCTGCCACGGAGAAACCGAATCCACTTCCCACGATCTTGCCGCGCAGCTTACCGGAGGACGTCGGTGATGCTCAACTTTGCCAGATGATTTGCCAATCACTCGAATTCGCTTGTTCGACGAACCGCGAGACGCGGCCTACCATGACGGAGTTTCGACGAACAAAATCATGGTGACCAATGACGACTTGGCGATGTGCTCTGGAGTTGGACGCAAGACGAAATGCTGTTGCCGGGAGCGCCTCGAACCCATTGCCCGCGAGGCTCTCGGAAAGATCCCGTGGGAGGCTGGTTTCCGGTCGGGTTCGGCGGCGGTTCTTCGGTCTCTTCGACAAAAAAGAAGTCTGGATTGAACTACTGATGTCCGGTCGATTTTACTGATCGGCTGGCTGGTACGGCGTTGTGGATGAGTTGGCAACTCGTCCGAGCCGTGCGGTTCCGTCGGCAAGTGTTGCGGTCCATTTTGAATCCTCGCATCGGAAAAAACACAACATGCGCATGCTACTGATTCGATTTTGCGTTCTTGCGATTTCGCCTTGGGCCGCATTCTGTGTGGCCGCCGAATCGATCGAAATCGGTTCGCGGAGGGAGCTGTTCGTCGATCAGGCGTTGCTCGAGCGCCTGGAAGGACGAGCCGAGTTCAAATTGCATCATCCCACTCCGCGAGAAATCGCCATCACCTTCGAGAAGCCCTGGGAGGGAAATGCGAGCGGGTATGCGACTGTGTTTCAGGACGGCGACCTCTATCGGATGTACTACCGAGGTCATCGCTACATTATTGATCCGCCTCCGCTACGGCAGGCTCAATCGGAAGTGGTCTGTTACGCCGAGAGCCGCGATGGCATTCACTGGGTGAAGCCGGATCTCGGATTGTTCGATTGGCCGCCGACCATGAACAACACCGGTGCGAAAGAAAACAATATCCTGTGGCGCGGCGGTTACGAGACTCACAACTTTGCTCCGTTCAAAGACACGAATCCGGCTTGCGCACCTGACCAGCGTTACAAGGCAGTCGGCGGAACGACCAGCAGCAAAGGATTGCTCACGTTTAAGTCGGCCGACGGCATTCGCTGGTCCAAGCTCAGCGACGGGCCGGTCGTCACGAAGGGGGCGTTCGATTCGCACAACACGGTCTTCTGGGATCCGGATCGCCAACGCTATGCGATGTATGTCCGGTACTTCAGCGAAGCAGACTTCAAAGGACTGCGTTCCATCGGTAAGTCGCATTCGACGGACTTCATGACTTGGTCCGAACCAGTCGGGCTGACGTATCCGAATTCGCCGCCTCAGCAGATGTATACAAATCAAATCGCGCCGTACTACCGCGCACCGCAACTGTTGCTCGGCTTTCCGACTCGCTTCGTGGCTCGTCCGCTGACCGAGCATGCGAAGCGTCTGGAACCGGTCGAAACGCGGGCTCAATTCGTGGCCTCGGTGAAAGGGATCGATGCCTACACGGGTGCCGAAGTGACGGACGGTTTGCTCATCGCCAGCCGAGATGGCCAGACGTTTCGTCGTTGGGACGAGGCGTTCCTGCGTCCGGGTCCGCAAGCGGAAGGACGGTGGATCTACGGCGACAATTACCAAAGCTATGGCCTGTTCGAGACAAAGGCTGACGTGTCCGGACTGCCCAACGAAATCTCGCTGCATTTCAACGAAGGCTCGTGGCGAGACGAAATGCACCGACTGCGACGCTACACCATTCGGCTCGACGGCTTCGTTTCACTGCACGCGCCGCTGTCCGGCGGCGAACTGACGACGAAGCCGCTGAAGTTCACCGGCCGACGCCTTTCATTGAACTACGCCACGTCCGCGGCCGGCAACCTCCGAGTCGAACTTCAAGACTCCGCCGGCAAGCCGATCCCCGGTTTCTCGCTCGCCGACGCGGATGAGTTGTTCGGGGACTCCATCGATCAAAAAGCTGCGTGGAAAAATGCCACCGATGTCAGCTCTCTCGCCGGCCAAGACGTGCGACTCCACTTCGTACTTCGCGACGGCGACTTGTTTTCGTTCAAATTCGCTGATTGAATCCTGACAACGAACTGAGGTCGAGGATGCTGATCAGCACAACATGTTCTTCGATGTTGGGTCACGACTTGAGTCGTCGCGCCTTCGTGCGGCAGGTGCTAGCGGGCATCGGGGTTCTGAGTCTGCCGAATGTCTTGCGGCTGCGGGCTGAAGCCACGATCGCATCCGGAGCGCGAAAGCGTTCCCTGATTCTGCTCTGGCAAGATGGTGGGCCGAGTCACTTCGAGACGTTCGATCCCAAGCCTGAAGCGCCGGTCGAGTTTCGTGGAGAACTGGGAGCCATTCCGACGACGCTTCCGGGCGTGCAGTTCTGCGAAGTGCTGCCGCGACTGGCTCATCTCGCCCACCGGTTCAGTGTGATTCGCTCGCTGCATCAACCGTCGTCTGATCATGTGGTCGGCTCGCACAATGTGCTCACCGGCTGGGACGGCGAGACCGAAGGTTCCAAGTCCCGGTATCCCGACCTCGCCTCGATCATCAGTCGCAAGCGAGCCGAAGAAGCCGAAGGGGGCGCGCAGATCGGTGAGTCGACCGACCCGCGACTGGCGATGGGTTTGAAAAGGACCGGAGCCAAGCGGGATGCCGGCGCTGCTCGCCAGGAATTGCCGCGCTATGTCGACATCAGCAGCGGACTACATCGGGGCGGGCCGGCGTTTCTGGGGCCGATTCATGCTCCGTTCGCCGTCGCGGGTGATCCCTCGAAGCCAGATTTTGTCGTGCAAAATTTGCGAATGAAAGGCTCGCCGACGCAATTGAATGCTCGGCTGAGAATGCTTCAGGATTTGGATCGGTTCGGTCAATCCGATCGGGGACAGACAGGCGTGGACTTCGCGGAGCAGATGCAAGCCACGGACGTCTTTCGCGGACAGGCCCTCGACCTGCTGACGGGATCGGGAGCGGCCCGAGCCTTCGACTTGTCGCGCGAGCCGGAACGAGTTCGGCAGCGTTACGGCTTGCACACCTCGGGGCAGCAATGCTTGCTAGCTCGCCGGCTGGTGGAAGCGGGCGTCAATATCGTCGCCGTCCGTTTCTGTCCGGACGGGCGGGGCGACTACGAGAAAACGATGATTGGCTGGGACGACCACGCCGTGCATGGCAACATCTTCGAGATCATGCGACAGCGCGGGCCGCAGTTCGATCAGTCGGTGAGCGCGTTGATCGAAGATCTCTCGGATCGCGGACTCGAAGACGAGGTGCTCGTCGTCGTCGCGGGTGAATTCGGACGCACGCCGCGAGTCCACGTCCACAAGGGTTGCCCAGGCCGAGAACACTGGGGTCCGGCGGGCTGTGCGTTGGTCTTCGGCGGCGGACTCAACATGGGCCAGGTCGTCGGTTCGACGAACGACAAGGGAGAGCAGCCGCTTGATCGACCGCTGGAATATCAATCTCTGTTGGCCACCATCTATCACAGCCTGGGGATCAACTTCGCACACACGTTTGTGAATAGTGTCGGGCGGCCGGTCCCGATCTTGCCGAAAGGCGAAGTCATTCGGGAACTCGCGCGGGTCTGAAATCACGATGCGACAACATTCGACATGGGCCTGGACTGCGATTGTGTTATTGGCGTTGCCGACGGCTTGCGGCGAGCGCTGCCTTGCATCCGATCGGTTGGCCGAG
This sequence comes from Candidatus Kuenenia stuttgartensis, assembly GCA_945861865.1. Classification (GTDB taxonomy): domain Bacteria; phylum Planctomycetota; class Planctomycetia; order Planctomycetales; family Planctomycetaceae; genus SXKJ01. The sequence continues at coordinate 28,826 of CAMAWN010000012.1, read as the reverse complement.
TCCGTCGCTCAACTGGATCGTCTCGGTGCCAGATTGGAACGGGACTCTGAGAACCGGATCGTGTCCGTGGATTTATCCGCCTGTGTCGCGGCGAATGCGGGACTGGAGCAAGTGCGGCACTTGCCACATGTCTCGAAGTTGGCACTGCCGCCGGTTGTTGACGATGTCGGGCTGAACTCGATTGGTGAATTGACCAACTTGGCTCGGCTGGACCTGCGGGGCTATCGCTCGATCACCGATGCCGGTTTGGCACACGTGGCTCGGCTGCCGCATCTGAAAACTCTGGCCCTTCCGCCGCAGATCAGCGATGTCGGGCTGCGGAGTCTGGCTCGCATGAAAAGTCTCCGGCAACTCGAGCTGTCGCATTGCCGCCAGATCACCGACGACGGCCTGACTGCCATTGCCGAGTTGTCCGATCTGGAAGTCCTGGACCTGACCGGTTGTCATCGATTCACGGATCAAGGAATTGAGCGACTCGCATCGTTGCGTGGTCTTCGCAGTCTCACGCTGAGCCGCTGTGCCGTAACCGATGCCAGCTTGGAGCACCTTGCAGCACTCAAACAACTGCGGACTCTGCGGCTCTCGGAAACGAGCGTTCGTGGCCCTGGCTTGAAGCACCTCGCGGCGTTGCCGAACTTGGAACTGCTCGACCTCGAACTGACGTCGATCGCGGACGAGCAGCTCGTTGAACTTGGAAAGCTGACACGACTGCGATCACTGACGCTGCCGGCCGGAGCGACTGCGGCAGCGCTGGCTTGTTTGCAACCGTTGGCCCAGTTGCAGACGTTGATCGCGTGCGACTCACGGCTCGACAACGCGGGGCTTGCTCATGTGGCGGTCTTCCGGAAGCTTGTTCGCCTGGACCTCAACGGGGCGTCGATCTCGGATGCCGGTCTCGCACACTTCGCCGAACTCACCGATCTCGAAGAACTGAATCTGACCGGGACCGCCGTGAGCGACGCGGGGTTGTCGCACCTGAAACGCCTGACTCGCCTGCGCACGATGTCGATCGCCGGATCGCAAATCACGCTGAGTGGAATCGTGCGTCTTTTCACGAGCGAACAGAAACGACCGCTCGCCGCAGCACTGGTCGCGCTGGACGCTGCCGTCGTTGACGACATGGGGAACGCGCTTGCGATCAACGTCGCGGGAACGTCGTTCGGCGACGCGGAGATGATGCAGCTTCAAGGCGTCACGACACTCAAGGAACTGCACCTCACCGCAACGAAAGTGACCGACGTGGGGATGGCGCAGCTCAAAGGGCTGACGAGCCTCGAACGACTGTTCATCGCGAAATGCTCCATCAGCGACGCCGGTTTCGCTCACGTCAAGAGCCTGCCCGAATTGCGAGTGCTCAACATCTACGGCACCCAAATCACGAGCGCAGGACTGGAGCATCTGATGGGACTGAAGAAGTTGAAAACGCTGTACATCACGGATCTCAAATTCAAACCGGCGGCCGTCGATCGGCTCAAGCAGCAGTTGCCCGGCTTGAAAGTCACGGATTACACGGCCGAGTGATCTGGCCACCAGCGTCGAGTACTCCGCTCCCTCACGCCTTCCAAACTGCACTCTTGACCGAAGTTCGAAGTTGCTCAATCGTGGTGGAGTTCGGTGCGTGTTCCGCGCACGTCCATTTCGTATTCGATCTCAGCGATCGGCGGTCGGCTGAAGTGCCAGGTGGTGCCGTGCATGCTTGCGGGACCAATGCGGCCCAAGAGGATTTCCGGCAACAACGGCGTCAGTGAGTGCGCCGTGTAAACATTGACGGTGGTGACCAGCCGCCAGTCCGCGCCGAGTCCTCGCAGCCGAGTCTCCATCAAGTCCATCACGAAGCGGGCTTTGATCAACAGACCTGCGGGCGAGATGTCGCCGAGAGCAACGATTCCCTCCCGCGACAGAATTCCTTCGGGAAGTTCTCCGGCACCGGCGACGACAAACGTCGGCGGCGAATCGCTGCAACTCAGCCGTGTGAACGAGAAGCCAGACAACACCGGCTCAGCGGGTGGGTTGACGACCGGAGCGACATTCGTCCGAGCCACCGGATTGACTCCATCCACGAAGATGCCCCAGCGTTGCAGGATGGCGGCGTACTCGGCATTGAATTCGGCAAAGCCTTGAAAACTGAACGGTCGAGGCGACCGCAGTTCAACCGCACAGAGTGCGGACTTCGGACGGCTTTCCGCTGCGAGGTATGTGGCGATAGCCTCGAACCCTTCGCGATAGGCAACCGGCCGCTGAAGCGTGACATGCACAATCTCGAAGCCGGGACTGGAAACGACGCCGCACGAGTACGGCGCGATGCCCGGCAGGAAGCGATAGTTGCCCGAAGGATGATCGGTGAGCGGCATTGAAAGTCCTTTCTCGCCGGCACCGTATCAAACGCCATGAGCGTTGCCAAATTGTTGCCGGCCGCTTCAGGCCACAGTTCGTGTCGCCGAAAGCTGCGAGCCGCATTCCGCATGTTCCCGCTATGCCCATGAAAGCCAAAGACCAGCGGCGGCGGATCGCTCGACGCTTTGCTCGGCGCGAACACATCCGCCTCGCGTTTCACGTCACCAATCGTCCATTCGTGTCGGATCGGCAGCCAACAAAAAGCGGCTGCCCTGCGCGACGAACATCACCATCAACGCTCGCAGAAATTGGTCCCCTGATTTAGGCCAGCACTTCGCGAACGACGTGGCCAGACACGTCGGTGAGCCGGAAGTCGCGGCCGGCGAAGTGGTAGGTCAGGCGTTCGTGGTCCAATCCCAGAAGGTGCAGAATCGTGGCGTGCAGGTCGTGAACGTGGACCGGATTTTCGATGGCGTCCCAGCCGAATTCGTCGGTGGCACCGTGGGCCATGCCTCCGCGAATGCCGCCGCCGGCCAGCCACATCGAGAATCCGAATGGATGATGATCGCGGCCGTCCTTCCCTTCGGCGGTTGGCGTGCGACCGAATTCGCCGCCCCAGATCACCAGCGTCTCGTCGAGCAACCCGCGCGATTTCAGATCCTGGAGCAAGCCCGCGATCGGCTGATCGGTGGCGAGCGCGTTGTTCTCGTGACCGGCTTTGAGACCGCTGTGTTGATCCCAGGGTTGGAAGCCTCCCGTCGTGTGATAGAGCTGCACGAAGCGCACGCCCCGCTCAACCAAGCGCCGGGCCAAGAGACATTGTCGGCCGAACATTTCCGTCTTCGGCTGATCGAGTCCGTACAGCGTGGCGGTTGCGGGTGTCTCACCGGACAGATCGAACGCTTCGGGGGCTTCGGTCTGCATCCGAAACGCGAGCTCGAAGGCTTCGATGCGGGCGCTGAGGCGGTCGTCGTCCGCGCGTGGCTCGCGGTGCAGTGCGTTCAAGCGAGCGAGCGCGTCGAGTTCGCGGCGTTGTCGATCACGAGGAACTTGCAGACTGCGGAGATTGCGGAGTGGTTGTGCGAGGTTCGAGACGAACGTCCCTTGATAGCTGGCCGGGAGAAAGCTCGAACCATATTGCCGCGCCCCTTCGATGATCGGCCCAGGTCCGATGGCAACGAAACCGGGCAGGTTTTGATTCTCGGTGCCCAGTCCGTACGTCACCCAAGCACCGAGGCTGGGTCGTGAGAAGACACGCTCGCCGGTGTTCATCAGCAGGCAGCCGCCGGGATGGTTCGGATCGTCGGTGACCATCGAACGCACGACGCAGATGTCGTCGATGCAGGTTGCCGTGCGCGGAAAGAGTTCGCTGACCTCCAGGCCCGACTGTCCGTACTTCTGAAACTTCCACGGTGAGGCGAGCAGTTTGCGTTGCTGGCCGAGATACAGCTTCGGCGACGGCTGGCCATCGTCTTGAGTCAGTCGCGGTTTTGGATCGTAGGTGTCGACTTGCGAAGGACCACCGGGCATAAAAAGAAAGATGACTCGCTTGGCGCGCGCGGTGAAATGGGGACGCCGCGCGGCCAATGGGTACTCGGCGGCGGATGACTCGTCGGCAAGCAGCGCGGACAAAGCGAGCGCACCGAAGCCCGCTCCGGTTCGGCTCAGCATTTCGCGACGGTTCAAGTCAATCGACATAAATGAACTCATTCGTGCAAAGGATGACGCGACAGTAACGAGCCCAAGCCTCTTTGACAGTGGGATCGGCGACGAGTTGCCGGCCGATGTTGATTTCTGTTGGCGTCGGCGCGCGTCCGAAGGCCAGCTCGTACAAGCGTGAGATGCGTTCGTCGTCGCGACCGAAGGGGACATCGCGAGCGACTCGCGCCGCGAGTGCCGCCGAGACGTCATCGAGCAACGGATCGTTGAGCAGATACAACGCCTGCGGAGCGACAATCGACGGATTCCGACGTTCAAGAATGCCGCCGCCATCGGGGCCGTCGAACAGCGAATTGAAGTCAGCCGTTTTCGCACCGGTGCGCGACGTCATCAGATAGAGCGTGCGTCGTGGCACGGCGACTTCCAGAAAGCCCGGACCACCGAGTGTCGCGTCGAGCCGGCCGGACACCGCCAAAAGAGAATCGCGAATCGCCTCGGCTTCCAAACGTCGGCGGGGCATGCGTGCCAACCAGCGGTTTTCGGGATCGGCCGTGCGTGTGGCGTCGGACGCGAACGTGCTCTGCTGATAAACGCTCGACAACACGATCAGCCGGTGCAGCGACTTGATCGACCAGCCCGATTCGATGAAGCGGCGCGCCAAGTGATCGAGCAATTCTGGATGACTGGGCCGCTCGCCGCGGACTCCGAAGTTTGTCGAGGTCCGAACGAGACCCTCACCGAAATGATGCTGCCAGATGCGATTGACCATGACGCGCGCCGTGAGTCCGCCTGCGGCGGAATCGGGGCGCGTCAGCCAGTCAGCCAGTTCGCGTCGGCCGCTTCCTTCCGAAATTCTTGGCGGGTTGGGTCCGGCCAGCACCTGAGGAAAGCCGCGCGGAACCATCTTGCCGGGAGTCGCGGGATTGCCGCGGAGAAAAACCGGGGCATCGTGAAACCCCTCGTGCTTGGTTCCGAGCGGGCCGCCGTCTTGGACGACGACCGCCTGAGGAATCACGACGGCTGGTTTCTTCTTGAGCAATTCCAATTCGTCGCGCTGCGCCGCAAGCCGTTCGCGCACGTCCTGAGGGAGCAACTGCGATCGATCGGCCGCAGCGATCCAATAAGGACTGCGCGAAGACAACAACTCGTCGTAGAGATCAGCGACGTCATCGCCGCTCGCCGTCTGTTTGTCGGAAGGCGCGAACCAATGAGTCCGCAGCTCGGCCTCAACTCGCGTGCGGGCCGCTTCGTCGAGCGGGTTTCCATAAACTCGCAACTCGCACAAGTCGCCGCGAAATCGCTGACCGGTTCCTGAGCCTGGTCCTCCGATCCGCAGGGCCGCGATCGACGGATCGGACGAGACCGCATCAATCGACTTGTTCGTGCCGATCGCCTCGCCGTTGCGGAACAGAGCGACTCCGCCGGAACCCCAAGTGAGGCTGATCAACTGGAAATCCGAATTGGCCGGAGCCGGTGCGACGATGTCGCCGCTGGCTCCCGCTCGACGCAAGATCGCATGGAGACCGCCCGCCGCGTTGGGCATCAAACCAAGTCCGTGTTGTCCCACCGCCGAGTCTTCCCAACCGATGATGCGTGTCCCCGCACTGACAGCCGCCTGCGGACGAAAGACGGCGAACAACGCTCCGGTGACGGGAACTGTGCGCGGCGACTGCAACACCGACTCGCCATCAAAGCGGATCACGGGGCGCGATTGTCCGTGAATCATTTCCGTCGCCAACACAGGCCCGTGCGAATCGGGAGGTGGTGCGGCATCGTCAGCGATCGCCGCACGATCGGGCCACAGCGTGATTTGTCGAGCAGCGTTGGTTGCGATGTGCCAATCGTCAGAGCGGAATTGCAAAACCTCAGACGTCGCGAGCGACCGGGACACCGCGTCGCGCGTTGTCCGCTCACGACGTTCCGCGGCGATCATCGACAGGTTCTTTGCCATCTCCTCTGCCAGTCGCGCGCGGGCCGTACGATCGGTCTCGGCCAATAAACGTTCCGTAGCCGAAGTCGTGAGGCTTCGGTCCGGATTCTCACGAGTTCGGCGACTTTCGTTCTTGAGCAATTTCACCCACCGCTCCAACACGGAAGCATCGAGCTTGCGAGCTGCGGCGAAGTCCGCCAGCACCTGCGGTTTCGCATGGAAGAACTCGACCGCCGCCGGCAAGTCGCGAGGCGTTGCGGCGACCACTTGCCGTTCGAGATGCGACAAGAACTCCTGATCGGCGGCGACTTGAACGAGCTGCGACAGTTCTGTCAGCCGCTGCTTGTCGAGTTGCGTTTGAGTGTTGATCGCCTGAATCTCGGCGGCCGGAAGGAGCGGCACGCGGACCAGCGGCGTGTTGCCCAGCACCGGACTGGGAATGACTCGCGTGCTGAAAAAGATTCCGGCCAGCGCGTAATAGTCTTCGGTCGAGATCGGATCGAACTTGTGATCGTGACAGCGAGCACACGCCAGCGTGAGTCCGAGAAACGCTCGCCCCACCACGTCGATTTCATCGTTGACGTAATCGGCAATCATCTGCTGTTTATCGACGTCGCCGGGAACGAAATCGGCAATCGCCAGCATCCCAGTCGCAACGAGCGCTTCGGCATCGATCTTCGTCGTGTCGGTTGGCTGCATCAGATCACCGGCCAGTTGCCGTGTGATGAATTCGTTGTACGGCAGATCACGGTTGAACGAGGCAACCACCCAATCGCGATACCGCCAGGCTTCGCGGAAGTCGCTCTCGATCGGCAACTGAATCAGATCTCGCGCGTCGGCGTAGCGGACGACGTCCAGCCAGTGCCGACCCCACCGCTCACCGTATTGGGGCGAGGCCAGTAACCGATCAACCACCTTTGCGAAGGCGTCGGGCGAATCGTTATTCAGAAACTCTCGCAGCTCATCCGGCGATGGAGGCAGGCCCGTCAGATTAAAGGTGATCCTGCGGAGCAGCGAGCGTTTGTCAGCGGGCGGAGCGGAAATCACTCCCGCAGCTTCCTGCTTGGCTCGAATGAAGGCATCGATGTCGTTCATCACCCACGCATCGACTCGAATGTTGGGCGGCGCGTCCGAGCGGATTGGCTCGAAGGCCCAGTGCTTCGCGGTTTCGAACTTTGCCGTTTTCGCGGGCCAGACAGCCCCCGCTTTGATCCAGGCCACGAAGTCCGCCACTTGCTCCGGACGCAGAGCTTTGTCTTTCTCCGGCGGCATCGCGGAGACATCTTTCTGCCGTTGGATCGCGCGGATCAACAAACTCTCTTCCGGCTTGCCCGGAACAATCGCCGCACCGGAGGCACCTCCCTTGAGCAGCATCTCACGCGAATCGATTCGCAATTCACCGGATGTCTTCGAGTCACCGTGGCAGCGGAAACACACCTCCACCAACACTGGCCGAATCTTCGTCTCAAAGAAATCTTCGTGATCGTCTGCATGTAACCCGCCGCTGGTTGTCACCAGCAGGTGCCCCACCAGCATCACGCCAAGGCAGGTTACTCGTTGCATGGCCGTCGCTCCGGAATTCGATCACGAATGAGTGACCGGTCAGTTTCCAACCGCTCAGCGGACTGTCAACCCAACAGAGCACTTCCCAAAGACCGGTAAGCGTCCGGCGACGGAACCGGTTGGTCATTCGGACTCTTCCAGCTCGACCTGTAATTGGCACCAGCGTTCTTCGGACTCTGCGAGTTGAGTGGTCAAGGCGGTCACTTCGTTGTGCAGTCGCAACGATTCGGCGGCGTCGCAGGTTTCCAAGAGTTGACCGGCGGCCTTCTTTTTCTGCTCGTCGAGGCGGGCGATCATTTTCTCGATGGTCGCGATCTCTTTGCGAACCGCGCGATCGTCGCGGCGCGGGGCACGAACGGCGGGGGCGCTGCGAACGGTGGGTGGGGCTTTACTGAGGCGGGTGGCGAGTTCACGTTCGCCGTCGTCGATCTCTTTGTTGACGGAGTAGAGATAGGCGTCGTAGCCGCCGCCGTAGTTGGTCACGTGGCCGTCGCGAACTTCGATCACGCACGTCGCGACGCGCTTCATGAAGTGCCGGTCGTGCGTCGTGAAGATGACCGTCCCCTTGTAGTCGATCATCGCTTGAGCGAGTGCCTCGACCGTGTCGACATCGAGATGGTTGCCCGGTTCGTCGAGGACCAGCACGTTGTAGGGAGAGAGTAACAGTCCCGCGAGACAGACTCGCGCGCGTTCGCCGCCTGACAGAACCGAGACCCGCTTCTGCACGGCATCGCCACGGAAGAGCATCGCTCCGGCAACGCTCAGAATTTTCTGCGTCGTCGTTCCGAACGCGGCGTTGTATTGGAGGTATTCCAGCACCGTGTCCTTCTCCGGCAGGCTGGTGTAGACGTGCTGAGCATAGACACCGATCTGGCATCCAAAGCCCCAGCGGACCTCACCGGCGAGCGGCTTGAGCGAATCGACCACTGTTCGCAGGAACGTCGTCTTGCCTTGGCCGTTGTCGCCGACGATGACTGCTCGCGAGCCGTGATCGATTTCCACGTCGATACCGCTGGCGACTTGGCGTTCGGGATATCCGATCGTCAGATCCTTGCACCGCACCGCCGGACCTTGTCGCGGTTCAACGAGCGGCGCGCGAATGCACGCGGTTGGTTCGTCACTCGCAATGTCGGCGAGTTCCAGACGTTCGAGCTGCTTCGATTTGGACCGAGCTTGCGTCGCGGTGCTGGCTCGCGCTTTGTTTTTCGCGATGAAGACTTCGAGGTCACGCCGCTTGGCTTGGATCGCCACGTTCGAGCGGGCGAGGTGCTCGTTCTGGTCACGCTGATAGTTCAGGAAGGCGTCGATCTTACCGGGATACATCGTCAACTTGCCGCGTGACAGGTCGAGCGTGTGATCGCACGTCGCGTTGAGGAATGCTCGATCGTGCGAGACAATCAGACAGGCCTCCTTGAAGTGTCGCAGGAAGTGTTCGAGCAGAATCTGGGTGCGCAAGTCGAGGAAGTTTGTCGGCTCGTCGAGCAGCAGCAGGTTTGGCTCGTGCAGCAACAGCGCCGCCAATTTGACGCGCGTCTGCCAACCGCCCGATAGTCGAGAGACCGGGCCTTCGAGGTAGTCCCCTTTCAACTCGAACTGGCCGGCGACCTCGCCGCACTTCCATTCGGGTTGCCCGCTGTCGCGAATCAGAAAGTCGTGAGCCGACTCGCCGGGCAGAAACGGGTCGTGCTGCCGCAGATAGCCGATCTGCAAATTCGGATGCCGAGTCACCTCGCCGCTGTCGAGTTCCTCGTCCCCCAGCAGGATTCGGAGCAGCGTGCTCTTTCCCGCCCCGTTGCGGCCGATGAAGCCGACCTTCACGTCGTCGGACAACGTCGCCTCGGCCCCGTCCAGCAGCACTTGTTCGCCGTAACTCTTGCACGCCTTCAGTATCTGCATCAACACGGCCATCAGCCACGAGCCCTCGCCAAGAATGATCGGAAAGTGCGGAACTGTAGCGGGGTGCTGCTCAGTTGTGGATTCGGAGGGGCTTTCGTGATGCGCGCGGCTCGCGTGCGATGATTCCCCAGTGCTGGAATCGCCGGTCGAACAGCAGGGAACCGCACGCGAGCCGCGTGCGCCACATCGATGAACTCCTCCGCGGCGCGGGTTGGAAAAATCGAGTCCGGGGCATAACAATGCCGCTGATTGGAACCGTTCCGCTCACACGCCGCGCTCGCCTGACTAGCCCAACGAGAAAGAATTCGGAAGACTCATGGACACCGCGAAGTTGAATTTGAACGGGAAAGAATACGACCTGCCCGTCGTCGTCGGCAGCGAGGGCGAGGTTGGCATCGACATTACGACTCTGCGGGCCAAGAGCGGGGCGATCACGCTCGATTCCGGCTACGGCAACACCGGAGCGTGCAAAAGCTCGATCTGCTTCATCGACGGCGAAGAGGGCATCTTGAGGTATCGCGGCTACGACATCGCCGATCTGGCCGAGCACGCCTCGTTCGTCGAAGTCGCGCACCTGCTGATCTACGGCGAGCTGCCGAATCCGCAGCAGCTCGGCGTCTTCCGTGAGAAGCTGACGCGCCACAGCATGTTGCACGAGGACATGAAGAAGTTCTACGAGGGCTTCCCGCCAACCGCACACCCAATGGCGGTGCTGTCGTCGATGGTGGCTTCGCTCTCGACCTTTTACCCGAACGTCGATCCCGATGATCCCGATCAGGACATCATCCGTCTGCTCGCCAAGACCAAGACGATTGCGGCCTACGCCTACAAGAAGTCGGCCGGTCAGCCGACGATCTATCCGCAAAATGAGCTGTCGTACTGCGCGAACTTTCTGCGCATGATGTTTGCGATCCCGTGCGAGGACTACCAAGTCAACGACGTCTGGGTGCGAGCGCTCAACAAGCTGCTGATCCTGCACGCCGATCACGAGCAGAATTGCAGCACCTCGACCGTGCGGATCGTCGGCAGCAGCCAGGCGAATTTGTACGCCTCGATTTCGGCCGGCATCTGCGCGCTGTGGGGACCGCTGCACGGCGGAGCCAATCAGAGCGTGCTCGAAATGCTGGAGCAGATTCGCCAAGACGGCTCCGACTACAAGAAGTACGTCGATCTTGCCAAGAACAAGAACAGCGGCTTCAAGCTGATGGGCTTCGGCCATCGCGTTTACAAGAACTTCGATCCGCGAGCTATCATCCTGAAGAAGACCTGCGACGAAGTGCTCGGACAGCTCGGCATCAACGATCCACTGTTGGACATCGCCAAGAAGCTGGAAGAGGTCGCTCTGCACGATGAGTTCTTCATCGCGCGCAAGCTGTACCCGAACGTCGATTTCTACAGCGGCATCATTTACCGCGCGATGGGCATTCCCACGAACATGTTCACGGTCATGTTCGCGATCGGCCGCCTGCCCGGCTGGATCGCTCACTGGCGCGAGCAAAACGCAGACACGACGAGTCGCATCAATCGTCCCCGGCAAATCTACACCGGCGCGACACTGCGAGCATTTGCGCCGTTGGAGAAACGCGGCTAGGCGCGGGGCAGGTTTTCAATCGGCCGTTTCAAGGCGGGCAGGTTGAAAACCTGCCCCACGTCAGAGCACGGAGGTCTCGATGTGGCGACGAAGTTGGGTTGGTCTCGGTTTGTGGTTGATCGCCGCATCGTCGCTCGCCGCGCAAGAGCGAGAGACTCCTGAGCCAGCGTCCGCGAAGACCGAAGTCGCTTCGGCGAAAGCCGAGACGCCATTGCTCAAAGCGGAACGAGAACTCACACGTCGGCTGCTCGAACGCGAAAAAGCCGAGGAAGCCGAAGAGGCCGCCGCCAAATCGCTGGAAGAAGCGAAGGGCCAACTCGCGGAAGCCGTCGCTGCGGATGACGACAAGGCCAAAGAAAAAGCGGAAGCGGCCATCAACGCGGTGACCGATGAGTTGGCCGACGCGAAAATGGAATTGGCTTCAACCAAGCAGCTCGCCGAACAGGCCCAGGAGGCGCTGGACCTCGCGCAGCGCGAAGAGGAATTCCGGCAACGCGATGCCGCCGAGTCATCCGACAAAGACGCGGGGCTTCCGTTCGACACGGTCTTCAAAAAACTTGAGCAGGCCAAAAACGCTCGCGAGGAAGCGAATCTCGCCAAACAAATTGCCGCGTCGCTCCGCAAGGAAGTCGGGTTGCTCCAAGCTCAACTCAACCGGGTCCGCAAGGACAGCGATGACGTTCAGAAGAAGCTGTCGATGCACGGCGGCTTGTCGGAAGAATTGAAAAAGAACCTGTGGTCCGAACGTCAACAGCTCACGGACGAAAGCCGCAAACTGTCGGATCAGATTCTCGCGACTCGTGAAGAGATGCTGATGGCCGAAGCGACCGCCAAGGTCAAGGAGTCGCAGGCTCTGAACGAGGAGCGCGAACTTGGCCGTTGGTGGCATTATGTGCTGAGATTGGTTGTCACCTTTGCGGCCGTCCTGCTGGCGATGCTGGTGCTGCGAGTCGTCGTCAATCGCCGCGTCAGCGATCCGCAGCGACGGTATTACCTCAACAAAGTTCTGTCGTTATTGACCGCGCTCGCCGCAGTCATCGGATTGGCCTTTGTCTTCGCTGACCAGTACCAGAACCTGCTGACGCTGCTCGGCCTGTCGGTTGCTGGACTGGCGATCGCTCTGCAAGAACTGATCGCCAGCATGGCCGCTTGGTTCTTCATCAAGGGAGCACGCGGCTATCGCAACGGCGATTGGGTGGACATCGGCGATTATCAGGGTGAGGTCGTGGACATCACCTTCACGCACACCACGCTGCAACAGTGCGTTCCGCTGTCCGATCACGCCACGATCAGCGGCAGTCTGACCGGCGGACTCGTGGTGCTGTTGAACAACCAAGTCTTCAAGCAACCGTTGGTCAACTACACGCGCGGATATCCGTATATCTGGTGCTCGATGGTCTACACCGTGACCTACGAAAGCGACTGGGAGAAGGCACGCGACCTGTTGCACAACATTGCGCTCGATGAGCCGGAGATCAAACAGACCGCCGCGCTCGCGTTCTCACAAATCCAGCGGATGTCGTCGGAGCTGTCGATTCAAGCCGACTCGACCGATCCGGTCGTCCGCACTTGGGCGGCGGCCAGCGGCATCGACTTGACGCTCCGTTTTTTGATTCACCCGCGCCGGAGACCGACGATCCAAGACCGACTCAACACCCTGATTCTGCAAGCGATCCAGAAGTCTGAAAACATCGACTTCGCCTACAACACGATCCGATCCATTCCGACACCGCCGAAAACGTGATCCTCCCGGCTCGCCAAATTCAAGAATGGAGAGAGAACTCCCATGACCGCCGATAATCTCTTTTCCGTCACCGACAAAGTCACGCTCGTTTCCGGAGGCAGCCGCGGAATCGGCAAAGCGTTGGCCGCCGGCTTCGCCGCGCGTGGAGCCAAGGTCATCATCACCGGCCGAGAAGCCAGCACGCTCGCAGCGACCTCCGCTGAGATTGGTTCGACGTCGAATTCGGTCGTGCCCGTCGTCTGCGACGCTGCCAAGAAATCCGACATCGAGCGTTGCATTCGCGAAGTGGTCGATCAATTCGGCCGCATCGACGTGCTGCTGAATGTCGCCGGAGTCAACAAGCGCAAACCGGCCGAGACCTACACGGAAGAAGAGTTCGATTTCATCATCGACGTCAACTTGCGTGGAGCGTTCTGGATGGCGGTTGAAGTCGGTAAGGTGATGCTCAACCAAAAATCCGGATCGCAGATTCACATCGACTCGCTCAACACGTTCTCGCCGCTGAAGAACGTGACGCCGTACGCGATGACCAAGTTCGGCATCTCGGCGATGTCGCGCGGCCTCGCGACCGAATGGGGACCGCGCGGCGTGCGAGTCAACGCACTCGCGCCGGGTTTCATTCTGACCGATCTGACTCGCAAGCTCTGGTCCGATCCAACGATGCACGCCTGGGGCCAAGCCAACACACCGCTCGGTCGGCTGGGTGAAGTCGAAGACATGGTCGGAGCCGCGATCTTTCTGGCCTCGGACGCCTCTGCGTTCATGACCGGCCAAGTCGTGCGCGTCGATGGCGGCTTCTCGGCGGGTATGGCGTGGCCGATTCCGAGCTGATGGCTTGGCAATTCGCGGTTGAGTTGGGACGCTGACTCGTGCAGAATGGTCACGACGTTGCAAGACGTCTCCCGCCACTGGTCGTTTTTTCGACTCCCACCGAAACGCTGTTCGAGGTTGCCCTCATGCGTGCTTTGCGCTCCGTGTTTCGCTGGAGTTTCGTGATCGCCGCGATGTTGCTCGCGGGCCAGTCGAGTCGCGGCCAGGAACTGACGTTCGAAACGCATGTGCGGCCGATCTTGAAGGCGCATTGTTTTGACTGTCACGGCGCGGAAGAGGAGCTGAAGGGGAAGCTCGACTTGCGGCTCGTTCGATTGATCGTCAAGGGCGGTGAGTCGGGCACAGCGATTGAGCCGGGCAAGCCGGACGCGAGTCTGTTTTTGCGACGTATCAAAGCCGGCGAGATGCCTCCGGGTCAGGTGAAGGTCTCGGCACGCGAGATCGAGGTGCTCGAAAAGTGGATTGCTGCCGGTGCGAAGACCGCTCGCGCCGAACCCGCCGAGATCGGCAAGGGACTGGGAATCACCGACGAGGAACGCTCGTTCTGGGCGTTTCGACCGGTGGTGCGGCCGGCGATTCCAAAAACTCCGAATTCGCATTCGGAAACCCGAAGCGCGATCGATGCGCTGGTGCTTGCGAAATTGCAGGAACTCAACCTTTCGTTCGGCTCGGAAGCAGACAAGGGGACATTGCTCAAGCGAGCGTATTTCGACCTGCTCGGCCTGCCGCCGTCACGCGACGAAGTGGCAGAGTTCGTCAACGACACCGAACCCGACGCCTACGAGCGCGTGATCGACCGCTTGCTGGCGTCGCCGCATTATGGCGAGCGTTGGGGACGGCACTGGTTGGACGCGGCGGGGTACGCTGATTCGGATGGTTACTCGAACGCGGATGTCGATCGGCCGTGGGCGTACAAGTATCGCGACTGGGTCATTCGCGCACTCAACGACGACAAACCGATCGACGAGTTCATCGTCGAGCAATTGGCTGGCGACGAATTTCTCAATGGCAAGTTCGCGAATCTGTCGCCGACCGACATCGACCGGCTGACCGCGACTGGGTTTCTTCGCATGGTGTCCGATGGCACTGGCGACGGCTCCGTCGATCAGGACTTGGCGAAGAACGCGGTGATGGCTGAAACGCTGAAGATGGTCAGTTCCTCGCTGTTGGGCCTGACGGTCGGATGTGCTCAGTGTCACGATCATCGCTACGACCCGATCTCGCAGGTCGATTACTACCGGATGCGGGCGATCTTCGAGCCGTCGCTGAATTGGAAGCGCTGGCAGGGTCGGTTGAAGACGCTGTACACCGACGCCGATCGCACGGCCTCAGCCGCGATCGAAGCCGAGGTCGCGAAAGTCGCCGCCGAGAAGAACTCGAAACAAACCGAGTACATGGCGAAGGCTCTCGAGTTGGAACTTGCCAAGCATCCCGAAGAACTGCGCGGCAAACTACGTGACGCCTACAACACGCCCGGCGACAAACGCTCGCCGGAGCAGCAGCAGCTTTTGAAGGAGCGGCCCAGCGTCAACATCTCTCCCGGCGTGCTGTACCAATACTTGCCGAAAGAGGCCGACGAATTGAAAGCCTTCGACACGCGCATGGGTGAGATGCGTGCCAAGAAGCCGGTCGAAGAGTTTTTGCATTGTCTCGCCGAGGAAGACGGCGAACCACCGCCGACGCATCTCTTCCATCGCGGCGATCATCGCCAGCCGAAAGAGGCCATCAAGGCCGCGATGTTGGAGATTGCAACTCCGCCC
The DNA here is from genome assembly GCA_945861865.1 of Candidatus Kuenenia stuttgartensis. Classification (GTDB taxonomy): domain Bacteria; phylum Planctomycetota; class Planctomycetia; order Planctomycetales; family Planctomycetaceae; genus SXKJ01. The sequence goes on along the minus strand of CAMAWN010000012.1, from coordinate 13,518 downwards.
GGTCAGCTCATCGAATTCCCGATCAACGATCCGTCGATCAATTCGACTGGCCGCCGCTTGGCATTCGCGAAGCATCTCGTCAGCGGCCGCGATCCGTTGCTGCCGCGAGCGCTGGCCAATCGACTTTGGATGCACCACTTCGGCCGCGGTCTCGTCGGCACACCCGGTGATGTTGGTCAGCTCGGCGAACGCCCGACACATCCGGAGTTGCTCGATTGGCTGGCGGCGGAAGTGTCCCAGACATTCGGAGGACTGACGTCCTCTGTTCGCCTCGGAAGTTTCAAGCGGCTGCATCGCCTGCTGATGACATCGGCCGTCTATCGGCAATCGACGGCACGGCGACCGGAACTTGATGCGGTTGATCCAAGCAACTTGCTGCTCGGCCGGATGAGCGTGCGGCGGTTGGAGGCGGAGGTCATGCGTGACCGAGTGCTCGCCGCCAGCGGGTCGTTGTCGAATGCGATGTTCGGGAAGCCGATCGCGGTGGCCGAAGACTTCGTCGGTCAGGTCATCGTCAACGACATGTCGCGCCGCAGTGTCTACGTCCAACAGAAACGCAGCAAACCGGAAACACTGATGCGCGCGTTTGATGCTCCGGTGATGGAATGCAATTGCGACAAACGCCCGGCTTCGACCGTCGCGACGCAGTCGCTGATGCTGATGAACAGCGAGTTCGCATTGAAGCAAGCTGGTTCGTTGGCCGTGCGAGTTCGTCAGGAAGCAGCAGCGATGACCTCGAAGCCGCTGCCGTTTGAGCCTGATCCCAGCTTGTTGCCACTGCGTCCCGGCGATCTCTGGCAGATCGGCTACGGCGAATTCGAGGACTCGACGAAACGCACAAAGTCGTTCACCAAGTTCACGCACTGGACCGGCTCGCAATGGCAAGGAGGACCGGTCGTTCCCGATCCCGCGATTGGCTTCTCGTTTTTGAATGCTGCCGGAGGTCACACCGGCAACGATCAACAGCACTCTCCGATCCGTCGCTGGACCGCGCCAATCGGCGGAACGGTTTCGATCTACGGCAGTGTGCATCATCCGAGTGAGAACGGTGATGGCGTGCGCAGCCGGGTCGTCTCCAGCCGCAGCGGCCTCGCGGGAGAATGGATCGCCCAGCACAAAGCGGTCGATGCCAATGTCGCCGCGATCGAGGTGCAGGTGGGGGACACGCTCGACTTCATCACCGACTGCCGCGAGTCGGTTACGTCCGATTCGTTCGCCTGGTCGATCACGATCAAACTGAAAGCTGCCGACAGCAAAGAGGTCGCGTGGACTGCCGACAAAGGTTTCCCTGGCCCAACTCCGCCGCCGTTGGCGAATCAAATCGCTGCCGCGTGGCAGATCGCGTATCACCGCCCGATCACGCCCACCGAGTTCGCCGCCGTGTGCGGATTCTTCCGGCAGCAATTCGCGACGTTGTCTGAAACCCCTGCCAATGCCGATCCTGAATTGCAGGCTCTGACGGATCTCTGCCAGGCTCTGCTCACCTCGAATGAGTTCTTGTACGTCGATTGAGGAAAATCCACGATGCCCGACAATTTCGACTGTCTCCGACCCACTCGACGCGAGCTGCTAGCCCGCACCACGCTCGGCATCGGTTCTGTCGCGTTGGCGTGGCTGTTGAAGCAAGAAGAACTCTTGGCCGTGCCGCCGACGGTGAAGCTCAAGCCGCAGTCGTTCGACTTGAAACCAAAGCAGTCGGCGGGCGAGGCGAAGGCTCGGGCGATGATCTCGCTGTTCATGCACGGCGGGCCGGCGCACATGGATTTACTCGATCCGAAGCCGGAGCTGACCAAGTTCAACGGGACCGATTACCCCGGTGAGGTCATTTACAGCTTCGTGAATCGAGCCAGCAAAAAGTTGTTCGGCTCGCCGTGGAGTTTCGCGAAGCACGGCGACTGCGGGACCGAGGTCTCGGAGCTACTGCCTCACACGGCGCAGGTCGTCGATGACTTGTGCGTGATTCGCTCGATGCACTCCGGGCACAACGGACACGAGGTTTCGATCCGCTACTGGCAAGCGGGCATCCCGGCCGTGACCGGGCGGCCGACGCTGGGCGCGTGGCTGACGTACGCGCTCGGCAGCGAAAGCCAGAGCCTGCCGGCGTACATGGTGCTCAGCGATCCCGCCGGGCATCCGGTGGACGGCGTGCTGAACTGGTCGAACGGGTTCATGCCGCCGTTGTTTCAAGGGACGGTGCTGCGTGCTCAAGAGCCGCGGATCCTCAATCTCGACCCGCCGCCGCATCTGAAGGGAACGTTGCAAGCTCAGAATCTCGACTTGCTGCGAGTCTTGAATCGTCGGCATCTCGAACTGCATCCTGGCGAAGCGGACCTCGAAGCTCGCATCCAATCGTATGAGTTGGCCGCGCGGATGCAGACGGAGGCGAAGGAGGCTCTTGATCTGTCGCAAGAAACGGAAGAAACACAAAAGCTCTACGGTTTGGACAAGGACGAAACACGCGAGTACGGCGCACGCTGCTTGATCGCTCGACGGCTGGTGGAGCGCGGCGTGCGCTTCGTTCAGTTGTTCCTCGGTGGTCAGCCGTGGGACACTCACACCGGTATCCGCACCGCGCTGCCAGCGATCTGCAAAAGGACCGATCAGCCGGCTGCCGCACTGGTCACGGACCTCAAGCGACGCGGTCTGCTCGACAGCACAATCGTGCATTGGGGCGGAGAGATCGGACGGCTTCCAGTGACCGAAGGCGATCCCGCGACCTGCGGCCGAGACCACAACGGCCAAGGCTTTTCAACGTGGCTCGCGGGCGGAGGCATCAAGCCCGGAACGACCTTCGGCGAGACCGACGAGTTCGGACACCGCGCGGTCAAAGACATCGTCACTGCGAATGACTTTCAAGCCACACTGCTGCATCAATTCGGCCTGGATCATTCCAAGCTGGCCTACATCCACAACGGGCAAGAACAAACGCTGACGGCCAAACGCGAGTGCCGAGTGGTCCGAGAAATCCTGGCGTGATCGGACGCGGCACAACGATCTCGCACTGTAGCCCAACCCCTTGTGGGTCGGTCGATTCTTGTTGCATCGCAGTGAAATCACCCAGGCCACAAGGGCTTGGGCTACTTCGCGGCCGGGACTGGTCGCGGCGGCAACTCGACTTCGGTTTCGTAGGGCGCGGTGGGTTCCGGCGGCGTGCTGTTCGGAGCCGCGTACTCCTGAGCGTGCCAGCTAGGTTGAGCGACGAACTCGGCCGGTTTGGTGTCAAGATGCGGCGCGTCACGGCCGTGAGTTCTCGCCCACGCCTGACGTAACGAGTCGCGGTACGCTTCCGGCGTCCAGTCGCTTTCGCCGAGCCAGACGTCGTCGTAAGGCAGCAGCGTTCCCTTGTGGTAGTGCAACGCGACGATGGCCTTGTTGTATTCGGTCAAGCTGCGGTAGTAGGCGACTTCGGCTTCGGCCTGACTGCCGAGCGCTCGCAGTAGCACGTCGAAGGTCTTCGTTCCCGCTTCGACTTCGGCACGGAAGAGTTGCACGCGCTCTCGAGCGGCGCGGAAGCGATTGAAGTTCGACTGCGCGGTCGTGTACTGCACCGCGATGTTCTGGAAGTCCTGAGCGACCTCATGGCTGATGTCGATCTCCTGAGCCTGCAACATGTCGCGAGCCTTCGCCAATCGCAATTCGACGTTGCGGACCTGAGCATGAGCGGCTCGAAATCCCAGAGGCATTGTGAACTCGAGTCCCAAGTCCCAGCCGGGGAAATTGCCGCTCGCGATCGAACCATAGGCGGTCCTAAAAGCGCCGGGCAACGGTCCAGTTCCATCTCCAAACAGGCCGTGACCGAGACCGTCGGCTTGAGCGCCTGAAACGAAATCGAGCCGTGGATTCGTGAGGCTCTCGGCCGCGCACAACTGCAACTCCAGGCTTTTGATGTTCCATTTCTGACGGCGCAGTTCGACGCGTTGTGTCAGGGCTTCGGTCAGTGATATTTCCCAGCTTGGATGGAACGCGGCCGTGGTCGGCTCATCGCTGGGACGCATCATGCGGCCGTCATTGACCGACAAACCGACGATGCGCCGCAAAGCAATCTCCGCAGAGTAAATGTTTGACAGCGCTGTCTCGGCCAGCGAGCGGCTCTGGAAATAAAAGTCTCGCGCCTGCGCCTCGTCGGAAGGTTTGAAGCCTGGCTTGCCTCCCGCTTCGAGAATCCGATGAGCCTCGCGCCACGACTGCAAAGCACTGTTCCGATTCGTCACCGCCGTGTCGTATTCGCGATACCGAAGGTACAGCTCCCAGTACAAATCTTCGACATCTTTGAGCATCAACAGGACGCTCGCCTCGAAGTCCGCCAGCGTGATGTCCTGGTTGATTCGTGCAATCACGACGCCCTGATTAACGCCGCTCAGTCCACCGAAGCTCTGCGAGATCGGTCCCGCGATGCGTGTGAACTCCGCGCCCGCACCGGCCCACAATGGTTGGCGATACTCCGCCCGGACGTTGCCGGAGTACGAGTTGCCAATCGCCAATGCCGTATTCGGATCGACGCCCGCGTAACTCATCGAGTGGCTCAGCGCGATCGACCCGCCGTAGCCGAACGTCTTGGACAAGCTGGTATCGAGTAGCCCAGAGTCCGTGTCTCGGCGAACCGGTGTAGCCCCCAGGTTGACGGGAAGCTTGGACTGGCCGAATGTCATCGACGTCTGAAACTGAGCGTCGAACGCTGCCAGTGCTCCAGAGATGCCTCGTCCTCCGAACAGCACGCCGGTTTCTTGGATCGCCGGATCGTATGACGATGGCGCTCGATCCGCGCTGCTAAGAATCGTCGAGGGCGCACCCGCAACGGTTCGCGAGCGGATGATGCTGTTGTTTTGGATCGCCAGTTGAATCGCTTGGCTCAGCGAGATTTCCCAGACCTCTTCCTTTTCGCGATCGAACACGGTGCGCGGACGTTTGGCGTAGGCGGCTTCTTGGGAGGTCTGCGTGTCGACGGCCGGGTAGTCGATTGTCGTAGCGGCGGTCTTGTAGTAGCTCAGCTCTTTGTCATCGCCGAGATATTTCAGTTTCGGATCGGTCGCACAGCCCAACAACGACGTTCCCAGAACCGAGCCAACGGCGAGACGCTGCAAAAGTCGCCGGCTCGCACTGCCGAACCGGCGAAGTCGTGTCGCCTGAGAATTGGAAATTGACATGCCGGCCACCTTATTCGAGAACGCTCTCGCGGCTGGGACAACGCCGGCGCAGACCGGCGCTACGACCCTCACAAGTGGTATCGGCGACGCAATCCGCAATCTTTGGCTAGTCTGCCAAAGGGGCGAGGGGAGAGGAGTGAGGGACGAGGGGCGAGCGGAGAAAAAATGCCGGTTGCGGCGTAACCGGCAGAAACTGCGTGACGAACCGCGCGCCCTCAAAGTTTGACAGGATCGGCCATAGCCGGCTCATCGGCGGATTTTGCCGCAGACGATACCTCGTGTGAGGCCGCGACCGGGCCACGTCCGTCGGATACGGAACGATTCGCAAGGAACGTTACGACCGAGACCGGTCCCGATCGTTGGTCTCCGCAATCTTTGAGGATTCAACATGTCATTCGAGTCGGAGCCAATTGAGCCGGGGATCCCAGAAGCCCCGTTGAACCGTTTTTCCAATCTGCGATACCATGCCGCCCATTCTCCCCACGGTGACGACACCCTGCGGACGGATCAGCCTGAGAAGGATGATGCCCGTTCTCGCCGTCGCCGCCGCAATCAATCTCCAGATGCCAGTCCGGCAAGGAGGATCGAGATGGAAGTCCGAGGCCCTGGATTCGTCCCCAATGCGACCCCCCTCCAAGGAGCCCGTCCGGCAACCGGCCCGACGGCTGCCGCCAGCAAGTCACCGTTGGAAGTGCCGCAAGACGAAGTCGAACTCTCCGCCGCCGGCCAATTGATAGGCAAGCTGACCGAAGGAACCGAAGCCGCTCAACGCGCCGAACGGTTGGCTCGCATCAAGGCCGAGATCGACGCCGGTACCTACGACACCGACGCCAAACTCGAAGCCGCGCTGCTGAAGATGTTCGACAGCAATGGAATCGATTTGGAAGCGTAACCGTGGGGCAGGTTTTCAACCTGACTGACAAATCGGCTGGCAGGTTGAAAACCTGCCCCACGAATTCGCGGGCCGTGAAACTTGGCATCATCGCCGGTCGATGTTGCCAAGTTCCACGGCCCGCTATCTTTTGGCGAACGTAGTCGCCTCGCTCTGCGAGGCGAATTGGCTGGCTTCAACGTCGAGGTGTTTTGTGGGTGAATTGACTCCCATCGAAAAGTTTCGCGAGTTTCTGCTGACGAAGGGGGAGCGGCTGACTCGTGAGCGGTCGATCATCATCGAAGAGGTGTTTGCTCAGCACGAACACTTCGATGCCGAGGATCTGATCGCGAAGGTCGCTCGCGACAAGTCCGGCCGGCGCGTCAGTCGAGCGACCGTGTATCGCGCGCTCAAGTTGCTGGAAGAGGCGGGTTTGCTCCGCAAAGTCGCGCGGCCCAATGGCAGCGAAGTCTACGAGCACGACTACGGCTACCCTCAGCACGACCACCTGATTTGTGCGAAGTGCGGCACACTGATCGAGTTCACCAACGAAGCGATCTCTGCACTCGTGGACAAAGTCTGCAACCAGCACGGCTTCATCAAAAGTGGCCATCGGCTGGAAGTGTACGGCACCTGTGCGAAGTGCAACGCTCCGCCGAATCGTCGCCATCGCAAATTGGATTTGGTCTGACCTCTCCGGCCGAGAGCTGATCATGTCGCGTCTCGACACCACGGAACCGCTCGCCGCGCCTGACTCGGTGCGTCAACGAGTCCAACGCGACTACGAACGCTTCAGGACGGAAGGGTGGCCGACGTCGCCCGAGCAGTATCTGCTGGACGAATACGACCTCGACGTGACGGCGGAGTACGCGGGGTTTCTGATCAAGAACCCGTGGGGCAAGGCGTCTGGTCAGTTGTCGATGACGACTCGGCAAGTCGAAGAGGACGTTGCCGCCGGACTCGGTTTTGTCGTGCTCAAAACGGTGATCGCGCAGGACGAGCAGGGTGGCCAGTCGATGGCCGCGTGGGCGATCCCCGAAGCTCGCATGGTTGCGGAGCCGATTGTCGGACAATCGGGCGAGCCGGGCTGGACGATCACTTGGAAGGGCCGCGGCTGGTGGCAGCCGTTCGAGGCGTACTTGCAGTTGATCCGCGATGCGCGGCGGATCGCCGACGGCACCGGCACACTGATCGTCCCGTCGTGCAAATATCATTTGCCGTCGCCCAATGAAGCTGAGTGGCGAGTCGGCGAATATGACTTCACCACTGCGAAGATGTTGGAGGCTTGGCAGCCGGACGCGAGTCCAATGCCGCTCGAAAAAGATTTCAGCCCGACTCTGGCGGGTAGCGACCGAGCGGCGACGCAGGCGAAGATTCTCGAATGGCTGCGAGTCGTCCCGAAGCTCGTGCGTGACTCGGCGGCGCGGAGTGGTCTCGGTCAAGTTCGCGTCGGCATGAAGCTGTTCAACGCCCTATTCGACGACCGCTTTCAGTTGGAGATGCTCGAGGCGATTCACGGGACGGCTGCTGATCGGCCGGACTTTTTCATCTACGCGAATCGGCTATTTGATCCAAACCGTGAATTCGATGGCCAGCGCGGCGTTGCGTTCGGTGGACCAGACTTGAGCGATCGCAATCTGCGAGTGCTCGATCAATGGCGAGCCTTAGCCCGACGCGCTAGCGAGGGGTTGAGCGCCGCGTCCGAATCCGACCACTCGCTGGCGCGTCGTGCTGGTGGGCCGCTGCCGTGGTCGGCGACCGGGAATATCACGACCGGACGCATGGCGGTTGAATACCTCCTGCGCGGCGCGACGAGTTTTCAACTGCACACTTTTTTCCAACTTCCCACCGAACACGACGCGATGAAGCTCGGCAATCGAACGCAACGTGCTTTGCACGAGTTGCACTTCCATCCGCAAACCGGTTTCGTGGTGTGGCTGCATCACTTGGCCAATCAGCGGGGTGTTTCTGATCGACCGATTCGGTTGCTGGCCGTCGCTGGCGGTTCATTGTCGGGGCGTTGAATCGGCGATAGCTTGCTGTCCGGCTTTGTTTCCGGATTCCGCATGAACTTGGGAGGCAATCATGAATCGTTGGCTGTGGGCGATCGGTCTGTGTTCGATCCAACTGGCCGTCGCCAGCGCGGCGGATTTTCCGAAGCCGACCGGCGAGGCGATTGTCTCGCCCGATGCGAAGCTCGAACACCTTTTCACTCGCACCGCGAAGATCGAAGGCGGGCTGACCGAGGGGCCGGCCGTCGCGCCGGATGGGTCGATTTATTTCTCGGACATTCCGATGGGCAAGGACAACGGGATGATCCTGCGGTTCGATCCGAAGACGAAAAAGACGACCGTGTTTGCCGAGGATAGCCACAAGTCCAACGGGCTGATTTGCGACTCGGAAGGACGATTACTGGCGGCGGAAGGCTCCGACTTCGGAGGCCGCGGTGTGTCTCGCTGGGATTTGAAGACCGGCAAGCGAACCGTGCTGGTGGATCGATTCCAAGGGAATAAATTTAACGCACCGAATGACATCTGTGTCGATCGGCTCGGTCGAATTTATTTCACCGATCCGAAATATGTCGGGGCCGAACCGCGCGAACTCGAACATCGTTCTGTGTACCGCATCGACCGCGACGGCACGGTCCTGGAGATCACTCACAACGTCGGCAAGCCGAACGGGATCGCGCTCAGCCCCGATGGCAAGACGATGTATCTCGCCGATCACGATAACGGCACGGATCGCATCGGCTCGGACGAGAAGGCGAAACCGGGAGCGATGAAGATTTACGCTTTCCCGCTGGATGCCGACGGCAAGGTTGGCGGCGCTCGCAAGACGATCTACGACTTCGGAGATCAAGCGGGCTGCGACGGCATGACGGTGGACGAGAAGGGGAACGTCTATTTGACGTCTCGCGGCATCAAGCGGCCGGGCGTGTTGGTCATTGATCCCAGCGGCAAAGAAGTCGCGTTCATTCCGACGGGTGCTCCGAATCAGCCGGACGACTCGGCGGTCGGCAAGCCCAGCAACGTCGAGTTCGGGATTGGTGACGAAGCGAATGTCTTGTACGTGACGATCGACACGAGCCTGTCCCGCATCGCGCTGAAGGTCAAAGGCTTTCACGTGCAGTTCGCCAAGAAATGAGCGACACACAGCGGCTCATCCGTCGAAGCATCTGGCCGCTCACCCAACTGGGTCGAGCGGCCTTTCGTTTTGTTTTTCCGCCGTCGTGTCCGCTGTGTCATCGAGATGTTGAACTCCACGAGCGGGTTGACCTCGGCCGGTCGATTGCTCCGGTGCTGTGTGACCTCTGCTCGGCCGACATGCTGCCTCCGCCGAGTCGCTGTTGCTTGCGTTGCGGGTTGCTGGTCGGCCCCCACGCACTGATCGATGACGGCTGTCCGCATTGTCGGTCTCAGAAGTTTCGCTTTCGCCGAGTCATCCGCGTGGGTCTGTATGACAACCTGTTGAGGACCGCGTGCATTCGAGCGAAGGGAACCACCCAATCTCCGTTGGCCGCAGCTCTCGCCAATTTGATGTGGTTGCAGGAGCAGGAGGAACTAGACGCGGAACGAATTGATGTGATCGTTCCGGTTCCTCGACATTGGACTCGGCGACTGGTGAAACCGCATCACGCGGCTGAGACCATTTCGCGCGTGTTGGCTCGGCGGTTGGGAAAGCCTCACGGCCGCGGACTGCTCCGCAAAATCAAATGGACGCCGGATCAATCCGATTTGACGGCGGCGCATCGCAAGCTCAATTTGAAAGAGGCCTTTGCCGTTCGATCGCGTCCTCGGTTGCTGGTTGGCAAGACAGTGCTGTTGGTCGATGACATCCTGACGACCGGGACCACCGCCAACGAATGCACGCGAGCGTTGCTCCACGCGGGGGTCGCGAAGGTGATCGTGGCCGTGGTCGCTGTCGTGCCGCCGAACTCGCGGTGACGCGCACGCAGGTGGCCGTGACCAATACCACGGTGGTCAACACCGAGACGATCTGCGAACTCTGGCGCAAGATCGCGGCACATCCCGAACCAACACCCTGTCGATCGGGACTCACTGGCGGCACGATTCGCAGCCCGCACGTCGAGGTGTCCGCAGGTGAAGTCATCCTCCTCGGGCATACTTCGACGTACGACAACAAGCAGCTTGCCACTCACGCTGCTCTCGATGCCGCCAGCGAGCCGTCGCTGACCAACGAGGTCGAAGTCCGCTGAGTCCGTAGGTTGGGATGGAGTCCCAACCTACAACTGCGGTGGCTTGCGGCCAAAACGAAGTTCTTCGCCACGCAGCAGGCGCACAATGTTGCTGCGGTGCTTGACGATGATGAGCGTCGGCACCGCCAGGCTGAAGCTGGCGATGCTCCAAGTCTCCGCGCGGAATGGTTGCGGCCATAGAAAGTACATCTGGGCCACGACGAACGTCACCGCGGCAGTGATCGAGCTGATCGACACAATCTTCGTCGCAGCAAAGCAGACGACGAATGCTCCGAATGTGATCACCGTCGAGATCGGATTCGCCAACACGACGACGACTCCCAAGGCCGTTGCGACTCCCTTGCCGCCGTGAAAGCCGAGCCAGATCGGGAACATGTGTCCGAGGATCGCCAGCAATCCGGCGGCAACAAGCCAATGGCCGCGATTCGGATCATCCAACGCGAACAGCCACTTGGGCAGCGCGACTGGCAACGCTCCTTTGAGCACGTCAAGAACGAAGCACAACGCGCCCCATTTGGCTCCGAGAACGCGCGTGACGTTCGTGGCTCCGATGTTCTTGCTGCCGTGCTCGCGGATGTCGATCCCTTTGGCGACTCGCGCGACGATCAGCCCGAACGGCAGCGAGCCGGCGAGATACGCGCCAACAAGAATCAGCAACGGTGTCATCGCAGCTATTCAGACTCTGGAGGCGTTTTCTTGGCCGTCTTCTTCTTGGCCGCTTTCTTTTTCGCAGGCTTGAGAGCGGCGGTCGTCGTCTCACCCTTGGGAGCCGCCGCTTTCTTGCGGAAGCCGCCTCGGCCGCGCCCCTTCTTTTTCGAGGGTCCTTGCGCGGCACGTTCGGCGATCCAGATCAGGGCTTCATCAAGTTGCACCGATTCAATCGTGCGATCCTTCGGCAGCGAGGCGAAGACGTCGCCGTGTCGAACGTAGGGACCGAAGCGGCCTTCAAAAATCTGGATCAGCGCGTCGTCATCGGGATGCTTGCCGAGATCGCGCAGAGCCGTCGGGGCCGCTCGCTTGCCCTTCGGTTGCTTGATGAGTTCGACGGCGGCGGCGAGGTCGATCGTCAGCACGTCGCCTGTTTTCGGAATCGAGCGGAACGACTTGTCGTGTTTCACATACGGGCCATACGGACCGATGCTCGCGTAAACCAGCTTGCCATCGTCCGGGTGTGGGCCGAGTTCGCGCGGGAGAGACAACAGCTTGAGCGCCGTGTCGAATGACATCGTCGAGGGGTCGATGTTCTTTGGGACGCTCTGCCGCTTTGGTTTCGGAGCTTCGGGATCTTGAGACATTTCTCCGACTTGCAGATACGGCCCGAACCGGCCGCTGAGCAAGAACACCGGCAAGCCGTGTTCCGGGTGACTGCCGATCGACTGCGGGCCTTGCCGCTTCAGTTCCAGCCACTTCTCGGCCAATTCGTTCGTGATGTCGGCGGGAGCGATGTCATCGGGGATTGACGCGGTTTCGGGTTCTGGACCGGTGCCCGTTTTTTGCAGGAACGGGCCGTAGCGGCCGACGCGGACTTTCGCCTCGACGCCGTCCAAGTCGATCGTGCAGGCGATGCGCGGGTCGATCAACTCTTCGTGCGACTTCACTTGTTCGTCGAGTCCCTCGCCGCCGCAATAAAACTTTTGCAGATACGGCAGCCGCTCTGACGTGCCGGCCGCAACCTCGTCAAGTTGCTCTTCCATCTGGGCGGTAAATTTCACATCGACCAGGTTCGGAAAGTTCTGTTCGAGCAACCGCGTGACCGCGATCGCGGTGAAAGTCGGGATCAGTTGGTTGCTGACTTTGCGAACGTAGCCGCGATCCTGGATCGTGCTGATGATGCTGGCATAAGTCGAAGGCCGTCCGATGCCGTCCGATTCAAGTTCGCGGACGAGCGTCGCTTCGGTGAACCGCGCGGGTGGCTTCGTTTCATGCTTGAGCGAATCGAGTTGTCCGAGCGACAGTGGTTGCGACTCGCGCAGCGGTGGCAGCGCGGCTTCTTGATCGTCGAGTGCGGCTTCCGGGTCATCGACTCCTTCGACGTAGGCTCGGAAGAAGCCGGGGAAATCGACGTGCCGGCCGGTCGCGCGGAACTCGGCATCGGCGGCGGCAATCGTCGCGGTGATGAACGTCAATCGCGCATCGGCCATCTGCGTGGCCATCGTCCGCATCCAGATCAGCGTGTAGAGCCGGGCCGATTGGCCGGAAAGATTGTGCTCGTCGGCGGTCGGCATCATCTTGCCGGCGGGGCGGATCGCCTCGTGAGCCTCTTGCGCTCCCTTGGCCTTCGTCGTGAATTGTCGCGGCGTCGGGCTGAGATATTCCTGACCGTATTTTTCTTCGATGCGTCGCCGTGCGGCACCGATCGCCTCGCCCGACAGGTTGACGCTGTCGGTTCGCATGTAGGTGATGAGTCCGTCCTCGTACAACCGCTGAGCGATCTGCATCGTCTCCTTGGACGACAGGCCGAGCTTGCGATTGGATTCTTGTTGCAGCGTGCTGGTTGTGAACGGCGGGTACGGCCGGCGGATTTCGGAGCGGTCCTTCACATTGCTGACTTGCCAACTCGCACCGTTCAGCCGGTTCCGCAACGCCTCGACGTTGGGCTGGTCGAGCAGCAACACGTCCGCGCTGGGCTTGAGCTTGCCAGTCGTCTCGTCGAAGTCTCGGCCGCTGGCGACTCGGCGCCCACCGACCGTCGCGAGTTCTGCGGTGAATTTGGCAGACGTGTCGGTCGCGAGTTCCGCCTTTAAGTCCCAATAGGTCGCACTGCGGAACGCCATCCGTTCGAGTTCGCGGGTCACGATCAGCCGCACAGCAACCGACTGCACTCGGCCTGCCGAGAGCTTCGGGGCGATCTTTTTCCAGAGCAACGGACTGAGCCGGTAGCCGTACAACCGGTCGAGCACTCGCCGCGTTTCCTGGGCCGACACGAGGTTGACGTCGATGTCTCGCGTCGAATTGATCGCCTCTTGAATCGCCTCTTTGGTGATCTCCTCGAAGACCATCCGCTTCACGGGAACTTTCGGGTTGAGCACCTCCGACAGATGCCAGCCGATGGATTCGCCTTCGCGGTCAAAGTCGGTCGCGAGGATGAGCTCGTCGGCGTCTTTCAGAGCCGCCTTCAGCTCGGCGACGACCTTCTTTTTTTCGGGCGGGATGACGTACAGCGGCTGAAATCCGTGCTCGACATCAACGCCGATCTTGGCCCAGGCTTCTTTTTTGAGGGCCGCAGGAACCTGCGCCGCTCCGGCCGGCAGATCGCGAATGTGCCCGACGCTGGCGAGCACTTTGTA
>CAMAWN010000011.1 GCA_945861865.1 Candidatus Kuenenia stuttgartensis | reverse complement strand
CCTGCAACAAAGCCGCAAAACTGGGTACAAGTTCCATCGTGAGCCTCCTTGCTCGATGCCTGAGAGTGATGTCCCAAGCATTGTCGTGGAGGCTCACGCTATTTCCGCAGATCAGTTATCAACACGCTGAAAACTGCAAAAGTCGAAGTAAGAGGCCATCCGAGAAGGTCCGTGTCGTAGGCTTCCAGCCTGTGAGACTGCGGAAAAACACGACAGGCTGGAAGCCTATCCCGCGACCAGATGTCACTTCTCGGACAGCCTCTAAGTTCTGTGTCCATTGAAGACTTGCATTACTTTTGGGGAGCGTTATATTCCTCCGCTCCCCATCGAGCCGGCTTGACCGCTAGCGTAGCTCAATTGGCAGAGCTCCGGTTTTGTAAACCGGGGGTTGTGGGTTCGAGTCCCTCCGCTAGCTTCCAGAGACCTCCGGCTCAACCCTCTTTGAGCTAGAGACTTATGCTCTGGCGAATGGCGGGAAGCGGACTCCACCGGGGGAATTCCAGAGCGGCCAAATGGGCCAGACTGTAAATCTGGTGGCTCAGCCTTCGGAGGTTCGAATCCTCCTTCCCCCACTAGATTTGGATTGAAAAACGTAAGGCCAGCTGCAAGGTTGGCCAAGAATTTCAAACTCAACACGATTCAGAAGAAACCGGTTTCGCAAAGATCCACACAACAAGCGTCCGCGGGTGTAGCTCAATGGTAGAGCGCCAGCCTTCCAAGCTGGACACGTGGGTTCGATTCCCATCACCCGCTCCTGAGTGCCGAGTCAATCAACAGCAAGGGCTTCCGAGCAGCATGACAAACACGAGGAAGGGATTCGATTGGTTGTCGTTCGTGCTGCTGTAGCTCAGTGGTAGAGCGCGTCCTTGGTAAGGACGAGGTCCTGGGTTCAAATCCCAGCAGCAGCTCTCCGAGTCACCAGCAGTGCGTCGGTGTCCGGGCTAGGATGGCTCGGCTTGTTCATCAAAAAGAAGGTTTAACCCAAGTCAGTTTCAGTTTAGGGAGTCAACATGGCCAAGGCAGTTTTTGAACGCAAGAAACCGCACGTCAACGTGGGGACGATCGGACACATCGACCACGGCAAAACAACTTTGACTGCTTCAATCTTGGCGGTGCAAGCCGGTAAGGGCTTGGCGGTCATGAAGTCGTACAAGGACATCGCCAAGGGCGGTACGGTTCGCGACGAAAATAAGACCGTGACGATCGCGGTCAGCCACGTCGAGTACGAATCACCCAAGCGTCACTACGCTCACATCGACTGCCCGGGTCACGCGGACTACATCAAGAACATGATCACCGGTGCCGCCCAGATGGACGGCGCAATCCTGGTTGTGTCCGCCGCTGACGGCCCGATGCCGCAAACTCGCGAGCACATTCTGCTGGCGCGTCAGGTCAATGTGCCGGCGCTGGTTGTGTTTCTCAACAAGGTCGATTTGGTTGATGACCCGGAGTTGCTGGAACTGGTCGAGATGGAAATTCGCGACTTACTCAGCAAGTACGGCTTCCCGGGAGATACGATCCCGATCATTCGCGGTCAATCCAACATGGCGTTGAGTGATCCTACCGATCCGAAATGGAATGCATGCATCGGCGAGTTGATGGATGCTCTGGATAATCATATTCCTGAGCCGCCGCGCGTCACCGACAAGCCGTTCTTGATGGCGATTGAAGACGTGTTCTCGATCGAAGGTCGCGGAACCGTCGTGACGGGCCGTATTGAGCAGGGCGTGGTGAAGACCGGCGAGAAGATCGAGATTGTCGGGCTCAAGCCGACGACCGAAACGACTTGCACCGGCGTCGAAATGTTTAACAAGACGTTGGATCGAGGCGAGGCTGGCGACAACGTCGGTATTCTGCTGCGTGGCACAAAGAAGGAAGACGTGCAGCGCGGTCAGGTGCTGTCTGCTCCGAAGGCCATCAAGCCGCATACCAAGTTCGAGTGCGAGGTTTACGTCCTCAGTAAAGAGGAAGGTGGTCGACACACGCCGTTCTTTAATGGGTACAAGCCGCAGTTCTACTTCCGTACGACGGACGTGACCGGCGGGGCAAATCTGCTCGGCGGGGCCGAAATGTGTATGCCAGGTGACAACGTCAAGTTGGCGGTGGAGCTCGGCAAGCCGATCGCGATGGATGTCGGTAGCCGTTTTGCCATCCGCGAAGGTGGCCGCACGGTGGGTTCAGGCATCGTGACTCTGATCACGGAGTAATTTGAATATGCCTCGCGAGTTTGTGTGGTTGGAATGTACGGAATCAGGCGATCGGAACTATCGCGTCTCGAAAGAGACGCGGGGGACTGAGCGTTTGGAATTAAAAAAATACTGTCCTCGGCTGCGGAAGCACACTCTGCACAAAGAGTCGCGGAAGAAGTAGCCGCTGCCGTGGTTTCTCGTGAGGCTTGGATTTGAATTGCCCGGCCTCGCGGGGAGGTCTCGCGAAGAGCTGTTTGGGCTCGTCGCGAGAAGAAAACTACGGGTGTAGCTCAATTGGCAGAGCACTGGATTCCAAATCCAGCGGTTGGGGGTTCAAGTCCCTCCGCCCGTGTTTGACCGGTGTCTCGGAGTGGGTGGTTTGTTTGCGAGGAGATCGGTTCGGCGATGGGACTGACGAACTACAAAAAAACGCAAGGTCGGCCAACGCGTCAAATCGCACTGTGTGTGGTTATCGCATCACTGTCCTGGTTACTGATCTCTGCGGCGGCATTATTCGTTCGGCGTCAAGTTGGTATTGGTTGGTTGAGTATTTGTGTTGCAGTGATCGGCTTGGCAGGAGCGATTTCGGTTGCGATCCTGAATCGGCCTCGCTGGGCAGATTTTTTGATCTCGGTGCAGGCGGAGATTGACAAGGTCACTTGGCCTTCGAAGGCAGAAGTTCATAAGCACACGCTGGTCGTGCTGATTTTACTCGTGTCGATGTCGGTCATTGTTTTCGCGTTTGATATCGTTTGGCAATGGGTCTTCAAGACGATTGGGTTCTTGCAGATTTGAGGATGGAGTAGCGAGCTGTGTCTGTGTCCACGGAGCCTTCCATGACCGCCCCGACTGAGCAGCCCGCACCGGTCAACCCGGAACTGAAGTGGTACGTTTTGAAGGTTCAAACGAACCGCGAGAAGTCCATCCGAGAGGCTCTGCAACGCCGCATCAATCGCGACGGAATGGAACCCTCGTTCGGCCAGATCGTGATCGCGACCGAAAAAGTGATGGAGACTAAGAGCGGCAAGAAGCGAGTTATTGAACGAAAACTGTATCCCGGCTACTTGTTCATCCAGATGATTCTGAACGACGAGACGTGGTACTTGGTTCGTGATACAAGTGGAGTGGGCGATTTCACAGGGGCGGGTGGCGTTCCGACTGCGATGGAGGAAGACGAAATTAGCCGGTTGATTCGCCAGGAAGAGGCGGTCAATGAGCCGGCGAAGATCAAAATTCCGCTCTCGCGAGGAGACTTGGTGAAGATCAAGGAAGGGACGTTCGAGAACTTCGAAGGTAGTGTGGATGCGATTGATGAGGACAGTGGCAAGATCAGCGTCCTGATCGAAATCTTCGGGCGTTCGACACCGGTGGAATTGGAATACTGGCAGGTTGAAAAACCGTAAACAGTGACAGCGTAGATTGAGAGTTTGACATGGCCAAGGCGGTCGTTGCACAAGTCAAGGTTCAGATCACGGGTGGTCAGGCGACACCGGCTCCTCCGGTGGGTACGGCTCTGGGCCCGCATGGCATCAACCTCGGCAAGTTCGTCCAGGAATTCAACGCCAAGACGAAGGACATCGCGGGAACGATCGTGCCGGTCATTGTGACCATCTACAGCGACCGTTCGTTCGAGTTCATCGTCAAGACGCCTCCGGCTTCGATCATCCTCAAAAAGGTTGCTGGAATCGCCAAAGGTTCTCAGCGTCCAAACACTGAGAAGGTGGGCATCGTGACGAAAGAACAAGTCGTTGCCATCGCCAAAGAGAAAATGGTGGACCTCAACACGACGGATCTCAACGCGGCCTGCCGGATCATTGAAGGGACGGCACGCAGCATGGGGATCACGATCGCGGATTAGTGAGAAATTTGATTTCCGAACGACCGTAGTACGGCGTTTTGCCGGTCGCACCGTCTCACTGTGAGCCGGAACTACGAACTGAACATTTTCAGGTGGTGTGCGATGAGAACTGGATCAAAACGAATGACCGCCTTACGCGAGGCGGCGTTGAAGTTGGGCACCGCGCCGTTGACGGTGACGGACGGCGTCAAGGCGCTCAAAGGATTGGACGCCGGACTGCCGGCGAACATCAAGCGCAGCAAGTTCGACCACAGTGTCGAGATTGCCGTGCGGCTGGGCGTTGATCCCAAGCAAGCGGATCAGATCGTGCGTGGCTCGATCGTGCTGCCGCACGGGATCGGAAAATCCAAGCGTGTGCTTGTGTTTTGCCAAGGCAGCAACGTCGAGGTCGCGAAGAGTGCCGGGGCGGACTTCGTCGGCGGCAAAGACCTGGCCGATCAGATCAAGGGCGGTTGGCTGGATTTCGATGTGGCAATCGCGACGCCGGACATGATGGGCGTCGTAGGTCCGCTTGGAAAGGTGCTCGGCCCACGAGGGTTGATGCCCTCGCCGCGAGCCGGAACAGTGACGAACGACCTCTCGACGGCAGTCAAAGAATACAAGGCGGGTAAAGTCGAGTTTCGTGTGGACGCCGCCGGGATCGTGCATTGCGTGGTCGGCAAGTTGTCGTTCGGCGAGCAACAGTTGGCGGAAAACGTCGAGGCCATGCTGAAGCTCTTGATCGCACTCAAGCCCAATACCTCCAAGGGTGTGTATGTCCGCAGTGTCTATTTAACGGCAACAATGATGCCGGCCATTGCGATTTCTGCGTAACGCATCACAATGCTCGCCCGCGCGTGTTTCAGTTTGATGGGCGGGCTTAGCGAACAGTTTTCAAGGCGACGGTGTTGACATGAGCAAGGCAGTCAAGTCCTTGATGATGAAGGATCTCTCTGAACAGCTTCAGAGAGCGGAAGATGTCGTGTTTGTCGACATTTCAAAACTCGATGGCGTCTCAAACAACAGGCTCCGAGCAGCTTCGCGAAAGCAATCAATCGAAGTCTTGGCTACGAAATTCTCTTTGGCTCGGCGTACGTTGCTGGACATGGGCTGGAAGATTGATGGTGTCTCCGGAGGGCCGACCACCATTGCCTGGGGACCGGATGTGGTCGGTCTCGCCAAACAGGCGATGAAGTGGGAAAAAGAATTTCCAGGGACAGTTGTCAAGGGCGGATACGTTGGCGGCCAAACCGTCACGCCCGAAGAAGTCAAAGTGTTGAGCGAGAGTCCGAGCAAGGAAGAATTGGTCGCAATGATTATTGGAGGATTGATGTCGGCAGCAACAGCTGCGCTTAGTGCGATCAATGCGCCGGCCTCGAATCTCGCTTCTCAGATCAAGCAAATCTCCGAAAAAGAGCAAGCGGCTTAGTGACTCGTTGGGCAGGTTTTCGGCCTGCAAGTGTATTTTCGAAAAAGGCAGGCAATTGACCTGCACTGCGAACTTTAAGAAAGGGTGAACTGCAATGTCTGCGACTGAAGTTGATCCGGCGATTAAAACGCTGGGGGATAGTTTGGTGGGCCTGACCGTTTTGCAGGCAAAATCGCTGGCCGACTACCTCGAAGCGGCCTACGGCATTAAGCCGGCGACTGGCGGAGCGGTAATGATGGCGGCTCCGGCCGGTGGCGGCGAGGCGAAACCGGCCGAGAAGACTGAGTTCGATGTGATTTTGACGAACTTTGGAGAGAATAAAATCGGGGTCATCAAGGTCGTCCGCGCGATCACGAGTCTCGGTTTGAAGGAAGCCAAGGATTTGGTCGAAGCTGCGCCCAAGGCGGTGAAGCAGGGTTTGTCCAAGGAAGAGGCTGAAAAAATCGCGAAGGAAATCGAGGGGGCAGGCGGCAAGGCTGAGATCAAGTAATTGTCACGGGTTGCGGCCAGATCTTTTTGTCTGGCATTGGCTGCTCGCAATTAGTGAGCGGCTGTGATATGAGTCCGCCTCCCGCAAGGTGGCGGATCGTGGCAAATTGGTGTCTGGCGTTCTTATTGAAACCCTTTCCTTCCGTGCCCATCGCAGGTGTATTTGATGCTGGTTGACAGCGCTTCGGCCATCGACTGTGTGTCGCTTAATGCACGTTCGTAGCTCCTTCTTCGCAGGGGAGCTATTTCTTTTAAGGGTGTGTGCTTCGGTATCGGCGGAAGTGCGGATTCGGTCGCGACGTCATGGTCGAGATTCAGATAAAACCAATCGCAATCATCCAAATTTAGTAGCGACTGCATCCTAATTCGCAAGCACGGTTCCGGGAGCGTGGTCTGGGCTGAGGTGGCGAACGATTTGGTGCTCAAGGCGGAGGGGGAATATGGCGATCTCGGAACAACGGCGACTGCAACTGCAGGACGTTCGTAAGTTTGGACATGGACAGTTCGAGTACGAAATTCCTGACCTGACTAAAATCCAAACCGAATCTTATGTGCGATTCCTGCAGTCAGAGATCGAATCGGATCGTCGGCTACCGATCGGGCTTGAAGGAATCTTCAAAGAGATATTCCCGATCGCCAGTTATGACAACCAATTTGAGTTGGAATATCTGCGCTACGAATTGGGAAAGCCTCGTTACACACCCGATGAATGCCGACAGTTGCGTCTGACTTATGGTCGGCCGCTGCGTGTCTACTTCCGATTGAAGAAAGAACAGCCGATCGAGGAGGAGGTTTACCTCTGCGATCTACCGATCATGCTGGGCGGCGGCGAGTTCATCATCAACGGGGCTGAGCGCGTTGTCGTCAGCCAGTTACATCGATCCCCCGGCGTGGATTTCATGGAGTTGTCCGATACCGTCGGCTATGACGGTTACTCATGCCGCGTCATTCCCGAGCGTGGTAGTTGGGTGGAGTTGGCGACGACTCGTAAGGACGCGCTGGTAGTTCGCATCGATCAGAGCGGCAAATTTTCTTCGATGACGTTGCTGCGAGCGATGGACGCGAAATATTCCTCGACATCGGCAATTCTGCGCCTGTTCTTCGCAGAACAGATTCAATCGGTGAAAATCACCAAGGATGTGGTAGAGAGTCTTAAAGGCAAAATTGCGGTTGATGACGTTGTTTTTCCCCTCAAACACGCTCGCGTGGGGGAGGTTATTGTTGATGCCGCTCAGCCGATTTCTCCGGAAGCGGCGCATGCGATCGGCGAGTCTGGTGTCAAATCAGTGGATGTTTTTGATCTGCCGATCGACCGATGTGTGCTCAACAGTTTGCGCGACGATACGGCGCTTTCGCACGAAGAGGCGTTGCTTAAGATTTATCAGCGTCTGCGTCCTGGCAATCCACCGCAATTGGAGAAGGCCGTCGAATTGTTCAAAGAGCGGTTCTCGGACCCCAACCGGTATCGGTTGGGTCAGGTGGGGCGTTTTCGCGTCAATCGCAAATTTAACCAAGAGACCGCTGCCGATGAGATGGCCTTGCGTGCCGAGGACTTCGTCAACGCGATCAAATACATTTTGTGGTTGCGCGGCAACGACCCAAGGGCCTACACCGACGACATCGACAACCTGGCCAATCGGCGGCTGCGCACGATTGACGAATTGGCCACGGATGAACTCCGCAAAGGATTCCTCAAGCTGCGCCGCACGGTCCAGGAACGGATGAGTATCAAAGATGCGGAGGACATCAGCCCGCGCTCACTTGTGAATCCAAAGAGTGTCGCGGCGGCCGTTGATTTCTTCTTTGGTCGCAGCGAGTTGTCTCAGGTTGTTGACCAAACCAATCCGCTCTCGATGATCACGCACGAACGACGCTTGAGTGCCCTCGGTCCTGGAGGCTTGAACCGCAAGCGGGCGGGATTCGAAGTTCGTGACGTTCACATCTCGCACTATGGCCGCATCTGTCCAATCGAAACGCCCGAAGGCACGAATATCGGCTTGATCTCCAGTCTGGCGATCTTTGCATCCGTCGATGATATGGGATTTCTCATCTCGCCCTACCGCCGGGTGAAGAACGGCAAAGTGACGGATGAAGTCGCGTGGCTGCGTGCCGACGAGGAATCGGATGCTTATGTTGTTCCAGCGGATACTCCGTTGCATAACAACAAGATTCCCGATGCGCGAGTTCTAGCTCGGCATCGCAACGACGTGATGTGGATTGACACGAACGAAGCCGAATTCATCGACATCGCGGCTTGCCAGATGGTCGGTATCTCGGCGGCGTTGATTCCGTTCCTGGAACACGACGACGCGAACCGTGCATTGATGGGATCGAACATGCAGCGGCAAGGCGTGCCGCTGTTGATCACTGAGCCGCCGATCGTTGGCACGGGCATGGAATCCACTGTCGCACTCAACTCCGGAATGCTGTTGCGAGCCGATCGAACGGGCAAAGTCACCTATGTGGACGGCTTGCGGATCGAAATCGACGGTCGCAAATACCCGCTCCGAAAATTCACGGGCCTTAACGAACGCACTTGTCTGAACCAGAAGCCGCTGGTCCAGGTCGGCCAGCGCGTGAAAAAAGGGGACTTACTGGCGGATTCGGCCGCGACGCACAACGGTGTCTTGTCGCTTGGTCGCAATGTGCTCGTCGCGTTCATGTCGTGGGGGGGGTACAACTACGAAGACGCGATCATTTTGTCCGAACGGTTGGTAAAGGAAGACGTTTACACGTCGATTCATATCGACGAGTACGACGTTGAGATTCGCGAAACCAAGTTGGGTCGCGAAGAGTTCACACGTGACATTCCAAACGTCAGCGAAAAGATGTTGCGGCATCTTGACGAATTGGGCGTTGTCCAAGTCGGCACACGCGTTCGGCCGGGAGACATTCTGGTTGGCAAGGTCTCTCCGAAAGCGAAAACCGAACTCACTCCAGAAGAAAAACTGCTGCATGCGATCTTCGGTCGCGCGGGCGAAGACGTGAAAAATGAATCACTCGAAGTTCCGAGCGGTGTGGAAGGAATTGTCATCCACGCGGAACGGTTCTCGCGTCGCATGTCGCTGTCGGAGACCGAACGCAAACGTTTCGATTCGGATGTCAAAGAGACCGAAGCGGCTCAGGCCAAGGGTGTGGTCGATATCTTTAAGGCGTTCTTGTCCGAACTGGAACATGCGCTCGAGCGAAAAATTCCGATTGAAGATGGCACGAACATCGCCTCAATTACCGACGACAAACAATTATGCGAAATCGCCGCCGGCTTCCCGAAGTTGTGGGACACGGTCGAGATTCGTAGCCCCCAGAAGAAGGCCGATTGCACAAAGGTCTTCAAGGACAGTTGGGGCTTGGTGGAAGAGGCTCTTGACTCCCGCGAACGAGCACTCAATTCGCTGAAGCGCGGCGACGAATTGCCGACCGGCGTGCTGCAGATGGTGAAGGTTTATGTGGCCTCGAAGCGTCAGATTTCCGTTGGCGACAAGATGGCTGGTCGCCACGGCAATAAGGGTGTGATCTCGAAGGTGCTGCAAGAAGCGGACATGCCGTTCCTCGCGGACGGGACTCCTGTTGACATCATCCTCAACCCGCTGGGTGTACCAAGCCGTATGAACGTCGGCCAAATCTTGGAGACGCACCTCGGTTGGGCCGCGTCGAAACTGGGCTTCTCGGCCGTCTGCCCGGTATTTAACGGAGCGACCGAAGAGGAAATTCGCGACTGCCTCATCGAAGCCGGTCTGCCGGATGATGGCAAGACTGTGTTGTTCGATGGGCGCACTGGCGATGCGTTCGAGCAGAAAGTCACCGTCGGATTCCTCTACATGCTCAAGCTACATCACCTCGTCGATGACAAAGTTCACGCACGAGCGACCGGGCCCTATTCGCTCATCACTCAACAACCGCTGGGTGGCAAGGCTCGATTCGGCGGTCAGCGCTTCGGCGAGATGGAAGTCTGGGCGCTAGAGGCCTACGGGGCGGCGTACATCCTGCAAGAACTGTTGACGGTCAAGAGCGACGACGTTGAAGGCCGCACGAAAATTTATGAGTCAATGGTCAAGGGCGAGAACACACTCGAAGCTGGCACACCTGCGAGCTTTGATGTGCTCACGAATGAAATCCGCGGTCTCGCGCTCAATATGCAATTGGAGAAGGTGGCGACGGTGTAGATCAGGTTCTGAGCTTGGCTCTGCGTTCCGTCAACTTGTTTCCAATCGGGTCAGCCTCAACAGGATGGCCGACCAATTACGGGAGTTTGAATATGGAAGGGCAACGACCCGCAAATCCGGCGGCAGCAGCGACTGAGTCCGCTGTCTACGACAGAGTCAATGATTTTTCGGCCGTCACCATCAAGCTGGCTAGCCCACATGACATCCGCAGTTGGTCATTCGGCGAAGTGAAGAAGCCGGAAACGATCAACTACCGTACCTATCGTCCCGAACGCGACGGCCTGTTCTGCGAGCGCATTTTTGGCCCAGAAAAAGACTGGGAATGCGCTTGCGGAAAATATCGCGGCATGAAGTACAAGGGGATGATCTGCGATCGTTGCGGTGTCAAAGTGACGCACAGCCGAGTGCGCCGAAAGCGCATGGGGCACATCGAACTGGCTGCGCCTGTTGTGCATATTTGGTTCTTCAAATCGATGCCCAGCCGGTTGGGAGCACTACTGAATCTGAAGACGACGCACCTGGAAAAGGTCGTCTACTTCCAGGACTACGTTTGCATCGATCCGGGTGACACGCCACTCCGCCAAGGACAACTGCTGACCGAAGACGATCTCCGCGAAGCGAAAAAGAAATACGGTGCCGGCACTTTCACGGTCGACATGGGGGCCGATGCCGTCAAGAAGCTGCTCAATGCGCTGGACTTGGAAAGCCTGTCGAAGACACTCCGTATCGAGTTGGCAGAAACCGGCAGCCAACAAAAGATGAAGGATCTGATCAAGCGACTGAAGATCGCCGAAGCGTTGCGGGACAGTGGCAATCATCCGGAATGGATGGTGCTGGACGTGATCCCCGTTATTCCGCCGGACCTTCGGCCTTTGGTGTTGCTCGATTCTGGCAACTTTGCGACGAGCGATTTGAACGACCTCTACCGCCGCATCATCAACCGCAACAACCGACTGAAAAAGTTGGTGGACTTGAACGCGCCCGAAGTCATCGTCCGCAACGAAAAGCGCATGTTGCAGCAGTCGGTCGATGCGTTGTTCGACAACAACCGCTGCAAACGCCCGGTGCTTGGCTCGTCAAACCGGCCGCTGAAATCGCTCACCGACATGATCAAGGGTAAGCAAGGTCGGTTCCGTGAAAACCTGCTCGGCAAGCGAGTGGACTACTCGGCTCGGTCGGTGATCGTGGTTGGCCCGGAATTGTTGCTGCATCAATGCGGCCTGCCGAAAAAGATCGCGCTGGAACTCTTTCAGCCGTTCGTCATTCGTCGCCTGAAGGAACTTGGTCACGCCGACACAATCAAGTCGGCAAAGCGGATGCTCGAACGTAAGGACGAAAACGTTTGGGATATTCTGGATGAAGTCATCACAAACCACCCGGTGTTGCTGAATCGCGCGCCGACTTTGCACCGCATGGGAATTCAGGCGTTCGAGCCAGTGCTCGTCGAAGGCAACGCCATCCGTATTCACCCGTTGGTCTGCAAAGGTTTCAATGCCGACTTCGACGGCGATCAAATGGCTGTGCATCTCCCATTGTCGATTGAGGCTCAGGTCGAAGCGACGACCTTGATGATGTCGACGAACAACGTCTTCAGTCCAGCGAACGGTGCTCCAATCATCAGCCCTTCTCAGGACATCGTGATGGGTTGCTACTACGCGACATTGAGTCGTTCGGGGCGGCCAGGCGAAGGTCTGACGTTGGGTTCAGTCGCGGAATTGCATCTCGCGTTCTCACAGGGCAAGGTTTCTCGTCACGCCGAAGTCAAGCTGCGGCTGCCGCGAGACAAACGAGTCATCGGCGAAGGAGCCGAAACTCATAAGCCAGGTGGATTGATCGTGACGACACCGGGCCGTGTGATGTTCAACGACATCCTGAACGACAAGTCGGCTTACTACAACATGACGATGCGCAGCAAAGATTTGCAGCGCGTGATCTCCGACTGCTATCTGGAACTCGGCCGTCGCGAGACGATCGCGTTGCTCGACCGCATGAAGGAACTTGGATTCCAGGAATCGACTCGGTCTGGTTTGTCGTTCGGTGCCAGCGATCTCAAGACCTCTCCCGATAAACCGAAGATTATCGGCGATGCCGAAGCCCTCGTCTTGAAGGCTCAGAAGCTGTACGACCGCGGCGTGATTACCGATCAGGAACGGTACAACCAAGTGCTCGATCACTGGACTCATGCTCGCGAACAGATCACCAAGACGATGATGCACGAATTGGAACACGACGTCCGTGAAGACGGTTCCTATGTGAATCCAATTTACTTGATGGCCCATTCGGGCGCTCGTGGTGGTGTCGAACAGATTCGCCAGTTGGCCGGCATGCGCGGCCTGATGGCCAAGCCCAGTGGCGAAATTATCGAGACGCCGATTAAGGCGAACTTCCGCGAAGGTTTGACCGTGCTGGAGTACTTCAGCTCGACGCACGGTGCACGCAAAGGTTTGGCAGATACGGCCCTCAAGACGGCCGATTCTGGATATTTGACCCGTAAACTGGCGGACGTTTGCCAAAACGTCGTTGTCACAACGTACGATTGCGGCACGACCAAGGGCATCACCAAGGGAGTCATCTATCAGGGCGAAAAAGTGGTACTCAGCCTGGCGGAAAGTATCCGTGGCCGAGTCAGCCGAGCAAATATCGTCAACCCGATCACGGATGAAATCATCGTGCGGGAAGGTGAATTGATCACTGTTGCGATCGCACGCAAAGTCGAAGAGTTGGGCGTCGAGAAGATTCAGGTCCGCAGTCCACTCACATGCGAAGCCACTTTGGGCATGTGCCGATTGTGCTACGGAATGGACTTGTCGACCGGCTCAATGGTGGAAGAAGGATTGGCGGCCGGCATCATCGCGGCACAGAGTATCGGCGAACCGGGTACACAGTTAACGATGCGTACCTTCCACATCGGCGGTGCCGCTCAGACGGACGTCGAGGAGAAGGAAATCAAGTCGCGCCGTGCGGGCCGCGTGAAGTTCACTCGCATTCGCAGTGTGGTCAACGTCGCCGGCGAAAACGTCGTGCTCGCCCGAAACGGCGAGGTCATCATTGTCGACCCGAAGGATCGCGAACTGGAAAAGTACACGATCCCGAACGGGGCCGTTTTGTTCGTGACCGAAAACCAAGATATCAAGGTCGGAGCGATCGTCTGTCAGTGGGATCCGCACTCGGTTCCCATTTTGTCGGAAGTCGGCGGTCGAGTGCGATTCGAGGACTGCCTCGAAGGTCAGTCGATCCGCACCGAAACAGAAGCCAGCGGAAAAGTTCGCAAGACGATTATCGAGCACAAGGGAGACTTGCATCCGCAGGTGGTCATCGAAGACTCGACCGGAAAGATTCTCGACTTCTACTACCTGCCTGAGAAGGCGAGCATCGAAGTCGAAGAAGCTCAGCAAATCGCAGCCGGAACGATCGTTGCCAAGAATCCACGCGAGAGCAGCGGTACGCAGGACATCACCGGCGGTCTGCCGCGCGTCACGGAGTTGTTCGAGGCTCGTAAGCCAAAAGATCCGGCGGTGGTCGCCGAAATCGACGGCGAAGTCGAACTGAGTGCCGAGAAGAAACGCGGCAAGCGAGTCATTATCATCCGTGGTTCCGACGGCACTGAAGTCGAACACATCATTCCGCACGGCAAGCCCTTGATGGTCCACGCGAAGGATGATGTTCGTGCTGGCGACGCGCTCGTCCGCGGGCCTCTGGTTCCGCACGATATTTTACGAGTCAGCGGCGTCGAGGCCGTACAGCAGTACCTGCTCCACGAAATTCAGAACGTGTACCGCTCACAGCGAGTGGAAGTGGACGACAAGCACATTGAAATTGTCGTGTCGCAGATGCTTCGCAAGGTCCGCGTGACTGACGTCGGGGACACCGATTTGCTGCCTGGAATCGTGCTCGACAAGTTCGAATTCCGAAAGTTGAACACCTCATTGGCGAATTCGGTGAAGATCACAACCCCCGGCGACACGGAATTTCAGGCTGGCGACATCGTGCCGCGCAAGACGTTCGATGAAGTCAACCCGGCGGTCGAAGCGGACGGCGGTCGGCCCGCTGCCTTCCAGAAGCCGCGAGCAGCCACGGCGGCCGTCCAGTTGTTGGGAATCACCAAGGCCGCCGTCCAGAGTGAAAGCTTCATCTCGGCAGCGAGTTTCCAGGAAACCACCAAGGTTTTGACCGAAGCCGCCATTGCCGGGAAGGTCGATCACTTGGTCGGCTTGAAAGAGAACGTTATCTTGGGGCACCTCATTCCGGCCGGCACTGGATTCAAAACCCATCAGGCGGCGCAAGTGCGGGTTCGAGCCGAAGCGTTACAAGAGCTGAAGGCCGAACATGATCGCATCATGGCGGCTCGTCTGGAGCTCCTCAAAGAGGGTGCTGTTGGCGAAGGTGGCAAAGAAGGTGGCTCGGATGGCGGAGCCGGCGGTGCGGTCCCAGCCTTGCGGTAAGTTGGTCTTGGTTAGAGTGCCTTTTAAAGAATGAACGACGAAGTTTTCTTTTTTCATTGCGAGTGAATGAATGCCGACCATCAATCAATTGGTTCGTAAACCTCGAACCATTCAAAAGTCGCGGTCCAAGACCCCGGTGCTGGAAGGCTGCCCGCAAAGACGCGGCGTCTGCCTGCTGGTGAAAACCGTAACCCCGAAGAAACCGAACTCGGCGCTTCGAAAAGTGGCTCGAATTCGTTTGTCGAACGGTAAGGAAATCACGGCCTACATCCCCGGCGAGGGACACAACCTGCAAGAACACTCGATCGTGCTGGTTCGCGGCGGCCGTGTCCGAGACCTCCCTGGTATTCGTTACAAAGTCATCCGCGGAGTCCTGGACACACTTGGTGTCACCAACCGCAAGCAAGCCCGCAGTCGGTACGGTGCCAAGCGGCCCAAGTAGTTTTGCAATTTGACATCTCCCATGACTCAGGTTTGAAAGCAGCGAGAGACTTTAATGGCCAAGCATTTCACAGCGAGCAGCCAGCAACTCAAGCCCGATCCACGATTCGGATCGGTCCTGGCGTCCAAATTCGTCAACTGCCTGATGCACGACGGCAAGAAGAGCGCCGCGCAGGGTGTCTTCTATTCGGCAATGGACATCATCAAGAAAAAGTTGCCCGATGAAGAACCGATCAATGTCTTTTTGGCGGCCGTCGACAATGTCAAGCCGGCGATCGAAGTTCGTTCACGCCGCGTCGGTGGTGCGAATTACCAAGTGCCGACTTCGGTGAACCCCAAGCGCCGCCAAACGCTGGCGATCCGCTGGATTCTCTTGGCCGCTCGCGGCAAGAAAGGCCGGCCAATGGACAGCCGCTTGGCCGATGAATTGATCGCCGCTTTCAAACGCGAGGGCACGGCCATGACAACTCGCGAAAATGTGCATCGCATGGCCGATGCCAACAAGGCGTTCGCTCACTTCGCGTGGTAGTTTTTGAAACACAACACAGCGCGTGGAAGCCGGTGGTCCGGCAGCCACGCGCTGTTTTTCATTGGTGGCGAGCACGAACGCCTCACGGCAATCCCGCCACAGAGTTTTCGTGGTCGCGGAGGACCGGTTATGTCGCACGACATCAAAGCCATTCGCAACATCGGCATCATCGCACACATCGACGCCGGAAAGACGACGACGACCGAGCGGATTCTGTACTACGCCGGCGCGTCGCACCGCATGGGAAACGTCGATGACGGGACAACGATCACGGACTTCGATCCGGATGAAGCACGGCGAGGAATTACGATCTACTCGGCGGCGATCACCTGTCGGTGGAAGGACTCCACAATCAACATCATCGACACGCCGGGGCATGTGGACTTTACTGCCGAAGTCGAACGCAGCTTGCGAGTACTCGACGGCGGTGTGGTGATCTTCAGTGCGGTCGATGGCGTCGAGGCTCAAAGCGAGACCGTGTGGCGGCAAGCCGACCGCTACGGTGTTCCTCGCATCTGCTTCATCAACAAGATGGACCGCATCGGCGCGAATTACGAAACGGTTCTGAAAGATATTGAAAGCCGTCTGCATGCAACCCCTCTGGCGGTGCAGATTCCCATCGGTGCGGGGTCGCCTCCCGATGAAAACTGCTTCAAGGGAATCATCGACTTGATCACGATGAAGGCGCTGTATTGGGATACCGAATCGCTCGGCGCGAAGTTCGAGGAACGTGAGATTCCTGCGGAGTTTGCCGACGAAGCTCAGCATTGGCGACACAAGCTTCTGGAAACTGTCGCCGAGATGGACGAGCAAGCTCTCGAACAATATCTCGAATCGCAGGATTTACCGGCTGACACGATCCGGCTTCTCGTTCGCAAAGGGACCATCGAGCGGCAGTTCTTCCCGACGCTGTGCGGCACGTCGCTGAGGTACATCGGAGTGCAAGCGTTGATGGATGCCGTCCTGCAATTCTTGCCTTGCCCGCTCGACCGGCCGGCCATCGAAGGCTTGCCGCTGGCGGTAAAAAAAGGCTCGCAGCAAACCAAAATCGAAAAACGCAAAACCTCGGTGGACGAACCCTTCTGTGGCCTCATCTTCAAGATTCAGGCCGACAAGCATGGCGACTTGTGCTTCCTGCGAATTTACTCCGGGACGTTGAAGAGCGGCTCGAAAGTGCTCAACCCGCGGACGAACGCGAAGGAATTGGTCAGTCAGATTTGGCGAGTGCAGGCGGATTCACGCGAGAAGATCGAAGCCGATGAAGCGTTTGCCGGCGACATCGTCGGTGCGATTGGCCCAAAAGAAGTCGCAACGGGAGACACTCTGTGCGCGACTCAGAGTCCGATCCTGCTGGAGAAGATCACGTTTCCGGAGACGGTGATCTCGATGGCGATCGAACCGGACAGCAGCGCGGAGCGAAAAAAACTGGAAGAGACTCTGCGTCGGTTGGCCAAACAAGATCCGACGTTCAAAGTACGGATCAACGAAGAGACCGGCGAGACGCTCGTCAGTGGCATGGGCGAGTTGCACCTGGAAGTCATCATGGACCGCATGCTGCGGGAATTCGGAGTGAAAGCTCGCGTTCACAAGCCGCGCGTCAGTTATCGCGAGACGGTCCGCAAGGCGATCACCGTTGAAGGAGAGTTTTCGCGGCAAGTCGGCGCGGCAACGCACTCTGCAAAAGTCCGATTGCGAGTCGAGCCGTTTGAAGGCGAGGCAGCGGTCAGCGTCGAAAACGATTTGAAGCCGGGAACGTTGCCTGCCGCCATGATGTCCGTCCTGGAACAGGCCGTTGAGGAAGGCGCGAACGCCGGCGGCATGTACGGCAACCCGCTCATGCGAGTCCGCTTTCGAATCGTCGATGTGGACTACAAAGAAGGCGAATCGAACGACGTCGCACTCACTGCCGCAGCAGCGAAGGCGGTCGCGGAGGGATTGGAGAAAGCGGACTGCGTGTTGCTCGAGCCGGTGATGAAGCTGGAGGTCGTGACACCCGAGGAATTCATCGGCAACATTCAAGCCGATTTGAACGCGCGCCGCGCGGCCATCGTCCGCACGGAGAACCGGGGACGTTTATGGGTCATCGAAGCGGAAGTCGCGTTGGCGAAGATGTTTGGCTATTCGACTCAGGTTCGCGGCATCTCACAGGGCCGGGCATCGTTTTCGATGGAACCCTTGAAGTACGCTGAAGCTCCGCCGGAAGTTCTGGAGTCGATGCGGTAGCTGATGGTGCTACGAAAGTCGGCGTCATGGAACTGATCCAAGAACAAGCTCGACGGAATGCTGAGGCGGACGCCGCCTGGGTGTTGTACGCCCCCCACCGTGAGCGAGTGACTCAACTGCTGCTTGACGCTCGAACGTCAACTGGCGAGCGGTTGTGCCTGCTGGGGGCCGGAAATCTCAACGACCTGGACCTTGCCGCATTGTCGACCGCTTTTCGCGAAATCGTACTTGTGGATGTTGACGCCGCGGCATTGCAGCGCGGCTTGTCGCGACAAGGATATGCCGAGGATGCCCGCTTTCGAGTAGTCGCTCCGGCGGATGTCTGCGGCGTGTTTACAGAATTCGCGGAAATGGCGAACGGACAACAAGTCCGAGATGATGCGATTAACCATTGCCTTCGAACGCTGACGCAACTTCCTGACTTTGGCGAGCCTGTCGGATTTGATGTCGTGGCTTCGATCGGTCTGCTCACACAGTTGATTGAGGGTGTGGTGCAGTCGGTCGGCGAATCACATCCGCGCTTTTGGGAAATCGTGGCGGCCATTCGGACTCAGCATTTGCGATTGGTGTTGAATCTGACCGTTCCTGGCGGTGCGGCGGTATTGATGACAGAGGTTGTGTCGTCGGACTCTTGTCCGGCACTGCTGTCCGTCGACAAGAGCGACTTGCTAGAACTTTTGAAGCGTGAAATCGCGGCCCGCAATTTCTTCACAGGGACGAATCCGGCAGCGTTGCAAGAATTACTGCGGACGGAAATCAGCCTCGCGAAACAATTGGCGAACACGCGGTTCGCCGAGCCGTGGTTGTGGCAGTTCCTGTCGCGAACTTATGCGGTGTACGGGCTGACGATGCGGAAACGCGGCTGATGCGATGACCCGCAGTCGGATTGCGCCGGTTGCCGTGACGCGGCAAAGTTGGACAGTCGCGCGGATTGTTCCAGTCGCACCGTAATCCAGCAGCAAGTCAAACCTGGAGGGCCTGCCGGAGCATCCGCTCGCTCCGTTACGACTGCTCTGTTTGCCACGTCGTTGCGACTGATCCGGTCTACCGAAGCCCTTCTCTTTGAGAAGTCCTCTCAGGCTCGACGATACCTCTCTTGGATTCATGCAAGGAAGCGATGTGCGATGGCCCGGTTCGGTCCGCCACAGGGGATTGAACGACAGCGGCTCGCCTTGCCGCGTTGGCGGATCGAATCTGATGCTCGGCCCTGCCACTTCCCGTCACTCTTACCAGAAGACTGCAGGACTTTCATGCCTACAACTGCGACTACTCGCCGCCGTTTGCCGTCCCGAGTTCAAAACCCTTTGGAGACCTACCTCCGTGAGATCAACGAAACGGCCCTGTTAACCGCACAGGAAGAAAAGGATCTGTCCAACGCCATCCACGAGGGAGACACCGCCGCTCGTGATCGCATGGTGCGTGCGAACTTGCGACTGGTCGTCAACATTGCCCGAGCCTACACCAACAAGGGCCTGCCGCTTCAAGACCTCATCGAGGAGGGGAACCTGGGACTACTGCGTGCCGTCGAGGGCTTCGACCCGAACATGAATACGCGGTTCAGCACCTACGGCACTTACTGGATCAAACAGTCGATCAAGCGATCGCTCGTCAATTCTGCCAAGACGATCCGCATTCCGGCGTACATGGTCGAGCTGCTCTCGAAGTGGCGACGCGCGACGGCTCAACTGACCGATGAACTTGGCCGCCCGCCGACACCGGAAGAAGTCGCGAAGTTGTTGGAGGTTCCGAAGAAGAAGCTGCGAATCGTCAAGAAGGCAATTCAGCTTTACAACTCGACGCCGCAGACCGAGCAAGCCGATAGTGGTTGGTCTCTGGGCGAAATGGTGGCCGATCAACGGCAAAAAGGCCCCGAAGCCGAGATGCTCGAGACCGACAATCTCACGCACGTCTACAAAATGCTGGAGACGATGGACCCGCGCGAGGCCACGATCCTGCGAATGCGATTCGGCCTCGACGATTCCGAGCCAAAGACTCTCAAGGAAATTGGTGAGTCAATGGGTCTGACCCGTGAGCGCGTCCGACAAATCGAGAACGAAGCCCTCAACCGACTCGCCAAAGGCCTGATGGGTGACTGAGTCTGGCCAAGTCGCTGATCGAGAAGTAGCCTTTCGCCTCGTCCACTTGCCAGCAACTCTTGTCTGGAAGCGACGAGTTGCGAGAGGTACTGCGATGAAACAAGCCGCATTGGTTCTCGGTGGTGCGGTGCTCGGCGGACTGGTCGGGTACTACGTTTTTTTCTGGCTGACACAGCAAGGCTTCTACGGGTTGGTTCTTCCCGGTGGTCTGTTGGGCATGGGGGCCGGTATTGTGAAATGCCGCTCGCGCTGGCCTTCGATCGTCTGTGGAGTGATGGCACTGACTCTGGGACTATTCTCTCGTTGGCAGTTCGGCCACTTCGATGAGGACGCCAGTTTCAGCTACTTCGTGAGCCATGTGCATCAACTCAGCTCCGTCACTCTATTGATGCTCGCGGCCGGAACGGGGATTGGATTCTGGATACCGTTTCGGCGTGTCGAATCAGATCACTCACCAAGCGGTTCAACTCCAGTGTGAGCTCTCTGAGTCAGACGAGAATCGATGACAATCTCTGTCTCCGAAACCGACAACTCCGTTCGATGATGGCGAGCTCTATGACATCATCATGAGGCAGATGGCGGACTACGACCTGGCTTTTATCGCCAGTTGGCTCGTGAGGCATGCGGGCCGGTGCTCGATCTTCCCTGCGGCACGGGGCGAATACTTTTGCCGCTGCTGCAAGAAGGGGTCGACATCGAAGGCGTAGACTTGTCTGCCGAAATGCTCGCGAGACTACGGCAGAAAGCCGCCGAATTGGGATTACAGCCGCGAGTGCATCAAGCCAGCTTCACCGACTTGCGTCTGGAGCGACAGTTCGCGCTGATCATCAGCCCGTGCAATTCCTTCGTCCACAATCTGACGGTCGAGGATCAGATTCAATCGTTGCGACTCTGCCGCGAGCATTTGTTGTCCGGCGGCTTGCTTGTGATCGACACGTTCTTTCCCGGCTCGTAATTCCTCGCGACGGACAACCAGTGAGTTTTGGAAGGGAAGATCACGCATCCCACAACCGGGAATCGCTTGCGGATGTACGACTCGCGATCGTTCGACCGCGTGAAACAGCTTTTTGATTCCAAGAATGAAGTCGAAACCGACGGAATGCTCGTGTTCGCGTGGAAGTGAATGCCTGCGTGGGGCAGGTTTCCAACTTGCCCGTCCATGACCGGCACGGACAAAACCATCGAACGATCGGCCGGGCAGGTTAAAAATCTGCCCCACGTTCTAATCCCGCAGATGAAATAGCCGTTTGAGCGCGTCGATCAACCCCTGCGGCGTTCCCGATTTCGCCTCGTGACGCAGGGCCTCGAGTGGCGGATGCAGCAGCTTGTTGACGATGCGTTCCATGCCGCGTTCGACGATGTCCAAGTCGGCGGGTGAGAGGTGCGCCAGCTTCGATCGAAGTCGTTCAAGCTCATCGCGGCTGACGTCGTGCCATTGTTCACGCAGGCGTTTGACGATCGGTCCGGTCGCCATGTGGTAGACGTCCTGCATGAACCGTTCGGCCTCTTCGTCGATGATCAGTTGAGCCTTCTCGATCTCTCGGTAACGTGCCTTGCGGTTCTGGTCGCAGGTTTCTTCGAGAGCGTCGATGTCGTAGAGGAAGACGTTGTCATCGAGGTCGGCGATGGCCGGAGCGAAGTCGCGCGGAGCTCCGAGGTCGAGGATGAATACCGGCTTCTCGCCCGAACGGCGACGTGCTTCGCGGAAGCGATTCACATCGACGACCGGTTCGCTCGCGCCAGTCGTGCTGACGATCATGTCGGCGAGAGCGAGTTCCTCGTCGAGAGCTTCCCACGAGCGCGGCCGTGCTCCGACCGATGCAAACTGTGCGGCGAGCTTCTCGGCTCCTGCGAGGCTGCGGTTCACGACGACGACTTGCCGGACCCCTTCTTCGCAGAGGTAGCGCAGCGTTTCCTCCGCCATTTCGCCGGCTCCGAGAATTAGCACACGCTTGTCATCGAAGCGGTCGAAGATGCCGCGTCCGAAGTCACTGACCGCGACGCTGGCAATTGAAACCCGGCCTTCGGCCAGCCGCGTCTCCGAACGCACGCGAGCCGACACGCGGATCGCTCCCTGAAACATCGCGTGTGTCAGCGGGCCGCAAGCGTTGTGGTCCTGAGCGGCTCGGTACGCCTCCTTGACTTGATTCACAATCTGCGGTTCGCCGAGCACCATGCTGTCGAGGCTCGACGCGACGCGGAACAAGTGCCGCACTGCGTCCGGCCCGGTCTCCGCCAGCAGTTCGTCGGAGAACTCTTCCAGCGGAAGGCGATGAAATTCGGAAACGAACTCCGCGATTTGCTTGCGTGTCGGTGCGGCGTCGGGCGACTCCTGAGCCGAATAGACTTCGACGCGATTGCACGTCGAGAGCACGACGAACTCCGACGAACGGAAGCGGCTGGCCAGTTCACGATACGCGGCTTCCAGCTTGTCTCCCGCGAAGGCAAGTCGCTCGCGAATCGACAGGTTCGCCGATTGATGATTGCAGTAGACGACCTGGAGGTTCATGACGGACCTCCTGTGAATTTGAGATTTGAAGTTTGAGATTTGAGATTTGAGATTTCAAATCTGAAATGCCTCGTCCGAAGCGACGTCTTCGCTCCGCTATGAAACGTGGTCAGCGATAACACCTGCAAGCCAATCAAGATCACCAGCAAGAACCCGCCGGCCCACAGCGTCAGCGCGGCGACTTGTTTGCCGGTCGAGCGGCGTGTCGTCAGCAGCCAAGCAAACAGCGACATCATTGCCACCCAGACGACTCCGTGGCCGAGCACGATCGGGTCGGAGAATGACAGCACGGTTCCGGTCTCTTGAGAGGTCAGGCCCAACGCGACGCCGCTGCCGAGGCCCAGCGTCAGCACGGGCACGCTGACGACCACTGCCCACCAATTCCAACGGGCCAGCCGAGCCAGACTCGGCAACAAGACTCCCGGCTGCGAAGCGTGATGCTGCTTCAATCGCCGGTGCTGAATGACGTACATCAGACTCAGCAGGACTCCGCCGACGACTCCCGCGATGCCAACCACCAGCAACGAGGCGTGCAACATCACCAGCCCGCGATTGCCGGCGATCAGAGGATTGGGCTGCTTGCTGACAAGATACGACGCGCCCACGAACAGCAGAACGACCGGCAGCAGAAACAGCCCGACTGCCAACTCGCGATCCGCCCACGTCAGGAACAGGTACAACAGCACGACAATCCAGGCGAGCACCAGCAGCCAGTCGTGCGGGGAACTGAGTAGCGGCGGCAGATGTTCTTGCCGGCCCCGGATCAGCAGATATCCCGTCTGAGCCGCAAAGCCCGCGAGACCAAACACCAGCCCGATCCAGCGTGCGACCGGCCATCGCTTCATCAACCGCGCGGCATCCAGTCCCAACGCCATGACATAGCTGGCGAGGAAACAGAAGACGCTCACTTTGGCGAAGAAGTCGATCGGCATGGCCACAGGATATTGTGGGGACGGTCTCACGTCACGGCTTTGACAGTTCTTGCACCGTCTTCACGATTTGATCTTCGAGGCCCGTTTTCCACTTTGACGGTTGCATGTAGACGATCATGGAAGTGTCCCCCTCGTAGCCGCCTTCGGTGAGGACTCGTTCGGAGGGGATGTAGGCCATGACATCGTTGGCGTAGCCGGTGACCCAGGTCTGGCCGTGGCCGAGTTCGCGTTTGAGCCGCAGCGAGTAATCGACGACCACCTCGCCGCCGAGAGCGACCCACGTCACGCCGCCGAGCTTCCAGACTTGCACCGGAAACGGATACGTCGGCGCGAGCGGTTTGCCAGCATCGAGGTCTTTGAGGAACAACTTCGCTCGCGTCCGTTGGTAGCGGTCGGCGGACTCGGCCGTCTTCAGCAGTTCGTCGCGGGAAGGGATCGCGTTGAACTCCAGCGGAATCTCGCGGAAGCGAGTCCGCACGGCACCGCCGACGGGGGACATCTCGGTTGCCAGAACTTTGTCGACGGAAAGGGCCAGCATTCGGCCGTATTGCTCCGCGAGTTCCACTTTGCGGCGCGGCAGCGGATTCTGATCAGCCCCGCAGCCGCTGAAGAACAGTGCGGTCGCGCCGGGATGCCGCTCCTCCAAATACAGCTGAGCGAAGCCGGCGTAGTCGCCGCACCATTGATAGAAACCGAGCACCGTGTTGTGGCAGGCGTAGCCGAAGATCACGCCGCGCACTTGTGAACCGTCGGCGGACAGCACCCGCAAGACCGGGACTTCGTGGTCGATCGGGCCGGTGCCGATCGGAGGCCGACGGTTTGAAGCGAAGCCACAGTTGCCAACACTCGTCGCCAAGCGAGCCGGTTTGAGGTCGGCCATTGCGCTGTCGATGGCGTCGGTCACACGCGCGTCGAGCCACTTTTGATTGGCTATGACTTGTTGCCAGTCCTCGTCTTTCATGTCGAGCATGTGCGTCAGCGATTGATCGAGCGCCGGCCCGCAATGCGTGTGCGAGCAACAGAACATGAGGTCGGCACGCTCCAATTTGTGCTTGGCCTTCGCGGCGGCGGAGACACGCTCGGCCATGACTTTTGGCACGCCGACCAAGTCGAGCGACACCATCACCACACGCTTGCCGCTGGCGTCCTGCAACGCGGCCGCGCGAGCGTACAAGTCGTGAACCTTTCCCTCAGACGCATGCGTCCGCCCGCCATAGCCGCTCATCCACATTGGTTGTTCGGGAGTGATGACGACTCGCCCGAAGCCGGCCTTCCAACCGGATTCCTGAGCATCAGCCGACGTCGCGACCATTAGGCAAGCCAGACAAATCAAACCGCAGCGAAGCATGGTGATGTCTCCAAGTTGAGGTGTTGTCCTCTCCGGCAGACGCCGTTCACCAAACTCCAAAAGGGTTGGGCTAACGACGATCAACCAGACAGTCGGGCGAGGCTGAGGAAGTCGATCGGTAACTCGGTGCGGCCTGTCGTTGCCAAGTCGGCGAATGCGCTGCCGAGAACCGACGTGAACTTGAATCCGTGGCCGGAGAAACCGCAACCGATCACGACGTTGGAAAATTCCGGATGCCGATCGACGATGAAGTGCCGGTCGGGCGTGACGGTGTAGAGGCACGCCGAATGCCGCGCGGGTTGTAGGCGGACATTGGGAAGACAAGTTCGCAGGAAGTTCGCGATGGGTTGAACGTCGGCGTCATGAAGATTGCGATCGACGAGCAGCGGATCGGCGACCAGTTCGCCGCCGGAATGCTGAGCGACTTTCAGGACTTGGCCGTCAAGCGAGGGAAAGCCGTAAAACGTGGATGCCACCTCGACCGCGGGCATCTCGAAATAGAACGTGGGCATCGACGCATCGAGGTTGTAGGCCGGCGACGTCGTCTCGAACCAGAAGATCGGTTTGCGGAGCACCTGCAACGGCAGCTTGAGATCGGCGAGCACGGACGCTGCCCACGAACCGGCCGTGATGATCAGCGATGCCGCGACGAACTCGCGAGTCGCCGTGCGGACCCGAACATCGCGACCGGTACTCGACCAGGAGACGACCGGTTCATCGAACAGC
Organism: Candidatus Kuenenia stuttgartensis; assembly: GCA_945861865.1. Classification (GTDB taxonomy): domain Bacteria; phylum Planctomycetota; class Planctomycetia; order Planctomycetales; family Planctomycetaceae; genus SXKJ01. The sequence goes on along the minus strand of CAMAWN010000011.1, from coordinate 32,500 downwards.
AGCACCGCACCGTGAGCGGCTGCGCGATCGAGATGTGTGCGCACGCAGTCTTCGACTTTCAAGAAACCGGCGTCTGGTTCAAAGACAGCATCAAATGCTTCCGGGACGCGAAACCCGGGCCAGCGCTGCGTCGCTGCGGAGGCCGACAGGTTTTCGATGGTCAATCCATGCTGACTCGCAGAGAGTCGCGCGCCGGAGATCGCCTCGCTGTCGGGCAGGCCGGCAAGCATCAGGCCGCACTTCCAGAACAATTGCTGTCGCGACTCGGCTTCGAGATCGGCCCACAAGTCGTAGGCTCGCAGCAACAGCGGGACGTAGTCGGGATGCTCGAAGTACGCCTTGCGGATGATCCGCGTTTCGCCATGCGAACTGCCTCGGTCGTGTGCCGGTCCGAAGCGGTCCAGTCCGAGCACTCGCAGGCCGCGCCGCGCGAGATGATGCGCCGCTCCGCTGCCGAAGCCGCCGACTCCCAATACGATCGCGTCGAAAACTTCCGTCATGCCGCCCCGATTGCCAGTCAGTCTCACGGTTGGCCGTTATCCTGTTCGATGCGAGCAGGCTAAGGCTTCACGATCAACACCGACAAGGCAGCGACATGCACCAGGAATCGGACCTGTCACGAACACGGTTGCTGGGCATTTGCGCAATCCTGTTGTCGGCCTCGCTGATCAACTACGCCTGCCGGATGCCATTCACGCAGAACTCCATCGAGATCAAAGCGGCATTCGGAGCGGACGGATATGGCAGTGTCGAAGGTTTGTTTGGTTTGGGATTCGCCTGCGGAGGGCTGTTGTTTGGATTCTTGGCCGACTTCGTCAAAGTCCGTTGGTTGTATCCGGTGGTGATGTTGTCGTGGGCGTTGGCCGGAGCTTCTTCCGCGTGGGTCGAGACAGTGGCGGGCTTGGGCATCAGCCGTTTCGCTTTGGGTTTGTTCGAGGCCGGGCATTGGCCGTGTGCGTTGCGGACGACTCAGCGCGTTTTCAAACCGGCTCAGCGAACTTGGGGAAACAGTTTGTTGCAAAGCGGAACGGCGGTGGGATCGATCCTCACTCCGTTGCTGATCTTGGCGGTGCATCGGTACGACCCGGAGCAGTGGCGGCTGTCATTTGTCTTGACTGGAGTGCTCAGTCTGCCGTGGGTTGTTTGCTGGCTGCTGACAATGCGAGACGCCGATCTTCAGCGTCCGGTGATCGCGACCGACGAAGCGGCGGCGGGAGTGGGCGAAGAGCGGCAGCTTCGCGATCAAGTTTCGTGGTGGGACATCATGTCCTCACGGCGTTGGTGGGTGTTGGTGGTGACGACGATCTCGATCAACACGACCTGGCAGTTCATCCGCGTGTGGCAGTCGGACACGCTGCGCGACGAGAAAGGGTACGACAAGGAGTTCGTGCAGTATTTCACCGTGGTTTACAACGCGGCGACCTTGATCGGCAGCATCGGCACGGGCTGGCTGGTGGGACACTTCGCGGCGCGCGGCTGGAACGTGCATCGCGCGCGAGTCGCGGTCTTCACCGGCTGTTCGCTGCTGGTGGCCCTGTTGGTGCCGACCGCGTTCATGCCCGCGGGATGGTTGTATCTAGGAAGCTGGCTGGTGATCGGCATCGGGGCGCTCGGCCTGTTCCCCGTTTACTACTCGTTCAATCAAGACCTGTCGGCGAAGTATCAAGGCCGAGTCAGCGGTGTGCTGAGCTTCTCGTCCTGGCTGGTGCAATTCTTCGTGCATCCGGCGGTCGGGTCCGCATTCAAGACGCACCCGGAAGCTCGGCCCTGGCTGTTCGCGACGATCGGAGTCCTGCCGCTGGTGGCGCTCATCGGACTGGTGGCGTTCTGGGGACGGAGAGACGAACCGTGAAGAAACGCCGTCGAAAACGTCGCGAGGTGGCTGTCGAGGCGTCCTATGTCTGCGACAACTGCGGCGAAGAGATTGTCATCCCGATCGACCGCACGGCCGGCGAGTCGCAAGAGTTCATCGAGGACTGCCCGGTCTGTTGTCATCCGCAAATGATTCGCGTGGAAGTCGAAGAGAACGGCGAAGCGCGCGCCTGGAGTGATGGGGAAGCGAATTAAACACTCGGCCCGCACGCCACCGAGACGAACGCGGTGGCGTGAAAGGCTACACGCACCGAATGCGACCTACGCGAGGCTCATCCATTCGAGGAATTGCTTGGCGTAACGGTCGAGATTCTCCTCGCTGCCGCCGCCTCGCAACGGCGAACACATTTCGTAGGCGACCGCTCCTTGATAGCCGACTTCCCGCAGCGCGGCGAAGAACGAGCGGTAGTCGATGAAACCTTCTCCCATCGGCACGGCTCGGATCGCGTCCGGTTCCGCGACGTAGTTGACGAGGTTCGGCACATAACTGAATCGCGGCCGGCGGACATAGTCGGCGACTGTCGTGTGGACGATCCGCGAACCGAGCCGCTTCACCGCCGCGACCAAGTCGGAGCCATGCAGCGCCGGGGACCACGCATCGAACGCGGCTTGGCAATTCGGCTCATCCACGTCGTCGAGCAGATCGGCGAAGCTCTCGAAGTGAGCGGCCGTGTCGTGATGGTTCTGCAATGCGAGCGTCACCCCGAAGTCAGCGGCCCGGCGCGAGGATTCCTTCAACGACTCGACGCACCAGTTCCAGGCTTGGTCGTAACCGACGTTCGGTCGGCTGTAACCGGTAAAGACGCGGACCAGCTTGCAGCCTAACGTCGCGGCCAGCTTCGCCAACTGCGTGACGTAGAGCACCTGCATTTCGCGAGTCGGGATGTCCGGCCGATCGCTGCCCATCGTGAAGTCGGTGTACCCCGCGAGGCACACCACCTTCAGGCCGAGTTCGTCGATGCGCCACCGCAAGCGTTCGGTCGCCACGTTCTCAAAGTCGAGCACCGACAGGTGAGGTCGCTTGGCCATGAGCATCACGCCCTCAAAACCGAGCGACCATGCGCGGGTCAGAAAATCATCCAAGCTCAACCGAGTCTGTCCCGGCCAGACACCGGCGTAGCTGACAGAATGCAGAACGGTGGGAAACATCTTGGTCTCCTGCGCGTGATTTCCGCGGTTATGGATTCCTGAAATCGGTATCACCGAGGCCGCCGCCATTGCTCCCATTGCGATTGGCCACGGCCGGACGACTCGCCCGGCCACGAGTCGCGTCGCCATGAGCCATGTTGCCGATCAACCGTTTCGCCGGAGAAGTGAAACAGGTGATCGGCCGAAGTCCACTCTTCATTTTCAAACAGATCGTCATCGAGCGACCAGCCGAAAAGTCGTCTGATCGCGCGGATCACCAGCAACATCACGAACATACCGACCGGCAAGAACAGGGCGCTGGCTCCCAGGAAGACTGAGTTCGAGAACAGCGGTTCGAAGCGAATCCAAATCCATTTCCAGCCGAGCAGCGTGATCAAAGTGCCGAGGCTCAGGAATGGCCCGAAAGGGATCTCGCGATTCCAGGCGAACAACCGCGTGGCCAGAATCAGCGCGACCGACAGAATCGCCGCGATGACGATCGCCACGATGGTCGGCTGCCAACCGAGAAATGCTCCGACCATCGCCATCAGCACAACGTCACCAAATCCCATCGCCTCACGTTTCAACGCCGCGTAGCCGACCAGACGAATCACCCAGATCACTCCGCCCCCGACCAGCCAGCCGGCGAGACTGACCGTCAGTGCGTGCCAGCGCGGGAAGTGCAGAATCCAATCGGGAACCGGCGACGGCGCGCCCCCCTTCGGCCACGCGCCCGTGAAATAAGCGACGAGCGAGTTCCAATGCACCGGGTCTTGAGTCCACACCGGCACCAGCCAGAAATTTCCGAACGCTGCCGCTCCGACCACAGCCAGCACCATCGGCGGCAGCGTGACGGAATCGGGAATGATCATCAATTCCCAGTCGATCAGCGACGCGACGAGCAGGGCTTCGATCAACACGAGGTGATAAACGACTCGCCAATTCACGGCAGCGAGGCTCATCGGGCCGGCGAGGTCGGTGAACTTCAGCGAGCCGACCGAGACGCTCAGACAACTGTCGGTGAGCGGCGCGAAACGTCCCTGCGGCACTTCCAGGAAATAGACCAGCACGAACAGCAACCCGTTGGCCAATTCGATCAGCGGATACTTGCCGGGAATGCTCCGCCTGCAAAAGCGACATCGCCCTCGCAGCCACAGCCAGCCGAGAATCGGCACGTTGTCTTTCGCCGGCAGAGGGGTGCCGCAGCGGTCGCAATAGGACGTCAACGGATGGATCAGTGAACGCCAGGCACCGTAAACAGACTCGTGCGGCGGGAAGCGATGCACGCACACGGTCAGAAAACTGCCGAGCACCGAGCCGTACAGAAACATGAAGACGACCATGAAGGCCGGAGGCAGATCGTACGGAATCACGAAGTGCCTCCTCGGACGGTCGCTGGCAAGCGTTGCAACACGTCTTCGACCAGTTGATCTGCCGACGCAATGTCGGCATCCAGCGTGATCGTCGCGCACTCGCGATACAGCGGCTCGCGCATCGTCAATAGGCGTTCGATCTCGGCTCGGCCGCCGCTGCTCGTGAGATTCGGTCGGCGCTGACCGGTCGTGGGATCTGTCGCTAGGCGGCGTTCGATGGTGTCCGCAGACGCTTGCAGCCAAATCACCGGTCCGGCGGACTTCATGTCAGCGCGAGTGGCCTCGTTCAAGACTGCACCGCCTCCGGCCGCGAGCACCAATTGGTCACGTTTCAGTAATTCCGACAGCAGCTCACGTTCGAGTCGGCGAAACTCCGGCTCGCCATCCGTCGCGAAGATGTCTTGGATCGAACGTCCCGCGCGGCGTTCGAGTTCGACGTCGGCGTCGAGCCACCCCCAGCCCAGCCGCCCAGCGAGGGGAGCTGCCAGCGTGCTCTTGCCGGTGCCGCGATAGCCGATCAACGTGATGACCATGAACTCCTGCCTCACGGATTCAATCGGACGGGAGACAGCTCGCGTCGCAGCGTTTCGCGCATGTGCTCGATGGGCGCGGGCTGGCCGGTGAAGAGTTCAAACTGCGCGGCGGCTTGGCGGATAAACATCTCCAAACCGGAGATCGTGCGGCAATCGCGCTGTTTGGCTTGTTTGATGAGCAGCGTGTTTTCCGGATTGTAGATCGTGTCGAAGACCAGCATCCCGTCGCGCAGCCAGTTGTCGGCGAACGGCGAGTCATCCACGTTCGGATGCATGCCGACCGGCGTGCAATTGATGAGCACGTCGGCGTACTGCGCCCCGCGGTTCTCCCAAAGCACATGTTGGCACCCTAGCTTCTCGGCGAGTTCTTTCGCTCGCGTGTGCGAACGGCTGACGATCGTCAGAATGCCGCCGTTCTTGACCACACCGGCACCGATGGCTTTTGCAACTCCGCCGGCACCCAACATCGTCACGCGTTTCCCGGCGAGGACGAAGTGGCTGTCGGGATCGGACTCCAATCCAATGGCCAGCGTTTGCAGGGCAGCGAGGTAGTCCGTATTCGTCGCGTGCCACTGGCCGCCCGCATCCTTCCACAGCGTGTTCGCGGCTTCGATGGTTCGAACCGCCTCGTCGCTGAACTCAGCCTTGCCGATGATATCTCCTTTGTGGGGAATCGTGATGCTGTAGCCCTTCACGTCGAGCCAATCGAAATCGAGCAGCGTCGAGGTCAGCTTGTCTTTGGGCACTCGGAACGGGACGTAGACGGCGTTCATCCCCAAGTGCTGAAATGCCGCGTTGTGAATCAGCGGGCTGTAGGTGTGCGACAGCGGATCGCCGAGCACTCCGAAAACTTGTGTGTCGGCGTTGATCTGGTCGAAGCGGTAGAGACGCTGCATCTCATCGAACGACAATTGGCCCGGAGCCAACTCGCGATCTTTATTGAATGTCGCATAGGTCAACGGCGAACCGTATTTTCCGCAGAGCACACGGCTGGCCATGCCGAACTCGCCCATGCAGAAGCCGGCAGTCGGCACGCTACTGTGCTTGACCAGTTGCAGCATTCGGACCATGTCGCCGGGCGAGTTGGCCATCGTCGCCAGCTTGATGATGTCCGGATCGAGCTTGGTCATCCGAGCATGAATGTCGGCCAAGTCTTCTGGCGTCTCGCTGAAGTTGTGGTAGCTGATGATCCGCTTGGTCTTGCCGTACCGCCGAATCTGCCTGGCGATGTCCCACTCCAGATCGACGTACTCGACCCCTTGCACGATCGCCTGCCGCAGCAACGTCTGCCGCTGCTCTTCGGAGTCTCGCCAGCGGCCTTTGTCTTCGGCGCGGCGGATCGTGATGACCACCGGGGTCGGCCGATCTTTCAGCAACCGTCCGAGATCGGGCAAGTGCGACAGATAATCCAAGCGGTACTCGACCAACTCGGCCCCCTTCTGGGCGAGAGCTTGATGTTCCAGGGTCACCATCTTGTGGCGAGTCCGTCCGATGCTGACGCAAATCATGGGGTGGCGTTGGGGGCTAGTGGATCGGGAAGGAGACATTCCGAGGTTGCGGTCGGAGTTTATTCGGCTCGATCAGGCTCGTCAGCCCAGTCGCCCGAACTGGCGTTCGAGTTCGTTTTCCGTGAGCACCAGTGCCGTTGGCCGACCGTGCGGGCAGTGGTGGGCGTCGTCGATCAGATGCCGTTGAGCGAGAAGGCTGTCGATCTCCTCCGGCGAAAGCCGCTGGCCCGCTTTGATCGCGGCTTTGCAGGACATCATGTGCAGCAGCGAATCGAGCAGATCGCGGCGATCGGGCGGATTTTCCGGCTGGTCGAGTTGCTCGGCCAAATCGCGGACCAGTTGCGGGAGGTTGGCTTTCTTGAGCATCACCGGATAGCGATCGACCAGCACCGTCTGGCGACCGAACTCCTGAACGCCCAGTCCGAGTTGATTGAGAACATCGGCGTACTCCAGCAACAGCGCGGTTTCCTTCGGTGTGAGTTCAACCGTTTCGGGAACGAGCATCCGCTGCGATTCGACGGCGTTGTTGAGCACGCGCGGACGCAGGTACTCGTAGACGATCCGCTCGTGCAACGCGTGCTGGTCGATCAGCGTCAGTCCCTCATCCGTCTCGACGACGATGTAGGTGTCGCGAATCTGCATGGCCCGCAACTCGCCGTGGCTCACGCGGCTCGCGTGTGTCTCCACGGCATCGCCGTTCGGCGACTCAGGCGGAGCAGAAGAGATCGCGAACGAGGCCAAGTCCGCCGCAGGTTCCGAGATTTGAGATTTGAGATTTGAGATTTCAGATTCGTCCGAAACAGGCTGTGATTCAGCCTCGCCGAAACGCGGTAGCTCGGCCGGCAGCCGAGGCACGTTGCCCCACAACGAATTGCTCGCCGACGAACCATCTGCGGTGGATGTCGCCGGCGGCGACCACGCATGCAGTTCGACACCGCGCGGTCGCGGGCCAGCTCCGGCCGCCGAGAAGCCACCGCTGGGCGGCAGGCGCATCGTCGATTCAAAATTCAAACTCAGGAATTTCGTCCGCAACATCGACAGCAATTGGCGGAAGAGAGCTTGGCCGTCGGCGAAGCGGACCTCGGATTTCGTCGGGTGGACGTTCACGTCCACGATCTCGGCGGGAACTTCCAGAAACAAGAACGAGATCGGCTGGCGGCCGATCATCAACAAGCCGCGATATGCTTCGGTCAGCGCGTGTTGCAGCGAGCGGTCTTGAATCCAGCGGCCGTTGAGAAACAGGTGCTGACTCTTGCGAGTGCTCTTGCTGACCGACGGATGGCCGACGTAGCCCCACATTCGCACCCCCAGCGATTCCGATTCGACCGGGATCAGATTGTCCGCCAGTTCGTTGCCGAACAACAGGCGAATACGGTCGAGCAACTGTGGCGTGCCGGGCAATTCAAACACGACTTTGCCGTTATGCCGCAGCACGAGATGCAGCCGCGGCTGCGCGAGAGCGATGCGGGTGAAGTGCTCGGTGATGTGCGCGAACTCGGTGCCGATCGACTTCAGAAACTTGCGGCGGACCGGTGTGTTGGCGAAGAGTTGCCGCACCTCGATCTGCGTTCCAACCGGGCAGCCGCAGGGCTGTGGCGGTGCGATCTGGCCGAATTCGGAAAGAATTTCGTGGCCAGTCAAACTAGCCCGACGCGCGAGCGAGGGGTCTCCCGTTGCAACCCCTCGCTCGCGCATCGGGCTAGAGTCGGTAGCCGCGTCGGGCGGGCGGCTGCGAATGCGGAGCCGGCTGACCTCAGCGATCGACGCGAGCGCCTCGCCGCGAAAGCCCATCGTCTGCACTCGGAAGAGGTCGTCGGCCGAGGCGATCTTGCTCGTCGCGTGAGCGGTCACGGCCAGCAGCAGGTCGTCGGGATGGATGCCTTCGCCGTCATCGACGATGCGAATCAGTTCCCCGCCACCGGCTTCGAGATCGACTTCGATGCGTGTCGCCAGCGCGTCGAGACTGTTTTCGAGCAGCTCTTTGACGACGTTGGCAGGACGCTCGATGACCTCGCCGGCGGCGATTTTGTTAACGACCGAAACGTCGAGTGCATGAATCCGTGACATCGCGCTGAGTGATTCCTTTCTGGCCTGCGGAAGTTACCGGATTGAGATGCGGCCGTCTCGCCTGAGCACATATCACTTGGTCGGGGCGTTGAACTTCTCCCTCTCCCTTTGTGAGAGGGTCGGGGAGAGAGTCGTCCATCATTGAATCCCTCATCCGGCCTTCGGCCACCTTCTCCCGGAGGGAGAAGGGATGATTCGGGACCGCTTTCAAACCGTCGCAAACTGGCATCGCGTGGTTCTCGCGAGGTCTCCTAGAATTCCGCACCATGTTTGAGATGGAACGAAAACCTTTGAATTTCACGGTTCGCGACCGCAGTGGCTTCACGCTGATCGAGCTGTTGGTGGTGATTGCCATCGTGGCGATTCTGGTCGCGCTGTTGCTGCCGGCAGTGCAACAAGCTCGCGAGCGGGCGCGGACAGTTCAGTGCCAAAACAATCTCAAGCAGATTGGGCTGGCGTTGGCCAGCTACGAAAGCACGCACCTCTGCTTTCCGCCGAGCTTCGTGCGGCAAGAGGACGGCAATCCGCCGCCGCCGCCGGGAGGCTCGGCGTTGCAGTTCCGCGTGCATTGGAGCGGGTTCCACATGCTGCTGCCGGATCTGGGACAGCAGCCGTTGTACCGCCAGTACGACTTCCGCAAAACGTGGCTGTCGAGCCTGACGGATCTCAGTGATCATTCGATGTGGCCGCTCAATGCAAAGGCGATCTCGACGCTGATCTGTCCCAGCGCGTCGCATCCGACAATGTCGCTGGGCAGTCCCAGTTTGTGGATGCAGGGGGCTCCGACCGATTATTCGTTCAGCCACGGAGCGGACATCATTCGGGCACTGCCCGGCCCGGAGGCGGCGTGTCCCGGTGGGTTGCTGCATTACTGGCAGCAGACTCCGCACGAGACTCGCGGAGCGTTTGGTTACAACAGCACTTGCCGGCCGCAAGACATCAACGATGGAACTTCATCAACATTTGCGTTGGGCGAGAAATCCGGCGGCCGGCTGACCTACGGCGGCCCCAACTCCAGTTATTCGACGTTGCCGGTCGAGTACCCGTGGGCAATGGCGGCCGTCGTGTATCTTTCTCCGGCGGGATCGACCTGGGTGGTCGATGCGCTGGCCGTGACACGCGACATCCAACTTCCCGACTGCCCGGTCTCACCCGCCGGGGCAGGAGTGCCATTCCCGATGAATCCGCGGCCTTTGCAAATGGGTGTGACCTCGAACGAACGGCAGTTGTACTCGTTCCAGTCGGATCACACCGGCGGAGCACAATTTCTCTTCGCGGACGGCAACGTGCGGTTCCTCAGCCAGAACATCGACCAAGGGATCTTCGAGTCACTCTCGACCATCGATGGCCATGAACAAGTCGCGTCGCAGCAGTATTGATCGCGCAACGGCCGCAATCAGGGAAACCGAGAATCGAAGATGGAACGGATCGTTGACTCACTCTGCACGGCTCAGTTTTGCCTGCTTCTGAGCATGCTGTCTGGTTGCGGTCAGAAGGACGGAACGCTGGCCGAAGTCAGCGGCGACGTCACTTTTTGCGGTCAACCGGCCGTGGCGGAGATCCTGTTCGAGCCGCTGAACACGTCAGGAACATCGACTGGCCGAGCTTCAACGGCGACGAGCGACGAATCAGGACGCTTCCGATTGATGTTGGACGAATCCCGGTCCGGTGCCAAAATCGGCCGGCACCGAGTGGCCATCCGCGTGCAACGGCTCAGTCCGTCGAACAACGCTGCCGCGAAGTCCGACAACTCGCCGGAGGGCGTGATCGGAACACTCAAGGCCACGAAGCTCGTGCGCGAAGTTCACGCCGGCGACAACCAATTCCATTTTCGGCTGACGCACTGAGACACAGTGCGAGGCAACCAGCAACGATCGGCGAAACACAATGAAGTCCGTAATACTGATGATGGGACTGCTGATGCTCACCGCGATCTCCGGCTGTGGTGGCGAGCGTCTCTCTCCCGCCGCGCTTGCGGCGCGGAAGGCGTTGCAGTTCGCTCGGCCGCAAGAGGCGCTCGACAAGCTGTCCGAGGGTGCGGGCGAGTCCACGCCGGTCGGACATTTCCTGCGAGCGTGCGCGCTCGAGCAACTGGAACGGCTCGACGCCGCGAAGGCCGAGATCAAACTGGCGGTCGATGCCGCACCAAACAATCCCAAGTACAAGGGCTATTCGCTGCGGCTCAAGTTGTTCGAGGGTGACGAGGCGGCGATCACACCTCTGCTGGAACTGTACGACCAGAATCCTTCGTCGGCGGCGGTCTCGCTGTATGCGATCTTCGCGTTCCAGGCCAAGCACGTGAAACAGCGTTCGGAAAGTAAGCTGCGAGCGGCTCGCGTGCAGTTGGACAAGGCACTGGCCGCCTTGAAAACCGCGCTGTCGCTGTCCGGTGAGATCCCGGAACACCATCGCGAACTACTGGGCATGGCGGTCTGGTTCGAGCAAGCGGACGATGCGATCAAGCTGGTCGATGCGCTGCTGCGAGAAGATCCGGACAACGCCGAGTTTCTGCGGGACCGCGTGAAGGTCTTGCTCATGGCCAAGACGCCGAGTGAAACCATCTCGGCGGCCACGGCGTTGTTCAAGCAGCAAGAGCGAACCGAGGCAGCCGCAGTCGAGTTCGCCAACACCTTAAATCGCCTGCCTCCCGGGCCGGTTGTCTTGAGGCAGTACGAATCGCTTCGCGAGACCTTCCCCACGAATACGGCCATTCTGTTGCGGCATTGCTGGTCGCTCGGCAAGGCGGGGCGATCCGTCGAAGCGTGCGCCGAATTGGCGACCGCATTCGACCAGCAGAGCGACCCGCGTCGCCGTCGCACGTTGGCTCAATCCGCCGTCGCTATCCCGCTCGAAGCCGAGGATGCCGACACTGCCGCGCAGCAGTTGAAGAGGTTCCGCAAAGAGATCCGCGACGACCAGATGATCGCGTACTTCGAGGGACAGATCGCCGAACTCCGCAAGGACTACTCCGGTTCGGTCTCGAAGATGCAGGATGTCGTCAACATCTACCGCTCGGACAGCAATGCGTCACCGGAACTAGCTCGCATCGCGCTGGCACACATCCAGAAAGTTCTCACCGAGCAGCAGCTCGCGGAACAAATTCGCAACGCGGCCGAGCTGACTCTCCGCCGCGGCGGCATCAACCAATATGACGCCGTCGACATCCGCAAAGAGGCTCAATCGCTGCTCAACCTGCTGGAGGTCCACGACCGCCCCAGTCTCGAGAAGCCCAAGTCGGAAGGCCCGACCATCGTCATCCCAGACGAGACTCCGCCGAAGTGAGCCGAAACGGTGTGAGCCTCAGAATGTCACATCCACGCCCAGATTCAGCGACTGAATCCAGAAATCGTTGTGATTTTCTTGGTAACCCGGACGTGCTGGAGTGGCCGCTTCAACTTTGGGCGGAAACAAGTTAGGGTTCACGGTGAAGTCGATGTGATTGTCCGCCCGCGTGGCCTTCGTCAAATAGATCAGTGAGTAGCCGAGCCGCAGGTTCATGTTCGAGCGGAAGTTCCACACCAAGTTGGCCCCCGCTTCCGGCAGCACTGCCAAATCGTTACTCCGATATTCACCAATGTTGCTGCTCAAGGCTAACACGCCACCGAGGTTCGGCTCTGAGGACACACCCACCGTCGTCTTCGTCCGACCGCGAATATCGACCGTGCGATGCATGTTGCCCACCGCCACCTTCGTCAGCACATTCAACGACAAGCGGTCGCTCCACAGGTAGTTGGTTCGCAGACCCAGATCGAGTCCGTTGAACGTATTCTTGGCTCCAAAGGAATCGATGCTGTTGATCTCCGTGCCGGGCAGCAATGTTGAGACGATGTTTTGCCGAATTCGCAGGCTGTCGCTGAACGACGCGAAGCGGTAGCCGAACAACGCATCCATCCGCCAACCCGATTCTTCCTCCCAGATTTTCTCGGTGATGTCCAAATTGAGGCTGTAGAAGTCACCGACCTTCGACTCGACGTCGATTATGCCGGTCGAGACCTTCGGAAAGCCCACCAGCACCGAAGCCGGATCGTCGTTCGTCGCATCGATGTACGGCCGCGCCAGGATGTCGTTGGCAAATGAGAAGGTCGAGGAGTTGCTTGCCAGAAACGTGAAGCCCGCTTCGACGCCGAGGCCATGCTCGTGATCGACGATGTATCCCGCTCCGAGCCGCAAGCCGGGCAGAACTCCGCTGCTCTGACGTCCGCCGAGCAGCGTCGTGGTGGGCAACAGCGGATCCAAAACACCCGCGTCCTCAGGATCAGTCCCGTCCGGGCTGGTCGTCACCAGCGGCGCGAAATTCACGCTCGCCGTCCAGCCGAACAGAAACTCTCCGGTCACCCAGGCGTTGTCCTTCGCCGGTGCGAACGTCAGCACATCGCTCGGCGGAGACGCCTCGTCTTGCGCCTGCACCGCACCGCTCCCGGCCAACAGAAGTCCGAGAAGACACAGCATTCGTTTGGTCATGTCATCGCTCCATCGATTTCGCAGGACCGAGGATTCGGTCCCGCCGCAGTCATCCGTGACGGCTCACCATCAAACAACGGTCACGTTGATTGTCACGCTGTCGGTCACCGTGATCCCGTCGATCGTCCCGTCGTTCGGAGTCACTTCGACCGAGATCTCGTCGTCCGGACTCAAGCTGAATTGGCCGAGGTCGAGGGTGTCAATCAGATTGTCGTTGTCGTGGGTCGCCAAGACGTCCGTTCCATTCTTCTTCCAAACGTAGGTCAGGCCGACCGGCTGGCCGTTGGCGTCGGATGTGGTGGCCGTCGCCGTCAGCACGGAATCGCTCGTTGGATCTGTCGGCGTGATGGCGACGGTCGCCGTCGGGGCGTCATTAACGACAGTCACTCGGAAGGTCGTGGTCACGAACTCGCCAGACAGGTCAGTCGCGCGGACAACGATGTCGGCTTGGCCGGATGCGTTGGCCTTGGGCGTGATCTGCAATCTGTGATTCACAATCACGGCCGTCAGCAGCGATGTGTCGATTGTCTCGACGACCGCATCGTCGGAGATCAGCGAATAGCTGAGCACTTCCTTCCGCCGCACGGTGTCGATGCCGAGGATCCGCAAGAAATGGTCGGGCGTCGCATCGGTTGGGAAACTCGTCCCCGCATAGTTATTCAGCGGCAGTTGCGAGAACGCGCTGTTGGTGCTCTGCCGATTGCTGATGGGCGTATCGGCCAGATCGAGCAGCACGCTGTCGGTCACTGCGGTGGTCGAGGTCGCGCCGGCGATCTTTCCAAAGACGGTGAAACCACCGTTTTGATTATTGAGGTTCGATGAGTTGTTCCCCAGGTTGAAGAAGAACTGGCTCGAGGCACTGTTCGGATCGCCGCCAAGTTTCGCCATTGCGATCGTGCTGGCGAGATTCGAACGCGTCGCGCTGAATTCGTTCTGAATCGTGGAATCTTCCGTGACTTCCGGGAACGAGTTCGTCGCGTCGTTGAAAGCGAATCCGCCTCCCTGCAACACGAAGTCATCGACCAGACGATGGAAAATTGAGTCGTTGTACCGACCCGAATTGGCATACTCGTAGAAGTTCGCCACGGTGATCGGCGCGTCTTCGTCGAACAACTCGACGTTGATGTTGCCGGCCGACGTTCGAAATTGCACTTCGCTGTTCTCAAAGTCTTGGTCGGTGAAGATGCCCGCCAGATCGACGTTTTGCGAGGTCGGCGAGGCGGAGGTCGTGAACGTAACGTCCAAGTCCGCCGCACCCAGCACGGTGGGAACTTCGTTGCTGCTGGTGAGCGTTTGCGTCGCGGTGACAGTCGTCCCATCCACGGTGCCGTCGTTCGGAGTGATTTCGACGGTGATGATATTTCCCGCAGCTTCGGTGCTGATGTCCGGCTTGCTCAGGTCGAGCGTGTCCGTCAGGCTGCTGGTGGCCGATGTGGTCTGCACGACCGTCGTGCCGACCTTCCAGACGTAGGTCAGTTTCACGGGCTGGCCGTTCACGTCTGCCGACGTGGCCGTGGCCGTCAGCACTGAATCGACAGGCGGACTCTCTGGCGTCAACGCGACCGTGGCCGTTGGTGCGGAATTGCTGGCGGCGAGCGTTTGCGTCGCGGTGACAGTCGTGCCATCCACGAAGCCGTCGTTCGGAGTGATTTCGACGGTGATGATGTTTCCCGCAGCTTCGGTGCTGATGTCCGGCTTGCTCAGGTCGAGCGTGTCCGTCAGGCTGCTGGTGGCCGATGTGGTCTGCACGACCGTCGTGCCGACCTTCCAGACGTAGGTCAGTTTCACGGGCTGGCCGTTCACGTCCGCCGACGTGGCCGTGGCCGTCAGCACTGAATTGACAAGCGGACTCTCTGGCGTCAACGCGACCGTGGCCGTTGGTGCGGAATTGAGCGTTTGCATCGCGGTGACAGTCGTGCCATCCACGAAGCCGTCGTTCGGCGTGACCTCGATGGTGATTGTGTCACCGGCTGAGACATTGCTAGCCATCTCTGACTGCGTCAGGTCGAGCGTGTCAGTCAAGCTGGACGTCGCGCTGGTCGTCTTGAGAACCGTCGATCCATTTTTCCAGACGTATGTCAAATTCACCGGATTGCTGTTGCCGTCCGCCACGGTCGCGGTCGCGGTGAGCGTCGAATCGATCAACGGCTGAGCAGGGCTGAGAGCCACCGTGGCGGTCGGTGCTACGTTGCCTGCCGGAGCGACGCTGACATGGAAGGTCGCTGTGACCGAGTCGCCAAATTCGTCGGTCGTTCGGACGACGATGTCCGCTTGGCCCTGCTGTCCCGACTTCGGAGTCACACGCAGCCGATGATTCACGATCGTGGCCGTGAACAACGTTGTGTCGATGGTCGTGGTTGGGGAGCCGTCGGAGAGCAACGTGTAGGTCAAGAACTCGTCGCGGCGCACCGTGTCGATCCCAAGAATCCGCAAGAAATTGCTCGGCGCGGCGTCTGTTGGGAAGTTCGTTCCCGTGTAGTTGTTCAACGGCAGTTCGCCGAACGCGCTGTTGGCGCTCAACTGGTTGCTGATGGGCGTATCGGCCAGGCCGAGCAGTACGCTGTCGGTGACTGGCGTCATGGCTGACGGTGTCGTATCGGCAATCTTTCCGAAGACCGTGAAGCCTCCGTTCTGGTTGTCGAGATTGTCCGAGTTGTCAGCGAGGTTAAAGAAGAATTGGCTCGACGCACTATTCGGGTCGCTGCCGAGCTTGGCCATCGCAACCGTATTGGCCAAGTTGGAGCGGTTCACGATGTCTGGTTCGTTCTTGATTGTTGGGTCGATGGAGACTGACGGGAACGAATTCCCAGTGTCGTCGAATTTGAAGCCGCCCCCCTGCAGAACGAAGCTGTCCACCAAACGGTGGAAGATCGTGTCGTTGTAGCGCCCCGAGTTGGCGTACTCGTAAAAGTTGTCCACGGTGATCGGGGTATCTTTGTCGTACAGTTCGACGTTGATATTGCCGGTCGACGTGCGGAAGCGGACTTCGCTGTTGTCGAAGTTCTGGTCGGTGAAAATTTCCGCGAGGTCGCGATTGATCGCGGTCGGCGACGTGGACGTCGTTGCCGAAATGCTCAAGTTTGCGGCTCCCAGGACCGTCGGAGCGTCGTTACTGGCCGCATCGCGTCCGTCACCGGCCGCGGCAAACGGATACGAATTGAGGGTCGTTGTGTTTAAGAACATCCGCAGCGAAACCAGCGGTGGTATCAAACCTTTGAGTGGCAGGTCGCGTTTCACCTCGCTGTCTAAACCACCCACGTTCACTTCGGCAGGGACCGCCGTTCCCACCAATTTGTCACCCGGCTGAGCAGTCAGCTTATACGATCCGGCCGGAACGCGAATGAACGTGAACGTACCATCTGCGTCCGTCGTCGCTGAGGCGTTGACCAACTCGTTGGCAATGGATGTTCCTGTCAGATTCACGACGATGCCTCGGGCGATGATCTCGCCCGCATCATCGTCGTCTCCCGTGTTGCCATCACCATTCGCGTCGATGAACGTCACGCCGCGGACGACCGCGGTTCCCGCCAGCAATGCGCGAGGCTCCAATTTCTCGGCACTTGCGGTTGGCGCACGTCGCGACAACGGTCGGCGACGATGCCGGATTCCTGTTTTGCAAACTCCCAACCAATCACCCAATCGCCAAGTCATCAAAGGCATCTGCCATCTCCATTCCGCGCCCGCAAGTTCGAGTGATTCAAGTGGACCGCCCACGTCGTTCCGATCGGCGAAACTTGCCGATTCAGGAAGCCAACTTTGACGATTAAGAGAACGCTAGCGACGCTGGAGAGACTATCGTCAATGGAATCTGTCGCAGTTCACAGAAAGATTGAGCGCGCTGCGATTCGGGGCTTTGTATCGCGGGGGGAGAAGCCAATTGGGTTCGCAAAATGACAACACTTGCCAGGGCTCTGTCAGAACCAAGATTTTGGGTCGCGAAATCAGCCGCAGGGCGCTAGCCTGGATTATTCATGGGCCAGGGAGATTTCGTGACAGGCTGCTGCTCAGTTAGCACGACGCGCAAGCGAGCGTTCTTGTTTGCCACCACTCGCTTGCGCGTCGTGCTACTCCCATCCCATGAATAATGCAGGTTAGGGGCGTGAATTGCTGCTCCTGGATCGAAACGTCCGTGTGCGAGAGATTCTCCAAGGAGTTGCCGGGGCCTCCCAGCGGCCTGATGATACCGCAGGTCAAAGCCATGCCACCGCAACGCGAGAAGTGGAACAGGTCCGGCAACGACTCCTGAAAACAGAGCGGCCTCGCTTCCACGAGGCAGAGCAACGTCTGGTCGGACGTGGGCATCAGAGCTACGAACTTCATTTGCAGAGACAACTCATGAGTGGCCGAACCGGTAATCCAGAACGCCCGACAACGATCGGCTTGATTGGGCTGGGCCTGATCGGTTCGGCGGTCGCGGAACGATTGCTCGCCGCCGGACACACGGTGATTGGCTTCGACGTGTCCGAAGACGCTCGGTTCAAGCTCAGCCAACAAGGCGGCGTGCGCACTGCGACCGCCGCGGAAGTCGTGGAGGAAGCGGACATCGTGTGGCTTGCGCTGCCCAACGACACGATCTCGCGCGACGTGCTGCGCGACCTCGACGGCAGTTTGCGTGCCGGTCAGATCGTTGCCGACTTGGGCACCGGCGATCCGCGCACGGCGGAATCGCTGGCGAAGACGCTGGGTGATCGCGGCGTGACATTTCTGGACGCGACCATCTCCGGCAGCAGCGCTCAAGTGCGGCGCGGCGATGTGCTGGTCATGGTCGGCGGCGAGGAGTCCGGGTTCGGCGTTTGCCAGCGTCTGTTCGAGTCGTTCGCCTGGCAAGTCCGACATGTCGGGCCGAGCGGTCGTGGAGCGTGGATGAAGCTTGTCACGAATCTCGTGCTCGGTCTGAACCGAGCGGCACTGGCCGAGGGACTCGCGTTCGCGGAAGCCCTCGGACTCGAACCCGCGATCGCCTTGAGCGTGCTGCGTGACAGCATGGCGTACTCGCGGATCATGGACACGAAGGGGCCGAAGATGGTGCTGCGCGACTTCACGCCGGAAGCGCGGCTGTCGCAGCATCTCAAGGATGTCCGCCTGATTCGCGAAGCCGCCGCACGAGTCGGACAAGAGCTGCCGCTGAGTACCGAGCACCAACGATTGCTGGAACTGGCGGAGTCGCGGGGACTTGGCCAACTCGACAACAGCGCGATTTTGGAAGCACTGCGACGCCCCTGACTCTCGTGCGCAATTCAGCGGGGTGAATCAGCCGAATTAGCACGACGCGCAAGCGAGTGGTCCCGAGGCACAGGCAAACCCCTCGCTTGCGCGTCGGGCTAATGTCGGAGCTCGAATCTCGACAGCGCCTTAACCACGCGACTGCGAACTTCATCGGCGATCAATGGGAATCGTGTCGGTCTCGACGCCGTGCTGTTGGCAGTATGCCACAATGCAGGCGATGAACTCCTGGCCGAAGTCGGCGAGCTTCTTCTCGCCGACCCCTTTGACCGAATGAAAACCGGCAATCGTGATCGGCCGTTGCCGAGCCATGTCACGCAGCGTCGTGTCCGAGAAGACGATGTACGCCGGAACGCTCATCGCGCCCGCCTTCACCCGGCGGAGATCGCGCAGCGAGTCGAACAGACCGCGATCCACACCGACCCACGAATCGGCAATGACGGCAGCTTTGCGTTTCTCTTTGGTCGCCGCGGCTGGCTTGAGCAGCTTCGGTGTTGCTTCGCCACGCAACAACTTCCAACCGTCGTCGGTGATCTTGAGGAGGTTGTACTCCCCCTCTTTCCGCAGAAATTTTTGGCCGACCAACTGCTCGATCCAATCGCGGATGGACTTCTGCGGAGCATCCGCGAGCAATCCGTAGGTGCTCAACTGGTCGTGACCGTTTTGCAGAACACGCTGCTCCTTCGAGCCTTTCAAGACCATCGTGGTGTAGTCGCTGCCAAACCGCTGCTCTTGCCGGAAGACGCTTGACAGAATCTTCTGGCCGATGACCAGCGAGTCTTCGACCAAGTCCAACTGGCCGAGGCAGACGTCGCAGGCCCCGCACGACTCGGCTTGCTCGTCCGGTAATTCTTGGCCGAAGTAATTGACGAGCGACTTGTGCCGGCAAGTGACTCCGGTCGCGAAACGCGTCATCGCCTCGAACGAATGAAACGCCGCTTCGCGCGCCGGGCCGGGCGGAGACTCGTCGATCATGTTTCGCCAGCGGACCATTTCGCGGCCGGAATACAGCAGACAGCACTCGGCTTCGAGACCGTCGCGGCCGGAGCGGCCACTTTCCTGTTGGTAGTTCTCCAGAGCCTTCGGCATCCCGTAATGGATCACGAATCGCACGTTCGACTTGTCGATCCCCATGCCGAATGCGACCGTCGCCACGATGATGTCGCAGCGTTCCTGGATGAACGCCTCTTGGTTCCGACGCCGATCGTCGTCCGACATGCCAGCGTGATACGGCAGCGTTTTGCAGTCCTGTCCGTTGAGTTCCAAGCTGAGCGTGTCCACGTCCGCGCGCGTCGTACAGTAGATGATGCCTGACTCCCCCTTGTGCCGATCGAGAATTTCGCGCACCTGGCCGAGTCCGCTTTTTCGGCGTTCGACTTTGTAGATCAGATTCGGCCGGTCGAACGAACCGACGAGAATGTCCGGCTGCCGCAGCCCCAGCGATCGGACGATGTCTTCGCGCACCCGCTCGGTGGCGGTGGCTGTGTAGGCGTGCAGGCCGATCGTCGGAAAGTTTTCGCGCAGCAGGTTGAGCTGCCGGTACTCTAGCCGGAAGTCGTGTCCCCATTCGCTGACGCAGTGCGCTTCGTCGATCGCGAACGTCGAGACGTTTGACTTCTTCAGAAAGTCGATCATCCGGTCTTGGACAAGCCTTTCCGGCGAGACGTACAGCAGCTTGATTCTGCCTGCGCCAATGTTGCTGGCGACCCAGGATTGTTCCGCTGCCGTCTGCGTGCTGTTGACGAACGCCGCCGAAATGCCGTTCGACACCAGTGCATCGACTTGGTCTTTCATCAGCGAAATCAACGGCGAGACCACGACCGCGAGCCCGTCGAGGCACATCGCCGGAGCTTGGTAGCACAACGACTTGCCGCCGCCCGTTGGCAACACAACCACGGAGTCACGACCGTCGAGCACGCTGCGCATCGCCTCTTCTTGCAGCGGTCGAAACCCGTCGTAGCCCCAGTAGCGTTGCAGCACATCCAGCAGCATCATCGGCCTCACGTCGCTTTCAGCGCGATGTGCTGCGCCTGTTGCGGGTCGGCCACCGGGAAATCGTCGCGAAAGTGGACGCCTCGACTTTCCGTGCGAGCGGCGGCGGCGGTCGCCATCAGGCGAGCGATCAGCAACAGGTTTTGCAGTTCCCAGCCTTTGAGCTGTGTGAACTCACGAACCGAGACGTACCGGTTCCAAAAGTCGATCTGCGTCAGAGCCTCTTTCAAGCCCGCCGCATCGCGAGTGATGCCGACATGCCGACCCATTAGGCTTTGCAACGAGTTCGTCAGGTCGGTGAGGTTGAGGTCGTGATCCTCCTTCGTGTCCAAAGCACCCTCCGCTCGGATCGGAAACGCGGCGAAGCTGTCGGTCTGCGCGAGTGCCAACTCCGAAGCACCGCGTCCGCAGCGAAGACCGTAAACCAATCCTTCGAGCAGGCTGTTCGAGGCCAACCGGTTCGCACCGTGCAGTCCGGACGAGGTCACTTCGCCGGCCGCCCACAAACCGGGGAGCGTCGTGCGGCCATCGAGATCGACCGTCAGGCCACCGATCATGTAGTGCGCTCCCGGCCGAACTGGAATTTGATCGGAAGTGATGTCGAGACCAAACTCGGCACACACGCGGCCGATGTGCGGGAAGCGTTCCCGAATCAGCGGCTTCGGCAAGTGCGTCAAGTCGAGGTACACGCTCGAGTGCTTCGTCTTCTCCATCTGCCGAGTGATCGCCAGGCTGACCTCGTCGCGCGGAGCCAGTTCCAGCGAGGTGTGGTAGTCCCCCATGAAGCGATGGCCGAAGCAATCTCGCAGGTACGCACCTTCGCCGCGCACCGCCTCGCTGATGAGATGCCGCGAGCTGCCGGCGATGTACAGCACCGTCGGATGAAACTGCATGAACTCCATGTCACGCAGTTCGGCTCCGGCACGAAAGCCGAGCGCATGACCGTCAGCCGTCGCGATGTCCGGGTTGGTTGTTTCGCGATACAGCCGACCGGCGCCGCCGGTGCAGAGAATCGTCTGCTTGGCCCACACCAGCGTCTTGCCGTGCTGAGCATTCCAGACGATCGCTCCGCGGCAGACCTCTTCGTGCGTCAACAAATCAAGCGTCGCAGTTTGCTCCCAAACCTGAGCGTGTTCCGCCGAGCGGACTCGCGTGATCATCGCTCGCATGACTTCCTTGCCGGTGGCGTCGCCAAGTGCGTGAGCAACGCGGCGATGGCTGTGTCCCCCCTCTTGTGTGAGCGCGATCTCGCCGTCTTGTTTCAGATCGAAGTGCGCTCCGAACGTGACCAGTTCACGAATCCGTTCGGGTGCCTCATGCACGACCATGTTCACGACCGCTTCGTCGCACAGTCCCTTGCCGGCGGCCATCGTGTCGGACGCATGATTCGCGACATCGTCCAACGGATCGAGCACCCCCGCGATGCCCCCTTGAGCGTACGCGCTGTTCGACTGATTGAGCGCATCCTTCGTGACCACCACCGTCGTCAGCCGCGGGTCTACTTCCAAAGCCGCTCGAATGCCGGCAATCCCGCCGCCGATCACCAGCACATCCGCAAACACATGCGGCACCCGCTTCGGATCAAACCGAACCAAGTAGCGACGTTTTAGAGGCAATTGCAGTCGAGTCACTGTTGTCTTTCATTCAACATCGGCAGGCGAGACGCCTGCTGTCACGATTCGCCCACCCGCGTCGCCGGCTCCGGGGCCGAGTTCGATCACCCAGTCGGCGGCGCGAATGAATTCCGGTCGATGCTCGATCGCGATCAGTGAGTGTCCAACCTCAATCAAGCGTCGGAAGCACTCTAACAAAACCGCGATGTCGCGCGCATGCAGGCCGATGCACGGTTCGTCCATCAGAAACAGCGTTCGCTTTCGCGAGCGGTTGCCAAGCAACGTCGCCAACTTCAACCGCTGACACTCGCCGCGCGAAAGCGTGCTGGCCGATTGGCCCAGCGGCAGATAACCCAGTCCGACATCCTTCAGCGACTTCAGCCGCCGTTGCAGTTGCGGCTGACCTCGAAAGAACGAGAACGCCTCGTCGGCCGAGAGATTGAGCACCTCAGCGATCGACAGCCCACGTAGCTTGGCGTCCAACACCTCGCGCTGAAATCGCGAGCCGTGACACTCCGGACACACGACCGTCAGGTTTGCGAGGAATTGCATGTCGATCTCGACCGCGCCAAGTCCTCGGCAACGCGGACAGCGCCCGCCCTCACTGGCGTTAAAGCTGTAATGCCGAGCCGTGAAGTTCTTCACTTTTGCCTCGGTCGTCTGCGCGAACAGATTCCGAATCTCGCCGAGCAAATGCAGCATCGTCGCCGCACTCGCGCGAGCCGATCGCCGAATTGGCGACGAATCGAGAAACACGACCTCGTCGATTTGTTCCGCGCCAGACAGCATGGTGAACTCGCCGACCGGATCGACCTCGCAGGCAGTACCGAACCGACGACACAGCACCGGATACAACGTGTGCTGAATCAACGAACTCTTCCCACTGCCGCTGACGCCGGTGACGACGCACAACCGGTTGAGCGGAAACGCCACGGACTGGTCTTTGAGGTTGTGCAGCGTCACGCCGTTCAGCATGAGCACATTGCGTGGCGTGTGATCGCTGCCGTGCTCGGTCCCCTCTCCCATTGGGAGAGGGCTAGGGTGAGGGCCGGAAGGCTGATCAACGCTGATCGCGAGAGTTGATCGTTCAAACTGTTTTCGTTCCGACAGGGTCTCGACACGCGGCGATGACTCTGACAACTCCGGTCCCTCACCCATCCTTCGGCCACCCTTTCCCAAGGGGAGAGGGGACTTCGATTGAGTCCAGTGTTGGCAGACGCGTCCACCCTCGCGGCCGGCACCGGGACCGAGTTCAATTACCTCGTCGGCTGCCTCGATGAACGACTCCGAATGCTCGACGAGAATGACCGTGTTTCCCGCTTGTTGCAGTCGCAGAATCGCCGTCAGCACCCGTTCGGCATCGAGTGGATGCAAGCCTCCTGACGGCTCATCAAGAACGTACAACGCGTTGTCGAGCCGAGTCGCCAGCACGCCAGCCAATCGCGCCCGCTGTCGCTCGCCCCGCGACAAAGTACGCGGCGAACGACTCATCGACAGATGCCCCAAACCGAGATCCAGCAGTGTCCGTAGCCGCGCCGACAACTCGCCGAGCAGATTGGAGACGAGCACTTGTTCGCTGGGTTCCGTCACAAGGGCCAGTTCATCCAGGAGCGTCGCGAGTTGAGTGAGCCGCAGTTCACGCAACTCTGCAATCGTAGGATGGGCGCTCCTGCCCGTCCTACCTCCGAACAATTGCACGCTTCGCCCCGCAACCCCTAATCGCGATCCGCCGCATTCGGAGCAGTCCGTCATCGTTAGGTGTCTGACCGTTGCTGAAGTCGCGATCCGCCCCAAACCGCTGCACCGCGGACACGCACCAAGCGAACTCTCGAAGTTGAACAAGTCCGGTTCGAGCGGCGGGTGTTCACGGCCGCACTCGCCGCAAATCAATCGCTGCGAATGGCGCGCAAGCCGCCAGTTGCGGCCCTCCCATTTCAGAGTCTGCCTGTCCTGACCATCGGATTCTGCGAGTACCACGCAGCGACCATCGCCGTGCGAGTATGCTTGCTCAATGCTTTCCAACACGCGAGCGACATCTGTGCGCCCCGCGACCAGCCGATCGACGACGACGAGCAATTGAGATTTGAAATTTGAGAAATCAGATTCTGGCAACTCAATCGTCCGCACGAACCCAAGCTGTCCCCAATTCGCGATCGCGTCGTCGCTCTTCTCCGACGGAAACGCCACGACGAATTTCATTCCGTCCGGCAATGATTGAAGCTCACGGCAAACTTCGTCAGCCGTGTGAGCGACCAGCGGCGTCTCGCATTGCGGACAGAACGCTCGACCCAACCGAGCGAACAGCATCCGCAGCAAATCATCGGTCTCGGTGATCGTGCCCAGCGTCGCACGTTGATCGGATGACGATTCCGCACGAAACGCGATTGCGGGCGGCAGATTCTCCAGTGCATCCGCATCCGGCCGCTCGATCCGTTCCAAAAACTGCCGAGCCGACGGCGCGAAGGTCTCGATGTACCGCCGCTGTCCCTCGGCCACGAGCGTGTCGAACGCGAGGCTGCTCTTGCCGGCTCCACTGACCCCGGTGATCGCAATCAGGCTGCCGAGCGGCAGACGCAGATCGATCCCCTTCAGGTTGTGAACGCGAACACCTCGCAATTCGATGTGCGACATGCCGCGAGGATAACGGCGCGTTTCACTGTGTCACCCCCGCACCTTGTCATGACAGGTGGCATGGTGCGGGGGTAACACGGTGAAAAAATGAAAAATCAGCTCACGCCGCGTCGTATTCCGAGATGCGGTTCGCCGGTGCGAACGGCAGTAGGATCGCGCCTTCTTCATGCAAAGTGAACCGCATGACATAGGCGGACTCGTCGGTGTCGTCGTAGTGGCTGCGAAGCACCAGCACCGCTTTGAAGCCCATCTTTTTAAAGAAGAGCTGCGCGGAGAGGTTTGATTCGCGGACCTCCAGCACAATTTCCTGGCGGCGTTGCTGCGAGAGCTTGTCCACCAGCTTTTCGATCATTTGCGCCCCGATCGCCTGGCGGCGGAATTCGGGATCGACGGCGAAGTTCAGCACATGCAGCTTCGCCTTGTGCAGTTCGTAGATCATGAAGCCGACGATGCGATGGTTGTATTCGGCGACCATGCCGATGCAATTTCGCTGTCGCAGGCAGCAGAGAAAATCTTCTTCCGTCCAAGCGAATTCGAAACTTTGGCGCTCGATGTCGAGCACTTCGGGCATGTCGCGCCGAATCAACCAACGAATCTGGACCTTCAACGCTTGTTGCGGTGCATGAATCCAACTCACGATGGCCTCCTTGCCATGCGAATCGTTGTGCGGTGCCCCATCGAACCAAGGGCAAGGCGGGGACAATATCAAAGGTTTGTAAAACGGGACAAGGGGGATCGACCGGAGAATTTTGAGAAATCGCAAGGACATCAAAAATCGCGTTCAGTGCGGAGTTCCTGAATCGCTTGGTGTGAAAGCCCCGAGCCGCATCAGATCGGCGTTTTTTTGAACTCCAATTCGCGATTCTTTTCTTCATCGCCGATCATTTTGAACAGCACCTGCGACGGGGTTACAAGGTCGGTCTCAGCGAGCATTGTGCCGTCGGGTCCAGTCCGGTGGGGTGAAATTCGATGGAGTTTTGTTGAGAATGCGTTCGATCTCGATCACCCGACTCATCGCTCTGCGATCATGAGGTTTGCCATGCAAATTCCAACGTCCATTGCTCGACGAGCCTTTCTGCAATCCACGGGAGTCAGCTTGGGTTCAATGGCGCTGAGTTCGTTGCTGACGCGGGACGTCGGCGCGGCGGATTCGTCGGGAAAGCACGTGCCGAAATGGACTGGCGTGTTGAATCCGCCGCACTTCGCGCCGAAGGCAAAACGGGTCATCTGGCTGTACATGGCCGGCGGCATGACGCACATCGACACGTTCGACAACAAACCGAAGCTGGCAGAACTCAACGGCCAGCCAATGCCGGAGTCGATCACGAAGGGGCAGCAGATCGCTCAGTTACAGGGGCAGAAGTTGAATTGCTTCGCGCCGCAGCATCCCTTCAAACAGTGGGGCCAGTCGGGACAGTCGATGGCCGAGATCTGGCCGCACCTCGGTGAGAAGTGTGCGGACGAGATGTGCATCGTGCGGTCACTCTCGACGGATGCGATCAATCACGATCCGGCTCACACGTTTATGAACACCGGCACGATGAATCCTGGACGGCCGGCGATGGGATCGTGGCTGCTGTACGGACTCGGAGCCGAATCGGAGAGCCTGCCCGGTTTCGTCGTGATGGTCTCGACCGGCAAGTTCGGGCAGAAGCAGCCGATCGCTGCGCGACAATGGCATTCGGGTTTTCTGCCGGGGCAGTTTCAAGGGGTCGAGTTCCGCGGCACCGGCGATCCGGTTCTGTACGTCGGCAATCCCAAGGGAGTGACACCGAAGCGGCAGCGCGACGTGGTTGATGCCGTGCAGACATTGAACGGTCTTGCGAATGAATCGCTGGACGATCCGGAAATCGCGACGCGCGTCAGCCAGTACGAACTCGCGTTTCGGATGCAGTCGAGCGTTCCCGAACTGATGGACGTCAAGAACGAACCGCAGCACATCTTCGACTTGTACGGCACGAAGGGAGGCGACGGTTCGTTCGCCTCGAATTGCTTGCTGGCCCGCCGTCTCGCCGAGCGCGGGACTCGATTCATTCAGCTTTATCACCGCGACTGGGACCATCACGGCTCGGTGAAAGACCACGTTGCCGGAACGGCCAAGGAAGTCGATCAAGCCATCGCCGCGCTGATCACGGACCTCAAACAACGCGACATGCTCAAGGACACGATCATCGTGTTTGGGTCCGAGTTCGGTCGGACGCCGATGGCTCAGGGCAACGGCCGCGATCACCATCTCGCGGGTTTCACGATGTGGTTCGCCGGTGGCGGCTTCAAGCCTGGCTTCCATTACGGAGCGACGGACGAGTTCGGCTATCACGCAGTCGAGAATCGCGTCTCGGTGCATGACGTCCATGCGACGCTGCTGCAATTGCTCGGCATCGATCATTCGCGGTTCAGCATGAAGTTCCAGGGCTTGGATTCACGGCTGACCGGCGTCGAAGGGGCACGCGTCGTGAAGGAATTGCTTGCCTAGCTGGAGCAAGCGATACGACCGGCAACTTCCGTGGCCTGTTGTCGTGACATTTTTGAGAGTTCTGCCGTTGATGTGGAGACGAGGGATTGAACCACGTCGTGGAAAACCACATCGAGTTGCGCGACTGCCACACGCGATGGGATTGTCAGATCGGCAACCTTCGCTGATCGCTCTGGCTGAAGAGACCGAATCGAGCCTGCCGGTCGCACATTCTGCCGCACGACCCGCTCGGCGTGCCGACCGCGTTGAGCTTGCCATCTGCGTGAACTTGGAGTGTCACGGGGATGCTGAGAACTCCGAAGGTTCTGACAAGAGGGAGCGGCTGCGTGGGTCTCGCGTTCTAACAGTTCCGATAAGTAGCAATGGACAACCTGGCCTCACAACACTCACGGGTGGGGCTGTCCGAGTTCGTGCAGTCAAGTGGAGTTCCGCGCTCAGAGGGAACGGCGCGACGACACGGCTCAAATCATGGCGGCGTTTTTTGCCGGTTGGTCCGGTGAATCGTCGAATAACGGAATTACTCGATCCCGAATGATCTAGGAGAGAACCATGCGACACGGCCGGATTTCGGAAATGATTCGTCGATCCGCCGGAGCCCTGCTGCTGCTCGGTAGCGTTGGGGTTTCGTCAGACTCATTGACCTTTGCCCAAGACGCCAACTGCGCCACTCCGCAGCCGGCCTGCCAACCGGCATGCTCGGATGACGTTTACAAGAAAGCCGGCGAACGCCTGGCTCAGCACCTCCAGCAAATGGGAAGCTGCACAACTCCATGTGCGACGAGTTGTGCTGCCCCTCCGGCTTGTGGTGCCGCTGCTGCCGGTGGCAACGCTGGTCAGCCCGGATGCCTGAGCGACGGCTGTGCGAAAGATAGCTGCCTCTTCGGTGGCCTGTTCTCTCACGGCGACGGCAGTGCGGAGGAGAAGAAGGACCCTTGGACGCTGATGTCCATCTTCGATGATGAGTGCGGTAAAAACTGCCTCAAGGACAAGGGCATCACCGTCGCCGGCTGGTTGGCGATGGGATATGCCAGCAACCCAGATGGAGCGTTCACCGGGAATGGCGGTTTCGGCGGCCAGCCTGGGGCTCAACGTGAATGGGACAAGTTCAATATCAACCAGATGTACCTGTATATCGCCAAAGTGGCGGACGGCAGCAATGGCGTTGGCTTCGGTTATCGCGCCGACTTGCTCTACGGCGTCGATGGCAACGACACGCAGTCGTTCGGCAACCAAGCTGGCAAATGGGACTATCTCAACGGCTGGGATCACGGCATCTACGAATGGGCGATGCCGCAGTTGTACGGTGAAGTGGCGACGGGCAATCTGTCCGTCAAGCTCGGTCACTTCTACACGCCGATTGGATACGAAGTTGTCACGACTCCTGACAACTTCTTCTTCAGCAAGCAACTCACTTTCAACAACAGCGAGCCGTTCACTCACACCGGTGCGTTGGCGACCTACAAGGTCAACGACAAGCTGAGTGTGATTGGCGGTTGGACGCTCGGTTGGGACACCGGGTTCAACCAAAATCTGGGTGGCAACAACGCGATCATCGGTGCAACGTACGCGGTCAGCGAAAACACCACGTTGGTCTACTCGGCCGCCGTTGGAGACTTCGGCGTGCGTGGCGATGGCTCGATCAACAGCTTCATCCTGTCTCAGAAATGGGGAGAGAAGCTGATGACGGTCCACCAGTTCGATGTGTTGGGCACCAACGGCGGTGGCAACTTGGCTGATCCCACCAGCCTCACCGCTGATAACTCGACCGGGTTCATCAACTACGCCTTCTATCAACTCACCGAGAAGGCCAAAGCCGGTGTTCGCTACGAGTGGTACAAGGCCGACGGCACGTCGTACAATACCTTCACGTATGGTGTGAACTATCAGGTGACGCCGAATGTCATTGTGCGACCCGAAATGCGGCACAATTGGGCTCCGGGTAACGATGTCTCCCCGTGGAACAAAGATATCGTCGGCATCGACGCGATCCTCAAGTTCTAGTCGGTTGACGAGTGTCTGACAGTCATCCAATGGCCGTGGTCGATTCTTCGACCACGGTCTTTTCTTTTGGTGCGAGTTCACCACCCGTGTCCAGCGAGTGAATTCGGCTTCGCATCCACAGATGCGAGACCACAGCAGATCCTCCTCTCGCCGTGACAACCATCTTGAGAAGCAGGGTGCTCAGAGCTACCGTGGACGCCCGACGGCAAACGCTTGATTGTGGTCACCGTGCCGGAATGACGGAGAAGGCAATGAGCGTCCCCGCTGATCCGAACGTGTCGTCGGATGTCATCGCGACGGCCTATCACGAAGCGGGGCACGCCGTGATCGCGCTGGCCTTGGGCCGCGCGGTGCAGCGTGTCAGCATCGTGCCGGGGCGCGGCTGGCTCGGACGCTGTGAATTCCAAAAAGGCCGAGTTCGACCGTCGGAAGATTGGCTGGAAAGTGAGATTCTGATTTCACTCGCCGGCGCAGCGGCCGAGGCTCGACACACCGGAGCCTACGCTTGGGAAGGAGCCATCGCCGACCTGCGAACCGTCCGCCGGCTCGCCGTGCAACGAGCCAGCGAACGACAAGCCGAACGGCTTGAACGCCGGCTCATCGCCAAGGTGGAACATCTGCTCAACCAAGCCGGTCACTGGCGAGCCGTCGAACTCATCGCGGTGGAACTGCTGCGTTGCGAAACCATCAGCGGTCGAGCCGTTCGCCATCTCTTCGACCAGGGATGCCGATAGGCCGACTGCTCAGGACATCTGCGAACCGGCCCTCGAAGTGACGGTCAGCGCGATTTGAACTTGCGGCCGACGGTCAGGTTGTCGGGAATTCCGTCCGGGTATTGCTTGTGCAGCCACGTTTCAATCTGCTCGGCGCGATGCTCTGGGTGCGGGTGCGATCCGAGCCATTCGGGTTGGCGATTGCCTTTCGAGACTTCGGACAGAATTTTCATCACGCCCAACATCTGCGAGGGATCGAAGCCGGCAGCGGTCATCGCTTCCAAGCCGAATTGATCCGACTGGGATTCGTCCCCACGGCTGTAGCTCAGATTCACCATCGAATTGACCATCGCAGCCACTTGCTGATTCGTGCGGCCGGAGTGGCGGCCATCGCTGCTGGCCACGCCGACCGCCGTCACCAGGATCTGCCCGAACTGTCCTTGGGCCATGTGTTGTGCACCGTGTCGATGAATGACATGCCCGATCTCGTGGCCGAGCACTCCCGCCAGTTGAGCTTCATTCTGCAAACGTCGGAGCAGCCCGTTCGTGATGAAGACCTGTCCGCCAGGCAAGGCAAAGGCGTTGACCATGTCCGGATCACTGAGCAGGTGAAACTGAAAACGATATTCACTTTTCCGAGCAACACTCTCCGCGACGAGTCGTTCGCCAACCTCGCGGACCAGCGTCGCGGTTTGCGAGTGAGGATCGACCTCACCACCCATCTGTGACGCCATCGCGGGAGCTGACTGCACACCCAGCGCGATCTCCTGCGGGACCGACATCGCGACGTGCTGCTTCTCACCCGTGACCGGGTTGACTTGCGTGCTGGTCAGGAATCGGAAAGCTCCAAAGAGCAGCAGGATCACTGCGATGATCCACTGCGGACGAATGGGAATTCCGCGACGTTCGGATCGATAGCCGTAGGACATGACGCTCAACCTTGCAGGCGAGGTTTCTGAAGCCGACCAGAGTGACGTCAAAGTATCGCGTACAGCCGCTGCGAGTGAACAGCAAACGACCGATGCCAAAACAAAACCGCCCCGGACGTGACCTGCTTCACGTCCGAGGCGGGGAAGGAGACGGCCGGAATGCCGTCAGTACGAGCTGAGTGATTTCGGAGCCAGTTATTCGATCGGGCCAGTACGGACTGGCGGAGCAGGCTCGTTGTTCTCGCCGAGGTCACGCGGCATCGGAGCCAAACGGTTGCCGATGACGGGCGGAGGCTCGTCCGAGAACAAACTGTCTTCGTTTGGCCGCTTGGCGGTCGGAGGTGCAGGTTGCAATTCGTCCTGGTGAGAGAGCTTCGAGTTGCGTTGTTCGAGAATCGCTCGCGCTGCGGCGCGAACTTCGGCTTCGCTCAAGCGTGTGAGATTCTTCAACTGAGCCAGTGGTTCGAGGACACGCATCGCTCGGCCGATCGTAGTTTCGAGCATCGCGAATTCTGTCAGCGTCTGCCGCATTCCCGCCAGCAATTGCGTTTGCCCACGAAGTTCGGTTCCGAGATCGGTCAGCAATTCCAGAGTCTCGATGGCGTTGGCAATATCGCCCCCCGCCATCTTCATGGACGCTTCGAGTTTGCGAACCGAGGCCCAATGTCGGTGCGCGATCTGTGTGTCTTCGACGTTTGCGGCCAAGTCGTCTCGCAACGTGAGCAACTCTTTCGCGTGAGCCTGTGATTGTACGGTGCTGTCGTCGCTCGACCGCAACGAGTCACGCAGAGCGAGCAACTGATTCGCGTTCTCTTGCACGGCGGCCACGTCGTTCACCTTGAGGACCGAATCTTTGAGAGCGATCAACTCGGCCGCGCCGCGCTGTGCTGCTTCGACTCCGGCCGCGCTCTCCAACACTTTCGTGCGCAGATCGCCGAGCTTCTGGACTTCGACGGCGGCAACTTCGGATTCCTTCGCCGCGTCACGCACTTGCAGATGCAGTTCGACCATGCGACTCACGCTCGTCACCGCTTCTTGCTGCACCGGTTTTTGGGAGATCAAGCTTTCATGTAATTTGACAATGCCAGCGAGAACTTGCTCAACGTCCGCGGACTGTTCCCGCTGGCTGACGACTCGCTTTTGTAGTTCGGCGATTCGGTCCAATGCGGCAACCGCATCGCCGGTCTGTTGCGCTTCATTCTCAACGCTCATGCGGAATTCGCGAACGTCTCCCAGTGCCGCACGAGCTGGTTCCAATTGGCGTTTTTGAGCCTGTAAGGCTGAAAGCAGGTGGTTGGTTTCCCAGGCGACGTCCTTCACTCCGACAAGGTCATGCAAACTTTTCTCGACGTTTGCGAGATCCCGTTTGACTGAAGCCAACTCATTCATTAACGGGCGACGCAGCAGAATATCCATCGCAAGGAACACGATTGCGATTCCAGTCAGCGCCAACCCCCAGCGGACAATGGGGGTGTTCATCAAATCTTTTTCCATAGACGAGTCGGTGTGGGTTTTGAGAGACAAGGTTTGTCCTCCTGAAAGCCGGTCCTGTGCAGACCGGAGGGCCGAAAGAAACGGACGAGTCGATGGCAGTCTTCGCAATCGCTGCCAACCAGATCTGTTCTCCAATATCGCCCACCGGCCCCCGCAGAAATTGCCTGTTCAGTCAACCAATTGACGAACGGCGCGGAACTCGGCCAGACAGACAAGACGCATCAATACCAGCAATCGCGACGGCCGAAGCGGTCGTGACGAGCATTCAGGCAAGTCCCTCGGATCGACGTCGTCTTGTGAGTTTGTCTGACTTGCCAAGAAGTCAGATTTGTCAGAGTTGTTAAGTTCGACTTTTGCAGTTTTCAGCGTGTTGATAACTGATCTGCGGAAATAGCGTGAGCCTCCACGACAATGCTTGGGACATCACTCTCAGGCATCGAGCAAGGAGGCTCACGATGGAACTTGTACCCAGTTTTGCGGCTTTGTTGC
>CAMAWN010000010.1 GCA_945861865.1 Candidatus Kuenenia stuttgartensis | reverse complement strand
TCGGTCAGCGAACCCAGCCCGTAGCTGATCCACGCTCCCATCCCCGGAAAGCCCGGCTTGTCGAACCCCGTCGCTTGCAGATACGTCGCCTGAGAATGCACTCCCGTCTTGCCGACCAAGTTGTGAATGAACGCCATGTCATCCACACATTCGCCGAGCGGCGCGACCACCTCACTGATCGCCTTGCCGCACTCGCCGTACTTCTGAAACCGAAACGGCGACTTCATCCACGGCCCCAACCCATTCTGAAACGCCTCGACATACTCGCCAAAGTCCGACGGCTCGCCGTGATGCTTTTCCAACTCCGGCTTGTAATCGAAGAGGTCGATATGCGAAGCCGCCCCACCCATGAAGAGCTGCACAACCCGCTTCGCTTTCGGCGGATGATGCAACGCCTTGAGCACGCCGCCACGTCCGACGCCGTTCGTCTCGGCGCGAGCGGATTCGTCTTGAGCGAGCATCGCAGCCAGAGCCAATGCACCGAAGCCCTGGCCGGAGCGAGTTAGAAAGTCGCGACGATTGACGGGATTCATCTCGATATCTCCAGCGATTCACAAACCAAGAGTCAGTTTATTGGACGAGGCCGCAATCTGTTCTCTCGATGAAAACGCAAATACTTTTTATGCCGCTCATCAATAGACGGCAGTTTGAGGTCGTTGTTGACGCCGAGCAGACTGCTGTCATCACGGGACAATTCCTTTGACAACACAATTCGCCCGGAATCCTCAAATGAAATCAAACCACCATCGAAGAGAGCATCAAGATGCGGTGCCAAGAGCAGTCCATTGAACCGGTCCAGCCTCTCTCGATTGTCGGAGTTACGCCAAGGTTTGATGTGAGACGCTCGCAAGAGCGATTGTTTCGATAGCCCGGTGACAGCACAAACGCCGCTCCACTGCTCGATGAGATCCTTCCTGAACTTTCCTTGGCCAATTCGGCTCTTACGAACTTCGTCTCGCTCGGTCTCGTCAGGTATGTCGTTCAACTCCGATTCATGAGCATTGAAATCATCAATGGCATCTGGTTCTTCATCATCGCTTGGCTTTCCATTCGTTCCTCCAACATCACTTTCCGTTTCAATGGTTGCAGCAACGGCATTCGGTTTTGGGTGGGCAGTCCCAAAATTGTTCTCGTTTTCATCGGTTGGCGAAGGCAACACTCTGCTATCGTCAATCGGTTTTGCGACGCCGGGCTGCTTATCGATGAATCGCCAGATCGTTTCGCCGACAGTGTTTTTTATTGGATGCAGTTGACCGACGCTGCTTTTGGGCCAGTGTGTATCCAGCCCCGGCCGTTTTGTTTTCAGTGCGGTCCATTCGACTGGAGCGGAGAGTAATTTGATTCGCTGAAATTTGATCCCATCGCCAGGAACTATGCCGGTGACTTCAAAGAGTGCCATGACTCTTTTCGGAGTTGAGGCATAACCGATAAATCGATCGCCAATTTGTACCCATGAAAGAGTCTTCTCAAATAGCTTCCGTGTCATGTCTGGGTGCATTCTGTTGTGAAACGGAAGGTCGCACTGATCCTCACTAGGGTCTGTAAAAATCCCAGCTTTGTTTTCTTTGGTCTCTGCAAGAAGCCAATAGTAATCACCACTGAATTTGGCTGCGGAATGACCCGCGAGAGTTGTTGTTGCCATGATGACCGGGCTCCCAAACAAACCGTTCATTTGTCACTAATTGCGGCGGCGTCGCGTTGTCGCTAATCAATCCACGAACACAAACTCGCTCACGTTGAACAGCACTCGGCAGAGATTCTCGAAGCCGTGCTGCTCGGCGTAGGCCGCGAACTCGGTTCGCTCGCGAGCGGTCGGAGACCGGCCGGCGATCAGACGCAGCGCGCGGTCGATACGGTCCGAGCCGGTTTTGCTCTCTTCCCCCAGCCGCAAAGCGAAATGCCGAGACATGCTCAGGCTGAGCCGGTTGTTGAGCAACGACAGCGCTTGCAGCGAGGTCAACGTCTCGTCCCGCAACGGCGTGCTCTGCGACGAGTCGGCACAGTCGAGCGTCGTCATGTACGGGTCCGGCTGCGACCGCACGATGAACCGATACACGCTCCGCCGCTGCGAGGCCACGTCTTCGGGATCAAACTTGTGGTACTCGTAGTGCGGCGAGTGAGCCGTCTGCTCCAACGCGAACAAATAATACCCCGGCCCGTTCATGCGATGATTCATCCGGCCAGACACCGCCAAAATCGAATCGCGAATCTCCTCCGCCTCCAACCGCCGCCGATTCATCCGCCACAAGAACCGATTGCCGCCGTCGATGGTCGCGGCGTCCTCGCGATGAGCCGACTGCTGGCGATACGTCACGCTGGTGACGATCAGGCGGTGCATGTCCTTGAGGCTACCAGCACGACGCGCCAGCGAGTGGTCGGAGCCATCTGAAACCACTCGCTTGCGCGTTGTGCTGTGGTCATCATCCCCGCGCAACTCCGCCGCCAGCCAGTCCAGCAACTCCGGATGCGACGGCAAACGGCCCATGCGGCCGAAGTCGTTGGGACTCTCAACGATCGCCTGGCCGAAATGGAATTGCCAAATGCGATTCGCGATCGAACGCCACGTCGTCGGGTGATCCGGGCGCGTGATCCATTTCGCGAGCGCGGCTCGGCGGTCCCCTTCGCGATGATCGGCCGGCAGCGAGAACTCGACCGGGACGTCTTTCAGAATCGGCAACACGCCCGGCGTCGCGGCCCCACGCGGTTGCAGCACGTTGCCGCGATGCAGGACTTGCACGTCGCGCGGCTTGCCCTTGGTCGGTTGGAATCCGCCAGCCGGTTCGAAGTCAGTCGCGGCGGCGAGCACCATGTGGCCCTGCGGCAGCGCCGTGAGTTGTTGCTGCGCCGCCTTCAGGTCTTTGTCCAACTGCTCGCGACGAGTCCGTCGTTCCGGCGTGTTGATGCGGTCGAGGATCGCTTGATGCTGTTTCTGAACTTCCGCGAGCTGCGCGATCGCGGCGGAATCTTCGGCTTGAGGCCAGATGCCGTCGGTGAGATTTCTCTTCGCCCAGCGGATCGGAGCTTCAATCGAATCGAGCGACGTGACCTCGGCTTTCAACGCGACGTTCTTGCCATCGGCCGTCAGGACTTCGATCTCGGCCAGCGCGAACATGAAATCCTTGGTTCGTTCACGCAGCTTCGGCACCGTAATGCGGATGAAGCGAGCCTGTGTTCCCTTGGCGTTGATCGTGATCGGCACGAGACCGGGATTGCGGACGTCGCCATCCGTGTGATCGCTCACGCTTTGGGTTGGTTGAGCCAAGCCGTCAGCAGTCTCGGAGGCATCGACGCGGTATCGCAGCGGGAATCCCAAGCCTGCTCCGATCCCGCCGAACTCGTCGTGGCAGGCGTGCAAGACAACTCGGTCGATCTCGATCACTTGGCCGAGGTCGAGCTGCACCCACTTGGCTTTGTCGGGCGACGATTCGAGGGCGCTGTGGTAGCCGAACTCCGGCTTCTTCGCGAGCGGCTGCGCTTTTGGAGTCAGCTCGCGGATTTCTTTTTCGAGCCGCACGAACTCGTCGCCGCCGGCGACTCGAATCTCGTTTTCCAGCACCCCGATCTTCGCCAGCAAGTCACGCTGCTTCGCGAGCAAGTCGCGACGTTGCTGTTCAATCGAGGGATCGAGATCGTACGGCCGCTCGGCGCGATCGACCGCCGCGAAGACCGCTTGCAGGCCGTAGTAATGCTGCTGCGTGAACGGGTCGAACTTGTGGTTGTGGCACTGAGCACACTGAATCGTCACGCTGCAAAACGTGTTGAGCGTCGCCGTGACCATCTCGTCGCGGTCGTTGTGCCGAGCGATCTTTCCGTCGATCTTCGATTCGGGAACCTCGACGTGCCCGATGAAATCCCACGGCCCGGCCGCGATGAAACCGAGGCCGAGGATTCCATCCGGAGTGCCGGGAAACAGCACGTCACCGGCGATCTGCTCTTCGACGAAGCGTGCGTACGGCTTGTCGTCGTTGAACGAGCGAATGACATAATCGCGATACGGCCAGGCATTCGGCCGCAGTTTGTCTTTGTCGTAGCCGCAGGTGTCGGCATACCGCGCGACGTCGAGCCAGTGCCGCCCCCAACGCTCGCCGTAATGTGGCGAAGCGAGCAACTGATCGACGAGCCGTTCGTAAGCCATCGGATCGAGATTGTTGACGAATTCATCAACTTCGTCCGGCGTCGGCGGTAAGCCGGTGAGGTCGTACGTCAGCCGGCGAATCAGCGTGCGCCGATCAGCTTCCGGAGACATCGACAGTCCGTGCTCTTGTTGCTTGGCGACGACGAAGGTATCGACGGGATTGCGGGCGTCAGGCTTCGGGTGACCGGCTTCAGGCGTCGAGGATCGCGTTGTCAGCACCGCTGGCCGGACGACGGGCTTGAACGACCACCAGTCGTTGTTCGTGACAACCGACTCTTCGATGCGGAATCCATCGGGCCATTTCGCTCCGTCAGCGATCCATTTTTCAAAGGCCGCGACCTCATCAGCCTTGAGCGGCTCGCCGTTCTTCGGCATTGCGGGGCGTTTGCCGTCTTGCGATTTCAGAACGCTGAGCAAGTGACTGTCGCGCGGCTTTCCGGATTCAACGAAGCCGCTCTTGGAAAGTTCGTCCGCCGTTTGCAGAGCGAAGTTGCCCTTGTGATCGACGGAGTTGTGGCAGCTCAGGCAGCGTTTCTGAATGACCGGAACGACACGATCGCGAAAGTGGTCATCGGCTTTCACGGACAAGGTGAAAGCCATGACCAACACTATCGAGCCGACCGACAGATCAGGAGATCGCGACATCACTTGTTTTTGGTCCGAGCCCGCCGGCCGCGCGGGGGATTGACGTGCGTGGCGTCATTGAATTTGGCTTTGTCGAGTTGCGATTGCTCTTTGGCCAACTTGGATTGATCGCCGGCGAGTTCTTGGCTCTCTTTGGCAACCTCGGCTTTGACCAGCGCCGTTTGCTTCATGGCGTTCTGCAACGAACGCAATCCCGATTTGACTTCGGAATCCGCTTCGACCTTCTCTTTGAGCTTCGCGTGCAACTGCGAGACTTTCTCTTGAGCGTTCGCCAAGTTGTCACGAAGTGGATTGAGTTTTGGTTCTGCGGCGAGTGTGGTCTGTTCCAACTCGCTGACGGCTAGAGCATCTCGGCTGGCTTCCGCGAGCAATTTCTTGTGCGTCTCGTCGGAGTGCGTGGATTCTTCGCGAATCGCCTTCGACCGCGCCTTCGCAGCCACGACGCGATCTTGAGCGGCCTTGTACTCCGGCTTGTCCTTCAGCGTTTGCAGGATGGGAGCCTTGGCCTCATCCAACGCTTGCTGCGTCTTTGCTTGCTCCGCCAGCGCGTCGTCGACACCGAGCGAACTCTTGTGCTGAGCCTCGACATTTTTGCGAACTCCCGACAAGTGATGTCGAATTTCGTTTTCCTTCGCTTGAGCTTGCCGCAGCTTTTGCTGGGCGGCACTGAGTTCCTTCGCTTCGTCTTTGACTTCGTTTTGAGCTTTCTTGACGTCCTGCTTCTGGTCCTTGATTCGCTCGTCCTGCCGGCGCTCGGCCTGGCTTTTGGAGACGTATTTCACTTGGGCCGGAGCACGGCCGCAGAAACAAAACGACGCGACGAAGATGAGACTGAACGAAGCGAGTCGAACGCGATTCATGACAAAAACCTTTCGATTTCTCGCCGCCGAGCGACGCTCAGCCGACGACCTCTTCGATGACATGTCCGTGGTCGAGGACGAACATCGGTCGGCCTTCTTTGTTGGCGACTCGCGATTCCTGATCGATGCCCAGTGAGTGATAAATCGTGGCGGCGATGTCGGCCGGGCCGAAGTGCTTCGTGGTCGGATACGCGGCTTGCTTGTCGCTCGCGCCGACGACTTGGCCGACTTTCGTGCCGGCTCCGGCGAAGAAAATCGAACCGCACGCACCCCAGTGGTCTCGGCCGCCGTCCTTGTTGATCTTGGGAGTGCGGCCGAACTCGGTGAGGAACACGACCAGCGTGTCGTTGAGCAATCCGCGTTGCTTCAGATCCGTGATGAGCGCGGCGAATGCGCGATCAATTCCCGCGACGTGATAACCGCGCATCGCCATCTGGCTGATGTGCGGGAACTTTTGCAGCGGGACGTTGTGATTGTCCCACAGGTTGCCGTAGTCCGGGTCGTAGCCGTAATCGACCATCACGAATCGCGCACCGGCTTCGACCAATCGCGAGGCCATGAGACAGCGACCGCCAATCTTCGTGCGGCCGTAGGCATCGCGCACGGCGTCCGGCTCTTTGCGAATATCGAACGCATCGCGAATCTTGTTGGACGTCAACAGGCCAAGCGCGCTGTTGAAGTTGCCATCCACCGCTTCCGCCAGTCGCTGCTGCTCGATGCTGCGTTGCGCTTGATCAAAGGTCTGTCGCAGCGCGACTCGGCGATCGAGTCGCGTGAGGGAAACGCCTTCCGGCATGTCGAGCATTTTCGGACGCAGGTCTTCATCGCTGACTGGCGAAGGGTTTTCCGATTTCTCGCCGACCGTGAAGTCCGGTTGCTCCGGTTGCCCGCCGACGCAGAACGGAGCGTAGTGGTCTCCCAACCAACCGCCGACGAACAAGGGATACGGCGGCGGGCCGGGCCGAGTGATCCCTGGCACCGCGATGTATCCAGGCAATCCATTTCGCGAGCCTTGCAGATGCCACACGAGCGATCCGATGTTCGGCTCGGAGAAGAGCTGCGCCATCGTGACCTTGCGGCCGGAGAGCGTGTAGGCTTGGCTCAGCAGATGATCGTTGCTGTCGTGCGAAAAACTGCGGACGACGGCCAGTTGATCCGCGATCTTCGCGAGGTTCGGACACGCTTCGGCGAATTGGACTCCGGGCAATTTTGTGTCGATCGCTGCGAGCGTTCCGCGAATTTCTTCCGGAGCTTCCGGTTTTGGATCGAACGATTCCAAATGCGTAACTCCGCCGCCCATCCAGAGGTAAACGACCGACTTGGCTTTGCCGAAGCTGGCGGCGCGAGTTTCATTGGCTGAGGCGACGCCTCCCAATGCAGCGGGGACCAGCGTCGCGGCAACGCTGACCGAGCCGACTCGGAGCACATCGCGGCGATTGACCAGCGAGCAGCCGGGACCAAACAGCGGATCGAGTCGAGAAAGTTGTGGCATGGCGTCGTGTCCTACGGATGGGTGACAGGCAAGCCGTCTGTTCTACGGAAGATCGACCATCTTGGCAGCGGGACATTATGCCCCGTGAATCGCAGGCCGGACAAGCGGCAAAGTCGCCGTGAACGAATCAGGCGAGCGGGGCTGATGCCACCCCACTCGCCGAAACGTCTCATGAATGTGGCTCTACTTCTCTCCCATCAGCTCCTTGACCTTTGGCTCGATCGCTGTCGCCCAAGTCGCGTAGCTCTTTTCGTTGAGGTGTAGCAGGTCGGGCATGACCTCTTTCGACAGAGTCCCGTCTTCATTCAAGAATTTGCCGCTGATGTCGAGGTAGTGGACCATCTCACCGTCGGCCAACTTGGCGATTTTCTCGTTGGCTCCGATGTTGATTTTGCGTTTGGCGTCATTGGCATCCGCCCCGCGCGGGAAGATCGCCAGCACCAGAATCTTCGTTTTCGGCAGCTTCGTGCGCAGCTTCTTGACGATCGCCTCGACCCCTTCGGCGATTTGGGCAGACGAGTTCGTGCCGGAGTTATTCGTCCCGATCATCAACACCGCCGCCTTGGGCGCGAGGCCTTCGATGTTGCCGTTGTCCAATCGCCACAAGACGTGCTGAGTCCGGTCGCCGCCAATGCCCAGATTCACGGCGTTGCGCGGCGTGTAGTACTTCTCCCAAGCCGCCTTGCCGGAACCTTCCCAGCCCTGCGTGATCGAGTCGCCGATCAGCAGCAGATCGACGTTTCCTTTTTTGACTCGCTCATTGAAGGAGTCATGCCGCTTCATCCAATTTCCGTCGCGCGGCACGGGGACGACCGCATCGTTGGGCTTGTCTTGAGCCACAGAAGTCGCGGACGCGGCTGCCAAAGCGATCAACGCGGCCAAGGCAAACCACGATCCGAAAGAACGTTTGCAGCGAAGCATGGGGAGTCTCCTTCAAGGGTGAGAATTAGGTTGAGCGTAAAACTCGGTGAAGCCAAGGGGTCGCAGAATCCTATCGACCGCCCGTTTGTTTTTCGCTGGTCAAGAACGCGATCAAATCGACGAACTCATCGACCGTCAGCGTCTTCTCCAATCCGTCGGGCATGATGCTGCCCGCGTGAGCCTGTGATTCCTCGATGTCCGCCTTGAGGAGCGAGTGCTTTTTCCCCTGATTGTCGGCGAGCACCAGCGTGTCGGCCGTCTCCGACACCCTCAGACCGCTGAGCACTCGGCCGTCATTCATCGCGACGGTCTGCGATTGGAAACCGGCGGCGATGGTGCGGCTGGGGTCCAGCAGCGATTCGATGAGGTGCATCCGCGAGAAGCGGCTGCCGATTCCGTTCAGCTCCGGGCCGATCTTTTCGCCTTGGTCGCCGAGCCGATGACACTTCAAGCACTGCGACTTGCCGACCGTGAGAAACAGCTTGCGTCCCCGCTCGGCGTTGCCCGTGCGCGACAGGGCGGCTTCGACGAGCGCTTCGTGTTCTGCTTTGGAACTCTTCGGGCGAAACCGCGCGTGGAACTCGATAGCGGCATCGGGAACATTGCCGAGCTGAATGACCAACCGATTCGTTCCCTGAGCCAAGTCGGCCTCGAAGCGGTCGGAGTCCGGTTGGAAGCGGCGCGGCTCGACGCGTTTCCAAACCGACTTGCCGTTGAGCCAAACCTGCAACGGAGCGTTGCTCGACAGCAAGAACTGAGCGGTGGCTGGATCGGAGACTTTGAATTCCGCAAAGGCCACCCACAGTCCATTGGCCTTCCCGTCCGTGCGCAGTCGCGAATCGGGACCGACTCCGAACAGGTGAGTCCACCGCGCGGTGCCCGTGTCGGCATTCTTCACGGATCGGGAGTCGTCACCCAAAACATCGATGACTGCGGAGGTCGCGTTCGAAGGCAAAGGGCCAACGACATCCCAAGCGGCCAGAATGCCGCTCGCTCCCTGAAGTTCACGAACGGTGAGGTCCAACTCCGTCTGGCGTTCGGCGGTGAGCTCTTCCTTTCGCGACCACGCTGACAGCATTTGAATCGCCAGATTCAACACCTCGCTCGACGAATTGCGCATCGCGACCTTCGCGACGGCCTCTTCGTGCTCCGGGCCACCAAGTTCCGCGAGACACTGCAGCGCGCTGAGTTGCGCCATCGGATCGGACAGCGCGGCGACCGCCAACGGCACGACGAGCGGCTCGCGCAGTTGCCGCAGCGCGTCGAGACAGGCTCGCCGCATTCCGGGATCGTCGTCGCGTGCTCGTTCCAGCAGCGCGGGGATCGCCGGCCGCACTGCCAACTGACCGGCTGCGACGGCGGCCGCGAGTCGGACCTCCGGCCACTTGTCGTTCAACAATTTGGGAATGACGCCCGCTCCGTCCGTGATTCGCAGCGACCCGATGACTTCGACGGCCGCCGCTCGAACCGGAGCCGACTCCGAGCGAGTGCTGCCGAGCACCAACGCGACGACCGCCGAGCTGACCTCGGACTTGAGACGCGAATCAGCCTCGCCGTGCTGCGCCAACGCTCTGAGCACGTCGGCCAGCAACGGATCCTGCTCGAGCTTCGGCGCGAGCACCAACAGCCGAGTCTCTCGCTCCGCCCCCAAGCCTTCGCACCACATCGAGAACGCGTTGATCCGAGCGGCCAACAACTGGCGATGGTCCGTGAAGAAAGTCTCCAACGCATCCCGCCGAGCCTCGACCGGATGCTTGCGCAGCGAAGCCAGAATCAAAGCCTGCCCTTCCGGGTGAACCAACTCTCGCAGCCAAGCCGCGAGCGTCGTCAGCTTCGTCGGGATGTTTTCACGCTGCATCCGCGTCAGCACTGCGAGCCGAACGTCATGGTTGTCGTCGGCCAGCAGTTGATCCAATGTCTGCTCGATGAGATCAGTCCGCTCCCAAGCCACGGTATTCGCCGGCCGCAGCGCGGGACGGAAACCCCAATAGACCCACTGCGTCGGCGGCTTCCGATGCACGCGGCTCAAGAGGTCGGCGTATTCGCGACGCCGCGTGGCGTTCGCTTCCCTTCGCAACCGGAATTCCAGGCCCTCGACGATCTCGTTGTCTGGTTGATCGGCCAGTGCCCGCAGTGCGATCGTTCGCAGCGCCGCACCGAGAGGCGGCTTCTCGGAGGGGACACGATTTTTGAGACTGCCGCCAACCAGGTTTCGCGGCGGCTCGGGCGATCCATCGAGCAGTCGCAGCACCGCCAGCCAGTCACCGCAGCGACGCAACGTCTGCTGAGCCGCGTGCTCAACGTCCGGGTTCAACCATGTCAGATTCTGCGACATCCACGGTGGAGCCTGCGCCCACTTCATCCGTCCGAGCGCGACGACCACTTCAAACGTCGCCGGATGCCGCCGATGCGCGAGCGCGGCGAAGCCATTCGCGATCTTGGCATCGCCTCGCCCGGCGTCGAGTCGATGCTCGACGAGCACCGGATCGTGCAAATCGGCCAACGCTCGGATTGCCTGCGTCCTCAGCCGTGGGAAAACGTTGTCCCCGCCAAAGAAGTCACCGATGCGAGCCGCCTTGAACAACTCGTCGTTGGCTTCCGTTCCGAGAATGTGAGCGAGAATCCAGACAGAGTGCAGCGATGCTCGCTCGTTGAGGTTTCGGTTTTTTCGCAGCGACTCGACGACGGTTGCTGGGGCATCACGGCCAAATTTTTCAATCGCGAGTTGAGCGTCCAGCCGTTCGTAGTAGCTTTCCGAGTTCAGCCGTTCGATCCAGTCGGTCAGTTTGTGGGGCACGTTTTCAACGTGCCTTGGCTTGACCGGCAAGTTGGAAACCTGCCCCACGAACTGCACTCGATAAATCCGTGCGCGGCCGCGCTTGGGACGTTGCCCGTCCGCCCAATCGGCGATCAGCAGCGAACCATCGCGATCGACCACAAGATCGGTTGGTTTGAACCCGTAGGGATCGTTCTCGGCCCCGGCAGCAAATTCAATTTCCTTGACTGACGAGAAGGCCTTGTCGGGCGATTCGGGCGCGTACCGCATCACCGCTCGGCCCCACTCGCAGAAGTAGAGGCCGCGATACTCCGCCGGAAACTGCGTCTCGCGGTAGTACACGCCACCCGCTGACGAGCCGAGTCCCAGATCGGCCAGTGGGGCGAGCGCCTCGTCCGGCCGCTCGTCGTAGAGATACGGATAGCCGTGATCGGCTCCGAAGAAACTTTGGATGACGCGAATCTTGTAGTTGCCGCCGTCGTTCTCGTTGTCCCGCGTGAAGACATTCAGATCGTCATCGAGCGCCACGTCGTAGATGTTCCGCAGTCCGGTCGAGAAGACATGCAAATCACGCCCGTCAGGCCGGCAACGCAGAATGCCTCCGCCGTTGAGCACCAACAGATCGCCTTCCGGCCGAACGACGTCGCAACCGCGATCACCCAAGGCCAAGTAGAGCCAGCCGTCGTGCCCCGCAACGATGCCGTTGGTGTTGTGCAGTCGGACCTTGTCCTCTTCCGGGCCGAGGCCGAATCCT
Organism: Candidatus Kuenenia stuttgartensis; assembly: GCA_945861865.1. Classification (GTDB taxonomy): domain Bacteria; phylum Planctomycetota; class Planctomycetia; order Planctomycetales; family Planctomycetaceae; genus SXKJ01. The sequence continues at coordinate 46,591 of CAMAWN010000010.1, read as the reverse complement.
TTGAAGAGATTCTTTCGCTCTTCGGCAACACCGTCGCCATCGGTGTCACGCAGCGAAGTCAGATACGGCGCGTGCATGACGAACACGGTGCCGTCGTGATACGTCAGCCCTTGAATCGAATTAAACCCGTCCGCCCAAATCGGAGCGTGATCGGCATAGCCGTCGCCGTCGGTGTCCTCGACCAGTCGAATCTCGTCGCGTTGGATAATGTCGGTCGTCCCCAATCCAGTCATGTAATCGACCGCGACGAACAACGTATTGGCTCGCGGTCCCAGCGCGATTGCCGACGGGTACTCAATCAACGGATCGCAGGCGAAGAGCGTGGCTTTGAATCCCTCCGGCACCTTCAACGGTGGGAAACGCTTCTCGGTTTCCGGGCCAGTTGTCGGAAGCTCATCGGCTGCGAATGTCAGCGTCGCGGCCATCAGAAGAAGCAGCGTGATGAGTGATCGCATCGGGGCCTCGCGAATGTAAGTCAGCCTTTTCAGGCTGACCCGATGAATGGTTGGCGTCGTTTTGCCAATTCGGGTCAGGCTGGAAAGCCTGATCTACGGTTCGGTCAGTCGTCGTACCGGTTGGGACTCCAACTTTGAGCGACGTTCTTCAGGATGCTCAGTGTCTCGCGTTCGACAGCGCACGCAATGATGCGCGGCAGTCGCAGCATGTTGGCTCGCTCGTCGAGCCACGATTCGCGGAAGTGAACCGGCTCGCCGGTGTCGGTCCAAATCGCATCGCCTCCCAGAATGCGAGCGATGTGCAGCGAGACCGGGAAGTCGTACAGGTTGGGCGAATGAATCAGCGAACCGCCGAACTCGCCGCTGGCCAGCAGCGGATAGATGCTGCCTGGCATGTCGTCCGGTGCGACCCCGTCCAGTCCGGCCGCCGTGACGGAGGCGGCTCGTTCGCGGTCATGCCGCTGAAAGCCGATGAGGTAAATCTTCTTCGAGTTGGGCCGAGTCTCCGAGGTGATCGGCGTCAACTCGTCGAGCACATCGCTGGCGGGACGGCTGGGGTCGTCGGGACCAACGACGATTTGCGGTCCGATCGCTTCGAGCCAAGTGCCGTGCTCACCCGCTTCCGGGACGAAGACCAGCGAGTAGTGCAGCGTGTCCCGGTCTCGCAGATGCAGCATCACTGCGTAGCCGTTGCCGGTGTGATCGCGATACTGCTTCGTGCCGTCGATCGGGTCGAGTGCGATGGTCAGTTCGCTGTCGGTCGCGAAGTGTCCGATGTCGCCGTTCGACTCCTCGGCCTCGATGCGGCACTCTCGAAAGAGTGGCGACCGGTCTCGCAACGCCGAGATGACCAACTCCTGCACCGTGAGATCCGCCAGCGTGAGCGCGTCGGTTTCCGCGCTGCCCGATGTCTTGCCGCTCAAGCCGATGTTGAACTTCCGCAACTGCCGAGCAATCGCCCCCGCCCAGCGCAACACCTCCGGCAGGTGTGCCGACAACGCTTCCGCCACTTCACCAACTTCTGCGGTCATGGGGTTCCTCCAAATAACCTCGCCCCTACTCGTCGTCGTCCTCTTTCTTGCGGCTGAACCACGCGAATGGCGAGCGGCCGCCCTCTTCTTTGACCTCCGGCTTGCGAGGCTCGGCACCGAGTGCCGCGAGCACCTTCGGAAAGACCTCATCGAACTTCGTGTCGTTGCGTCGCCAGCCGTTGAAGTCGGCGACGACTCGCGCGGCGATCGCTTTGTCGTGCTTGCCCTTCGCGTCGCCACCGAAGAGGAATCCATCGAGCGTCAACGGCAGCAACAATTTGACCTCTTGTCCGACGTCGCGCTTCCATTGCAGTTCGCGCTCGATGAGCCGGCCAACTTCCGTTTCGATCCACGGCGACGTCAGCGAACTGCGCGACGCGAGGAAGATCACTTTGTTCGGCTGCTGCGAATCGAACTGCGCTTCCAGCGGAGGTTCCGAACGACCCGCATTCGGCATTTCGTCCATCCAGCAGACCAAGCCGACGGAGCGCAGGGCCTCGGTCAGCCGTCCCGCGAAAGACAGGTCGTCGTGACTGAACCGAATGAAGCACGCTGCGGCTTCGCGCGGAGCCGCTTGCAACGCAACGACAAAATCATCCGGCAATCCGCTGCCGCCGAGAAACTCGACTGGGATTTGCCCGCGAGACTTGAGCCAGGTGTCCAACCCGATGCTGCTCGGTCCGTGATGCGTCGCCGTTTCCAAACCGATGACTTGGCTGAGGTCGCAGTTGCTCCAGCGCGTCCAACCGCACGTCAGCCGCGCGGCATGTGTTCCCGCGAACCGAGCCAAGCTGAAATCCGCTCCGAGCACGATCGCATCATTGAACTGCGCGTTGTTCAAGTCCGCTTCGAGAAAGAGGGCTCGCGTGAGCGTCGCCTTCGAGAGTTCGCAGCTATTCAGATTCGCTCGCGTGAAGTCGGCTTCCGTCAAGTTCGACTCACCGAGCAACGCCTTGAAGAGATTGGCTCGCCGCAAGTCCGCGCGCGAGAGATTCGCGAACTTCAAACTCGCACGCGTCAGGTCCGCCTCGCTCAAGTTCGCGCCGCTGAAATCCGCGCGGACCAACTTCGCCCCGACCAACAAGGCGCGCCGCAGGTTCATGCCGCGCAGGTCCGCACCCTTGAGATCGGCTTCGGTCAAATCGAGCAGCACATTCGGATTCGCCGCCCGAAACTTGGCGAGCGCCTGCTTCCCCTCTTGGATGGCTTCCAAAACTTTGCTGTTGGCCACAACGAACTCCCAATGGTTCCGCCGGTGCATCACGCAACGGATTCTTGGCGGAACATGATCCGTCGAGCAAGGACGATCAGGTTCCAAAGCCACCATCGCCGCCCCTCCCAGAGACAACGCTCTGGGAAGGGGCGACGCGAGATGGCGCTAATGATGCACTCGCATGACCTAGTTGCCGAATAACCGAATATCTTCATACTCAAAACCGCCGAGGAAGTCCCGGAAGAGGCTGTTCACCGCCTCGTTGATGGCGTCGATGTCAATCTCGGCATCGAGATTCTCAATCCCGATCGGGGCCGGATTGAAGGCCGATTCGGGAATGTAGTCAGACAAATTCAGGGCGGAATCGGTTCCGGCACCACCATTCAGAGCGACCTTTTTACCCTCCGCGAGGTTGATATCGATCCCCAATGCGAACTGGTCATCCCCCGTGCCGCCATTGAGCGTGACATTGTCGCGCAACGTGGGGTCATAGCGGAAATCGTCGGCGAACAACTGATCATGGCCCGTCCCCAGATCGATGTTGGTGGTGCCCCGAATCTGGAAGTGCTCTGCGCGGACAATGTCGTCTCCGTCTCCCGTCAGTATCTTCAAGTCGCGGAAAATTTGATCCCCAATGACAAAGTCCTCATCCCCTTCTTCATTAAGCTCGGACAGATGCGTGAGGCTGACGACATCGTTGCCGGCTCCCAAATCCAGCGTGGTCAGGCTGGCCGGGAACGGAGCGGTCAGCGTCGGTCGATCTTTGCCGACTTGCACTCCGGCGAAACCGAGGAAGTCGTTGCCCGTGCCGCCGGTCACCGTCAGATTGACATCGATTTGTAGCGTGACATCCGGCTTTTCGCCGAAAAATTGAGCGGCTTCCTCACGAAACGGATTCAATTGATAGGAGACACCCTGAATGAAGGTGTCGTCGTCGTCGCCCAGAATCACACTCTCGCTTCCTTTGACGAGCAGGGAGCCTTTGTCCGCGGTCACCAGCAGCCGATCGTCTCCCGCTCCGGTGTCGAAATTCAGATTTCCGCCGATCGTGAGATCGGAGCCTGCAACGATTTCGATTTCGTCCTCGCCCGTGCCGGTGATGATGCTGACGTTCCCGCTGATCGCGAGCGTTGCAGGGGCGGATTCCTCGTCACTGAAGTTGGAAAGCTCCACGTAGTCCGACCCAGATCCGGAATTGATCGTTAACGATTTGAGGGTGTTGGCCGCCGGGCCATCGACTCCAAAACCGTCCTGCCTGAATAGATCGAGATAGACAGTGTCGATCCCTGTCCCCGTTCCGATGATCACGTCTCCGGCCACCAGTGTCGTCGCGATGCTCACCAGGTCAAAACGAGCACCAGTCTCGATCTTCAGAGCGCCGATCACCTGAAGTATGTCACCAAGTAGGTGAACCTCGTCTTCTCCGCTTGACGCCGCCGCCGTGGCCCCGGTGTCGATGGTCAGACCGGCGGTAAAAGAGACGGCCGATGCTTCATGGAACAATTCGACATCGTCATTGCCTCGTCCCGTCGTGATAGCCGCCGCGCCATTCACGGCCAGCGCCGTGCCGCCGTTCACCGTCAATTCGACAACGTCACTATCGTCCCCCGTATCGATCGTCAGCTTGCCCTTGATGACGTTGGCCACAACGTCATCTTCGCTCGATCCCCTCCCGGTGACGATCTCGATGTTGTCTCGGCCGTCCCCCGTGGTGATGGTCAGTCCGGCATTCAGCGTCAGCTTCTGAGTAATTCGCACTTCGTCATCGCCGCTGCCCGCCAGCACTTTCAATTCCAACCCCGAAACCAGCGTTCCCTGAAAGCCGTTGTCGCTTAGGGCGAAGTGATCGTCTCCAGTTCCCAAGTCGGCGGTGAGGCCCTTTTGGAAATCCAGTGTGGCTCTTTCGTTGAGGAATTGCACACGGTCATCGCCATCGGCGGTGGTGATGGTGACCGCGGCTTTCGCAATCAAGCCCTGCTCCAAATTGAAATCGACGGAATCGGAGTCTTCCCCAGTGTTCACGTTCAGCGTGTTTTCAAACGTGGCATGGCCTTCTCCGTTGATTACAAAACGATCGTCGCCATCCCCTGTCAGAAAACTCGTCGCCGCTTTGGCGGTCAGCGCCCCATTCACGGACAAGAAGATTCCATCGCTGTCGGCCCCACCATTGATTGTGAGCGCCTTGGTGATGTTGACCGTGCCGTTGATGTCAAAATAGAGGACATCCTCACCTTCCCCCGTCGAAATGCTGACAATGTCCGAGAAGTTCAAGGTGGTCCCGAAGCCAACTGCGATTCCGGCGAAGTCATCCTCGTCACCTAGATCGACCGCCAAATTTTTGAATGGCAGCGTGCCCAAGTCGTCCGCCACGCTCAAGGACAAGTGATCGCGTCCGGCTTTGAGGTTGACGATGATCCCCACTGCCGCCGTCGGCGTGGGCAATGTGACGGTCTCTCCCCCGTCACGAACCGTCCCGCCGAAACGGATCTTCGTGTCCTTGCTCCCGAATTCTTCCGGATCTGCGGCGGATCCGGTGATCGTGATCGCGCCCGTAGCCCCCACGGTGACAGCGATGTCATTGGCCTTGTTGTCCCCTGTAATGGTCAGCGTATTGCTCACGAACGTGACCAGCACGGTTCCGGCGGGCAGCAGACGCGGCTCGCAGGTTTGAACCTCGGCCACGCGACCTTGCCAGAAGCGGGAACGAGAACGGGAACGAGAACGGAGAAATTTTCGCAGCATTGCGGCACCCTTCATTCCAAGAGGACAAACAGGGTTCGACTGGAGCGGCAATGTATTCTGCCTTGCTGTGGAAACAATCCTCACGCTTGGGGAGCGGTGACGTCGTTTTCCGTTCCTTGCCCGCTTGTGGGGTGTCTGATAGTTTCCGCTGGCTCTCGCGGCACCGCTTGCCGCGCATCAATCACTACGGCTTATGTCAGAAAGAGATCGAGGCTCGCATGTACAACGTCACGCTGATCCCTGGAGATGGAACTGGTCCGGACCTCGCCGAAGCGACACGCAAGTGTGTGGATGCCACGGGAGTCAAAATTCACTGGGACGTGCAGGAGTGCGGCATCGAAGTGATTGAGGCACAAGGCAAGATTCCCGAATCGGTCTTCAAATCTATTCGAGCCAATCAAATCGGGCTGAAGGCTCCGATCACGACGCCGATCGGCAAGGGATTCCGTTCGGTCAACGTGGCGCTGCGGCAAGAGCTGGGCCTGTATGCCTGCGTGCGGCCGTGCAAGACGTACAAGGGCGTGCGGTCCTACTTTGAAGAGACCAAAGTCGATCTGGTCATCGTCCGCGAGAACACCGAAGACCTCTACGCCGGCGTGGAGTTCCAAGCGGGTCAGCCCAAGACGACGGAGCTGATTCAGTTCATCAATTCGATCGCGACGGGCAAGAAGATCGGCACCGGACTGCAAACGACGGGCGTCAGCATCAAGCCGATGTCGGTCGAGGGTTGCCGCAACATCGCCCGTTACGCCTTCGACTACGCCGTGAAGTTCGGCCGCAAGTCGGTCACGTCGATCTGCAAGGCGAACATCATGAAGTTCACCGACGGCCTGTGGTACGACGAGACGCGTGCCGTGGCGACCGCGTTCGGAGCGAAGTACGAAGACCCGAAACTCGCCGAAGGAGTGCAGGCCGATCCGACGCTCGCGGGCAAAGTTCCCAGCGCGGCGGGCGTCCACTACATCGAGCGGCTCGTGGACAACATGTGCATGCAGTTGGTTCAGAAGCCGGAGAACTACGACGTGCTGGTGATGGGCAACTTGTACGGCGACATCCTCAGCGATCTGTGCGCCGGCCTGGTTGGCGGCCTGGGCGTCGCTCCCGGCGCGAACATCGGCCCGGACTCGGCGATCTTCGAGGCGACTCACGGTTCGGCCCCCAAGTACAAAGGCCAGAACAAGGTCAACCCGACCGCACTGATCCTGTCCGGCAAGCTGATGCTGGAACACATGGGCGAAGCCGCCGCCGCCGCGAAGCTCGAACGAGCCGTCGCCAGCATCATCGAGGAAGGCAAATACGTCACCTACGATATGAAACCCGACCGCAACGACCCCACCGCCGTCGGCACCCGCGAAATGGCCGACGCGATCTGCAAACGCATGGCCGAACTGGGGTAATTGGTTTTCGAAAGCCGTTTCAACGCAAAGGCGCGAAGGGCGCAGAAGAATCGCAAAGGACTCAAACTTTGCGAAGCTTCGCGTCTTCGCGTTGAGGAGTTCTTCCGTTTCTTGTCGGGACGACGAATTCGTGAATGAGCAGTTCGCCCGCGAAGTGATGTCCGGCCGGAAGCGCAATTTCGCGGCGAGTCTATTGCGCGCGGGGTTGTGGTCGGCACAGTGGCCATATCGCTGCGGAGTCGGCTGCAAGAACATCGCCTTTGACTTCCGGCTGCGCGAGCCGTTTGAAGTCGGCGTGCCGATCATCAGCGTCGGAAATCTCACGACTGGCGGGACCGGCAAGACGCCGGTCGTTGCGTTCCTGGCGAATTGGTTTCGCGATGCGGGCGCGAATGTTGGTCTGTTGAGCCGCGGGTATAAGTCGCTCGACTCACTGGCCAATGACGAGAAGCTCGTGCTCGATCAGCTTTGTCCGAGTGTGCCGCAGTGGCTCAACCCGGATCGAATTCTTTCCGCGAAGCGAGCGGTGGTTGAGGGCTGCAATCTGCTGATCCTCGACGACGCCTTCCAACATCGCCGAGTGCATCGAGACCTCGACATCGTGCTGATCGACGCCACGAATCCGTGGGGCTACGGACATTGCTTGCCGCGTGGTTTGCTGCGTGAACCCATCGCGAACATCGAGCGGGCGGATTTGGTGGTCGTCACACGCACCGATCAGGTCTCGGCCGAGGAACTCACCGCGATCCGCACGGAGTTGGTGCGGTACAACCAGGTCGGCAGCGTGATCGAGTGCTCATTTCGGCCAAGCCAACTTCTCAACAGCGCCGGTCAAGCGAATCCGCTTGCCGCGCTGACCGGTCAACGAGTCTTGGGCTTCTGCGGCATCGGGAACCCGGAGTCCTTTCAGCAGACGCTGCGGCAACTCGGCTTGGAATTGGTCGGCTTCGAATCGTTCCCCGATCACCATCACTTCACGCCGGACGATCTCGCGCGGCTTGGCGAGCAAGCGCGGTCGAGCAATGCGGAGTTGTTGCTGACGACTCACAAAGACCTCGTCAAGATTGGCGACACGGAACTCGGCGGTCGACCATTGTGGGCGGTGCAGATCGGGACCGAAATCGTTCGCGGTGCGCCGATACTCGAAGCCCGGCTGTGGTCGATTCTGGATCGTGTGCCGAAGACATAACCAGCACGACGCGCGAGCGAGTGGTCATTCGCGGGGAGCCACTCGTTCGCGCGTCGTGCTGGTTCGGATATGCGAGACTGGCAATCTCCTGTCGTTCTCACTACTCAATACCGCATGAATCACCCCGCCTTTCCGCCGTGTCCTGCGTTGCAAGTGACCGCTCGCGTCGTCGAGCAGGAGTTGATGGCTCGCAACACCTATCGGCTTCGTCTGCACTGCCCGGAGATTGCTCGGCGGATCGTGCCGGGGCAGTTCTTCATGGTCCGTCCGGCTCGTGGGAGCGACCCGTTGCTTGGCCGGCCGTTTGCGCTGTTCGACACGTTCGATGATGAGCATGGCCAGCCGGTTGGCTTCGATTTCGGCTACGTCACGGTCGGCAAGCTCACGGGGCTGATGCCGAGCTGGCAGGTCGGTGACGAAGTCTCGGTTTGGGGACCGCTCGGCAACGGATTCCCGATCGTGCCCGCGGAAACGAAACACTTGATGTGCGTGGCCGGCGGCATTGGGCAGACGCCATTTCTGGCGGTCGCTCGTGAGCTGCTGACGTCGCGACGCTATGGTTTGCCGGTTCGGGACGTCGCGGCCGATGCGACGAAGGTTTCGTTGTGCTACGGAGCACGCTCGGCCGAGTACCTCGCGGGGCTGAAGGAATTTGCGATCGACGGACTCGACATGCGCCTGGCGACCGATGATGACAGCCGAGGTCATCACGGGTTCGTCACCGAGTTACTCAGGCAGTCGCTGGCGAGCGACTCGCCGCCCGACCTGATTTACTGCTGCGGGCCGGAGCCGATGATGCACGCCGTCCAAAAAATCGCGACGGCGGCGAGTGTCGCGTGCTGGTTGTCGCTGGAGACACCGATGGCCTGCGGCATCGGCATTTGCTACAGTTGCGTCGCCAAAATTCAGCAAGACGACGGCGAGTGGGACTACCGCCGGACGTGCCTGGAAGGTCCGATCTTCCCGGCAGCGAAGGTCGTGTTTTGAAAGTGAGTGATCGGCATGTGGAAGTTCAGTCGACTGACCGTGGCCTTGATGTTGTTGTCGGCGGGGCTGTTCGCTCAGGACAAGCCGTCGCCGCTCGAACAAGGCAAGTCGCTGAAGGACTTGATGCCGCGCATTCCGGCCACGGAGATCAAAGACGCGCTCAAGACCTTTCAGGTTGAGCGGGGCTTCAAACTGGAACTCGTCGCGGGTGAACCGCTGGTGGGCGATCCGGTCGATGCCTGCTTCGACGAGTTCGGTCGGATGTACGTCGCCGAGTTTCACGGCTATCCGTACTCGGCCGAGCCGACAAAGCTGCATCCGAAGGGTGGCGGCAAAAAGAACGACGGCATCATCCGGCTGCTGGAAGACATCGACGGTGACGGCAAGTTCGAAAAGAGCACCATCTTCGCCGACAACTTCGAGTGGGCGTTGTCGGTCTGCTGTCACGACGGCGGCGTGTTCGTCATCGGGCATCCGCACTTGTGGTACTTCAAGGACACCGACGGCGACGGCAAGGCGGACGTTCGCAAGATCGTGCTCAGCGGCTTCGGCAAGGACAACGTGCAGGCGTTGGCCAACAACATGAAGTGGAGCTTGGAGAATCGCATCCTCGTCGCTGGTGGTCGCAACCCGAACACGCTGACGCGCGACGGCAAACCTGTGATGGCGGGAACGAGCGACTTCGCGTTCGACCCGCGTGTGCTGGCTTCCGACGCGACGGCGGACGAAGTCGCGAAGGCCATTCAACCGCTCAGCGGCGGCGAGCAGTTCGGGCATTCGACGGACGACTGGGGGAACCGCTTCGTCTGCAACAACAGCAATCACATCGAACACGTCGTGCTGCCACGTCGGTATCTGAATCGGAATCCGTCGTTCGTGGCGGGTGGAGCCGTCCGCGGCATCGGGGCCGAGGGTGCCGCCGCAACGGTCTTTCGCCGCAGTCCGCCGGAGCCGTGGCGGATCGTCCGCACGGCGAGGCGGGTCGCCGATCCGAAGTTCGCGGGACTGCCGCAGAGCGAGCGAGTGCCGATCGGCTTCTTCACTTCGGCAACCGGCGTGACGATCTATCGCGGCGGCGCGTACCCGGAAGAATTTCGCGGCAACGCGTTCATCGGAGACGTCGGCGCGAATCTGATTCATCGCAAGACGCTGACTCCCAGCGGAGCCAGCTTCGTCGCCAAGCGAGCGGACGAAATGACCGAGTTCGTCTCGTCCACCGACAACTGGTTCCGGCCGGTGAACTTCGTGAACGCTCCCGACGGGACGCTGTTCGTGCTCGACATGTACCGCGAAACGATCGAGCACCCGGCTTCGATTCCCGAAGACATCAAAGCTCTGGTCGATCTCGAAAGCGGTCACGATCGCGGACGCATCTGGCGACTGGTCAGTCCCGATGGGCAGCGAATGAAAGTCGAGCCGATCGGCAAGCTGCCGCCAGACCAGCTCATCAAGCAGTTCTGGTCGCCGAATTCGTGGAACCGCGAGACGGCGCAGCGGCTGTTCGTCGAGCGGGGCGACTTGTCGGTCGTTCCATCGCTGCGACGGATGGCCGCTTTGAATCGTTCGCCGCTTGCGCGGCTGCACTGCCTTTACACACTCGCCGGTTTAAACGCGCTGAAGCCGGATGTGCTGATGGTCAACCTCAAGCATCCCGAACCGCGCCTGCGAGCGCATGTGCTGCGTCTGGCCGAGCCGTTGTTCGCTCAGGATCGCGAACTCGCCGAAGCCGCCGCCGAACAAGCGAACGACGACAGCGATCTCGTCCGCTGGCAGTTGGCGTTCTCGGCGGGCGAGATGCCGAACGATCTCGCCGTCGCGACGCTCAGCCGCTTGGCTCGCGATCAGCGCAACACCGGCGACATTCGCACGGCGATGATGACCTCGCTGGCCGGTCGAGCGACCGCGTTTCTCGAAGCTCTTGCTAGCGATTCCGAATTTGCGAAGCAGCCGCACGCGGCCGGTTGGTACGCGGAACTCGCGCGGATGCTCGGCACCGACGCGAATTCCGCTGCGGGACTGAGCGTGCTCAAGATCGTCGTCGATGGCCAAGCCGCTCCTGCCGTGCGATCGTCGGTCTTGGTGGCGCTCGGTGACGGCCTTCGCCGTCGGGGCATGACCGTTGGGAAGTTGCTCGACACGGCGAAGGCGGACAGCCACTTGCGGCAGGATTTGTCCCGCTTCACGAGCGACTCGCTGACCGCTGCGAAAGATGCCGGGCGGTCGATCTCCGAACGAGTCTCCGCCGTGCGCGTGCTGGCGTTCCTCGATTGCGCGTCGTGCCGCGAGTCGCTCAGCGAGCTGCTCAACCCGCAGGTCGATCCGCAATTGCAAATCGCCGCCGCCAATTCACTGGGACAACTCGAACACGCCGACGTCCCCAAGCTGCTGCTGGCCGGCTGGCGCAGTCACTCGCCCGCATTGCGTCGCGAAGTGATCGAAGCGCTGCTCCGTTCGACCGATCGCGTCGGCTCGCTGCTGGATGCCCTGCAAGACCGAGCCGTGCTGCGCGGCGACATCGAGCGAGACCGGAAAGACCTGCTGCTCAATCACCCGAAGTCGGAACTGCGCGACCGAGCGAAGAAGCTGCTCGCCGGCGACGTCGATGCGAACCGCGCGAAGGTCATCGCCGAATACCAGACGGCGTTGCAGTCACCAGGCGACATTGCCAAAGGGAAGCTGCTGTTCCAGCAGAAGTGCGCGAACTGCCATCAGATCGCCGGAGTCGGTCACGTCGTCGGGCCGAACTTGCAGAGCGTCGCCAACAAGTCCCATGCTGACTTGCTGATCGCGATCCTCGACCCGAACCGCGAAGCGCAGCCGAACTTCGCGACCTACGTTGTCGAAACGCAAGACGGCAAGGTGCTCAACGGCCTGCTCGTCGCCGACACCGCTGCCAGCGTGACGCTGCGTCGGGCCGAGGCCAAAGAAGACGTCGTCCTGCGCAGCAACATCGAGACGATCGTCACCGGCGGAAAATCGCTGATGCCCGAAGGCTTCGAGAAAGACGTCTCACCCGCCGCCGTCGCTGATTTGCTGGCGTACTTGAAGTCGCTCGGAATGGACGCGAAACCTTGACTCCTCGTGCTTCAGGGCGTGCCCGCGAGCGTTCAGGTGCTTGTCCCAGTTGTCGTGGTGCAAGACCTTGAACCCGTCTTTGACCGGGTTGTTGCCGCCATTCACGATCACCGACGGCTTGTCGTCGTTTTTTCGATTGGAGTCGTTGTCACCACTGTCGATCTCGAACCGCCACTTGATCGCCGGCGGCTGATGTGCCCAACTTTGAAGAAATGTTTGTCACGCTAGTCGGCCGGGCGACGGCGGCCGAACCAGGACTTGGCCTGCTGCACCACCGTTCTTTCGTTCGCGAGCGTTCGATTGAAGGCGGGTTTCTTGGCCTCATCTCGCGGAGGATCGGGTGCGGGCGGAACCGGGTTGGGGCGTTTCTGCGGTGGCTTTGGGTCTTGTTTTTTGGGTGCGCCGAGTGGGCTGTCTTCGAGCGGCGGCAACTTGATGTCGTCGTAGGGGACGTTCTTCAAAGGGTCACGCAGATTGGTCGGAGGTTGCAAGTCGAAGGCGTCTTCGGCGGGCTTATCCGAGATCGGATAGCGATCCGCGTTCTGAGACGGCCGCATGTCCTTCGGATAACAAACTTCTTCGACGAAGTGTCCCAACGGGCCGATCCAACCGCTCTTCTCTTCGTAGAAGACGACGCCATGCGTTTCGAGAATCGTGCCCGTCTGACGTTCCAGCGTGGCGAGTTGCGTGTTGTATTGCGTGAGTGCGTTGGCTTCTGACGAGACGGAGTTGCCCCAATCGACTAAGGCCTGCAAGACGTTCAGCAAGATGGCCTGCCCCGTGCGGTATCTCAGAAGTTGAGCATCCAAGTTGACTCGCGCCGCTTGCCGAGCGTCTCGAAAGGCGAGGTACTGCTCGTAGAACTGGTCAATGCTGCGAACACTCGTGGCGAGTTGATGGCCCGCACTGTGCAGACCTTGCTGCAGGTTGGCACGATCGCGCGCAATGGTCAGTTCGGTACTACGCAGCGAGGCACGCGACTGACGCAGTCCCAGTGGCACCGAAAAATTCACTCCCAACGTCCAGTCGGCGAACTGGCCGGACCTCGACGAGATCGACGAACCATTGGGCATCGTCCCTTCGAGTCCGTTCCAGCGATACAGGCCGACGGCATCAAGCTGCGGCAAAGCATTGTTGCGAGCAATCCGCCACTGTTGCTCGTCGGCTTCCAGAATCAGTTTGAGCTCGATGACATCGGGCCGGCGCTCGCCCGCGAGCTCATTGATCTGTGACCAATCGGGTAGAAAGCGTTCGGTGCTCGGCGGCGAGTTGGGGATCAGCCGCATTCCGTCGGACGGTGCCCAGCCCAAGATGTTTCGCAACGCGGCTTCGCGCTGAATTAGATTCGCTTCCGACGTGACTAGGTTGGCGCGAAAGTTCGCGAGGGTGAGCTGGGCCTGAGCCAAGTCGGCTCGGTTGTCGAGCTCTTTGGCAACGCGAGCTGTGATTCGTGCCACTGCGACGGTGAGTTGGTCAACCTGCTGACGTCGTGCCCACACGTCCGTGCGCGCCGCCACCAGCGACCAATACGCTTCGATGACACCGCGAACCTGCTCCTGCATGGAATCCTTGAACTGAAAGTACGACTGCTCGGTGGCGATGCGGGCCAACACAATCTGCGCGAGGTTGGCCCCGATGCGGCCCCCTTGCAGCAACGGCTGCGTGTAGCCGAGGCTGGTCGATGACCGAGTCTCTGGGTTCAGAGGAAACGCCCCGGGTTGCATGCGTTGCGGCGTGGTGGTTATGCCCAATTCCCAGGTTCCGCCCAACGCATTTTTTTTAGTGAGATTCGCGATCGAATTGAAGTTGTCGGTTCGTAATCCGGTGATCAGTGGTGGACCAGGAACGGGTGGACCAGGAACGTCCGGGACAGGAAAGAACATGCCAGGTTTGGCCGGATCAGGAACGACCGGACCAGGAACGTCCGGACCAGGAACCGAACTAAATTTGGCGGTCGCGGTTTCCACTCGGTTCCAATTGTTTTTGAGTCCCAACGTTGGATCGAACAGCGCGTTCTGTTCGTCGATTCCGGTGTTCGTGACGGCCGGGTCGTAGATCGTTCGCCCGCTCGTCGTGGCCGTGACCCCGGCCAGCACCCGAACGACTTCCGTGTTTTGCAACGCCGTGCGAATCGCTTCATCGAGCGACAAATGGAACGGCTGCAAATCCGGTTGTGGATCAGAGACTCTCGATGGCGGCGGCGAGTCCGGGATGCGTGTCCTCTGAAGCTGCGAGGGGTCTCGGACGGAGATCGAGCGTTGCTCACGGAAGAGCGTCGGCAGCACGCGCTGGGCTTGCGCAGATTCTGCCGAAAGCGCAAGACAGACCGGCAGCAGGAAGATCAGCGAATTTCGAACCATGCCGGAGTCCAGACTGACAACGCGATCGAGACTTCACAAAGAATTCTGATCGTTCATCGTCTGACGATTGAGGTCCGCTTGCGGGTCACTCCGGAAGTTCCGCCTGAAGCGCTTGGGTAGCTTGGAGAAAGTCAGAGGTGTCGCAGACAACTCCGCCGTCTCGCAGTACGACGATCCGCTTGGCGTTGCGAGCCACGTTTTGATCGTGCGTCACCAGGATGACCGTGATTCCGGATTGCTCGTTCAGGTCGCGGAACAAGGCGATGACTTCGCGACTGGTTTTGGAATCGAGATTCCCGGTCGGCTCGTCCGCCATCAGGATCGCCGGCTCATTGACGAGTGCTCGCGCGATCGCAACGCGCTGTTGCTGTCCTCCGGAGAGTTGCGTCGGATGATGATCGAGACGATCGCCGAGTCCGACGAGCTTGAGTTTCTCGATCGCGCGGCGATGTCGTTCGGCGGACGAGATGCCTCGCGAGTACAGCAGCGGCAACTCGACGTTTTCCAGCGCGGTGGTTCGGGCCAGTAAGTTAAAGTTCTGAAAAACGAAGCCGATTCGCTGATTGCGAATGCGAGCACGCTCGTTGCTCGACATCGTGGCGACTTCCTCGCCGGCGAGTTTGTAGCTGCCGCTCGACGGGCGATCCAAACAGCCCAACGTGTTCATCAGCGTGCTCTTGCCGGAACCGGAGGGGCCGATCAAGGCGATGTACTCGCCTTGATCGATGGTCAGGTGCGCGTTCTTCAGAGCCTCGACTTTGACCTCGCCCAAATCGTAGACCTTGCACACATCACGAATTTCAATCAAAGACATTACCATCTCCGAAACGAACCGCTGACTGGCCGAGTAATGACTGGCCTGCGAAGACTCGGTTTCACAATTCTTGCCTGAGATCAATGACAACCACCATGCGCATGCTCATCAAAATTCTGATCGTCCTGGTAATTCTGGCGGGAGCTGCCGCTGCCGCCTACAAACCAATGGCAGAATCTTGGGCCAAACGGAACAAGATTCTGTGGCGAACCGCCACCGTCGAGCAGGGTGACATTATCTCGGTCGTGAATTCGACCGGGACCGTCAAGCCGAAGCTGCGAGTTGTCATTGGCTCGTTCGTATCGGGGCCGATCAATGAACTCTTCTGCAATTTCAATCAAGAAATCAAGATCGGCGACCTGCTGGCGACGATCGATCCGACTCTCTATCGAGCGAACGTTTCACGCGATGAAGCCTCACTGGCCAGTCGTGAAGCGGATGTGTTCCGAGTCAAAGCTCAGTTGCAGCAAGCGATCAACGACGAGAAACGGGCGATTGCATTACGAACGGAAGACGAGACATTCATCGCGCAGGCGGAGATGGACAAGTTCAAGTTCGCTCGGCTGTCGTTGGACGCACAACTCAAAGTTTCCGAGACCGCCGTGGCTCAAGCCCAGGCCACGTTGGAGAACTCGCAAGCGAATCTGGATTACACCAAGATTCTCTCTCCGGTGGATGGCATCGTCATCGATCGCAAAATCGATCCGGGGCAAACGGTAGCCGCTCAGTTTCAAACGCCGGAGTTGTTCATCGTCGCCCCCGATATGCGGAAGGAAATGCACATTCACGCGTCGGTTGATGAAGCGGACATCGGGTTGATCAAGGTGGCTCAGCAGAAAGAGTACTCCGTCACATTCACCGTCGATGCGTATCCCGAAAAGGTGTTCGACGGATCGATTCGTGAAATCCGGCTCAGTTCAACCACGACGCAAAACGTCGTCACATACCCGGTCATCGTCTCGGCCGCGAACCCAGACCTCGACTTGCTACCTGGCATGACGGCGAGTTTGTCGTTTCAGGTCGACCAGCGCGACGACGTCGTCAAGATTCCGAACGCGGCGTTGCGATTCTATCCGAACATGAAGCAAGTCCGGCCGGAAGACGTCGCGACCCTCGAAGGGAGCGGGCAATCCAGCACCGCCGAGAATTCGGACGAAACTCAACAGTCCGAGAAGTCTCTGTCCGCTCAGGAGCGTGCGCAGCATCGGAAAGATCGCAACCGCCGACACGTGTGGGTGGCTGACGGCGATCTCCTGCGAGCCGTAGAAGTCACGACCGGCCTCAGCGACAGCCAGTACACCGAGATGGTTTTGGGGACGCTCAAGAAGAGCGATGTGTTGGTCACCGGCGTGCAGGCCCCGCAGGTTGGTCCGCCAAGATGACGCCGAAGTCAACAGCAGTGATCATTGGTTATTGGTCGTTGGACATTGATTATTGGGGTTAGCAAATGACCAATCTGCAACCATTGGTCGTCTGGTAACACGACAGCCTCATCACCACGTTAGAAGCGTTCCTCATCCATGAGCCTGCTCCTCACAATCCGCATCGCTTTGCGAGCACTTGCCAAGAACAAAATGCGTGCGGGGTTGACCGTTTTAGGAATTGTCATCGGCATCGCGGCCGTGACGACGATGGTGTCGCTCGGACAGAGTGCCAGCGCGCTGGTCCAGGGCCAGTTCGAGGCGATTGGCACGAACGTGATCGTGGTCTTTCCGGGAAACCGGCAGCGTGAGGGACTTTCACAGGCCACTGTCACGTTGACTGCTCGCGATTCGGCCGCGATCTCGGATGATTGTCCTTCGATTCTCGCGGCATCCCCGATCGTCGGGGCCGCCGGAAAGATCATCTACGGCAACTCCAACTTCAGCCCACAGGACATGCAGGGAGTCGGTAGCGACTATCTGATGGTCCGCAACTGGCCGCTCCGCCGCGGCGAGTTCTTCACCCAACGCGACATCACCAGCGCGAACAAAGTCTGTGTTATTGGACACACGCTCGTCGCCAAGCTGTTTCAAACGACCAATCCGATCGGCGAACATATCCGCATCAAGAACATTCCGTTTCGAGTCGTCGGCGTGCTCGAAAAAAAGGGAGCGAACATGGTTGGCCAGGATCAGGACAACATCGTCCTGATGCCATTCACAACGGTTCGCAAACGGCTGAGTGGTTCCGAATTCGACAACGTCAACGCGATCATGGCCTCGGCTCGTTCGACACTGTTGATGTCCGAAGCTCAAAACGAAATCGACCAACTGCTGGCTGAGCGGCATCGCATTCATCCCGGCGAGCCACGCGATTACCTCATCCAGAACACGACCGAGATCGCCAACATCTTCAGCGTTGTGACCGGCACGCTCACGCTGATGCTCTCTGCGATCGCGGGCATTTCGCTGATCGTCGGCGGCGTCGGGATCATGAACATCATGCTGGTCTCCGTCACCGAGCGGACGCGCGAGATCGGCATTCGCATGGCGGTCGGCGCGAGTTCCGGCGACATCCTGCGTCAGTTCTTGGTCGAAGCGGTGTTGCTGTCCTGCATCGGCGGCGTGATCGGTTTCTCGCTGGGCATCGGAACGTCCGTCGGTGTTGTCTCGCTGATCAACGCCTTCAGCAGTGGGACACCCTGGAAACACGAAGTGTCGATCGTTGCCGCCGTGGCCGCGTTCATCTTCGCAGCCGCCGTCGGCGTCTTCTTTGGCTTCTACCCTGCCCGTCGAGCGAGCCACCTCGATCCCATCGAAGCCTTGCGGTACGAGTGACGGTCCACCGCATTCGACCTTGCATTTCACACGAGGCGAACGTGAAGCCGTGACGACTCGCAGGCCCACCGAGTTGTCCGATTCAACGCAGAGCGTCGCACTCAGACAAGGCCATGACGGCGAAGGCCGTGCCGGCATTCGCGATGTAATGCTGCGTGTGATTCCCCTGAGAGGGAGTGAACCAGCGACCGCTGTCACGCTGATTCGTTTTGAGCCAAACAACGCCGCGTGCCAGTCGCGCGTCGTCGATCGGCACACCCGACTGGCGAGCCACATAGATCGCAAACCCCGTGGCGTATCCATCGCTCGCCAGCGACGAGGTGTACGGCTCGCCGCGACCCACGTAGATGAGAAACTCTTTGCCGTAGCCGGCGCGTGATTGCAACTCGGTGATCGCCAGAGTCACACGCTCTTGCCCCGCGACATTCTCGACGAGACTTGCCAGTGACCACCCTCCATCGGGACGTTGTGCCGCCAGTAATTTGTCGATCACCGCCGTCCGTTCACGGGGGAGCATGAGCTGCTCGACATGCACCGAAGCCCAAGTGAGCATCGCCTGCTGATGCAAGCTGACCGCCGGATGAGCGATCAGGTAGCGTCGAATCTTGGCCAGTCCCGCGCGAGCGGCCTCCGATTCGGCATAGCCGTCTGGAGCCATGCCGACTCCCAGCGCAGCCAACGTAACTCCGTAGTGCTCGTCGATCTTGATCGGCGGCACATCACGGAACGGCCACTCCCAACTCCCGTCGTCCCGCTGCCGCGTCCAGATACGGTCGAGCGCCAATCGCGTGACGGGGTGCAGCTTTCCGGTCGTCAACCGATCGTTGATGGCCAAGGCCGTCGCGACTTGGACGTTGACTGCGGAAATGGCATCGGGAGGGAGCTTCGGTTCCGCTTCGAGTTGGTCGATCACCACGCGCTCGACGAACGCGCGCACCTCGGCCGACTCCTGACCGCGAGCCGGCAAAAATGGGCGAGCCATCAGAAATGGCGGAATCGTGTGACATGCCGCACAGCGCCGCGTCTGCACCCAATCTCTCGCGGTCTTGTCGAGGTAGCTTGCGGCCGCTCGCGCCGAGAATGCACGAGCCAGAGGCTCTGCCGCAGAGGCCGCCGCGGGCCGAACATCATCGACCTCCGTTGTCGCCTGACTGTCGTCCGCCGCCGACACGCGAATCAACGCCACGCACGCCCAACCGATGGCCACGAATGCTGCGCGACAGACATTGCGAATCGACATCGTGGTGGCTCCGAAAAGTGTTATCCGCTCGCAGGCGGTCCAGAGGTTGAGACGCGAGAAGTGTAATCTGTGGAGGCGACACGCATCCATTTGGCGGCCGATGGCGTGGCGATGGTTCAATCGTCACGCCGAGCCTGTGAAAGTTTTGTCGATGCCACCGTCTTAGAATGGACGCTTGGGGTGACACTCTTTTCTGCGGTCACCAACGCGTCTCCTTGGTTGCCAGCGAGTGTGTCGGTACCACCTTGACCATCGATGTTGTCGTTGCCGTCGCCGCCGTTGTCGAACGTGGTGGAGTGACACTGTGTCACGGGGAGTTTCGAGAGCGCCTGCACATTGCTGGGACTCCATTCCCAAAGGGACATTTCCAAAATACCCTGATGCGGATCGCCCAGCGAGGTTCTCCTCAACTTTTCTTCGGTTCCGTCTCCTTGCGTTTGAGTTGCGCGACCGCCGGATGATCGAAGTCCGAAGAATGTTTGTCGCCCAACTTCCAAACAGCGAATCCCCGACCCTGTTCACCAACCACGCGAACCCAATGCCGAATGATCATTTTCAACGAATGCTGCGTTGCCTGGAACTCGAAGCGGAGGCGGAAGCGGCGGAAATCGTGAAGCGGTCGCAACGAGCGACCGGCGAGACGGCAGAGCGATCCGGTGCCTGCCTGATCGGTCTGACGATTCGCGAGGAAGAGTCGGGATTCGGCGGTCGAGCAGTGGTCACTCTCGGCAAGCGGGATCGTCGGGCGGAGTTGCCTTGGACGAAACTGAGTTCCGGCAGCCCGGTCGTGATGTCCGAAGAGCACGCCGCCGAGAGCGGCCCATGGCGCGGTGTCGTGACCGACCGAAATCGCGAGACGATCACGGTCGTGCTGGCTCAGTCACCGGAGCCGACCGCCGATCGACCAACGTTTCGGCTCGACTTGTCGTCGGATGAAATCTCGCGTGAGCGGCAGCGCGCCGCGCTTCAGCAAGTCGCGGCGGCCGAGCGCGGAAGACTTGCGGCGTTGAAACGCAAACTGCTTGGCGAGGAAGCGCCGACCAGTAATGAGAGTGACCTCAGCCGGAACGCGCTCGCGTCCGGTTTAGATCATCGGCAACCAGACGCTAGCGCGTATCGGCTGATGAATGCAGGAACATCAACTCCAACCGATCGGCCGCTCGATGAATCGCAGCGGGCGGCGGTCGCTCATGCGTTGGCAGCGAAGGAGGTGGCCGTCATTCATGGCCCGCCGGGGACGGGGAAGACGACGGCGGTTGTCGAACTCATTCGACAGGCCGTACAACGCGGTGAGCGTGTGCTGGCATGTGCTCCCAGCAATCTGGCGGTCGATAATTTACTGGAACGATTGCTCGCCGCTGGCGAACGAGCGATCCGAATTGGGCATCCCGCTCGCGTGTTGCCCGAATTGCGGGAGCACACGCTCGACTTGCAGGTCGCCGCGCATCCCGATTTGAAGTTGGCTCGCGAGTGGACCAAACAGGCCTGGGCGTTGCGGCGTCAGGCTGGCAAGTTCATGCGAACCGCACCGGAACGCGGAGCGCGGCGCGAGCAGCGTGACGAAGCAAAGCGGTTGCTGGCCGATGCTCGGAAGATGGAAGAGAGGCTCGTCGCGCACTTGCTCGATTCGGCGACGGTCGTGTGCGCAACGCTGACGGGACTGGATGACGAGTTGCTCGGGGACTTGCAGTTCGACTTGGCCGTGATCGACGAGGCGGCTCAAACGACCGAACCCGCCTGTTGGATTCCGCTGCTGCGAGCGAAGCGACTTGTGCTCGCGGGCGATCATTGCCAGTTGCCGCCGACGATTTTGTCGGACGAGGCTCTACGCCTAGGCTTCGATCTCAGCCTGATGGAGCGACTCGTCACACGATGGGGCGACACGATCTCGCGGCAACTCACGATTCAGTACCGGATGCACGAGCAACTCATGCGATTCTCGTCGGCGGAGTTTTACGAGTCGTCGCTGATCGCTCACGACAGCGTGCGCGAACATCTCTTGGCCGATCTGCCGCACGTCGCACCAATCCCGCTGACTCAAACGGCGATGCAGTTCATCGACACCGCCGGCTCGGACAGCGTCGAGCAGGCAGAGTCCGAAGGTTCCAGCCGCAACAATCCCGGCGAGGCGGACATCGTCGCTCAGCAAGTTCAAGAGTTGCTCGCGGCAGGAGTCGCTCCGTCCGAGATCGCGATCATCACACCGTATGCCGCGCAAGCTCGACTGCTGCGAACGCTCATCGGCAATGCGGCGATCGAGATCGACACGGTCGACGGCTTCCAGGGCCGCGAGAAAGAAGCGGTCGTCATTTCGTTCGTGAGATCAAACACGACGGGCGAAGTCGGATTCCTATCGGATACACGCCGCACAAACGTCGCGCTCACGCGAGCACGCCGCAAACTGATCGTCATCGGCGACAGCAGCACGCTCGCCAATCACGAGTTCTATCACCGCCTGCTCGATCACTTTGAACGCGAGGGAAGCTACGGAACCGTGTGGGATTGTCCGGGAACATAGCATACCCGCACGACGCACCAGCGAGTAATCAACTGCTGGAACAGCAATCACTCGCTCTCGCGTCGCGCTGGTTTGAGGTCCGACTCACATCGTCTGCCAACTGGGAAACCACTTGAACAGCGCGATGGCCAGCGCCGTGCCGGCGGCTGGAAGCAGCACGGTGGTCACGAAGATCGGCCCGTAGGCACGAGCGTGAGTCTCGCCGCAGATGTTGCGGATCAGCATCACGAGATAACCGTTGGCTGGCAGCGAATCCAAGCTTCCAGAGGCGATCGAGACCACGCGATGCAACGCTCGTGGCGCGACGTGCAATTGGTCGATGAAGATCGGTTTGAGAATCGGCAGCGCGATCCCCTGCCCTCCCGACGCGGAACCGGCGATGCCGGCGATCACCGCCACGGCAATCGCCGCGCCGATCAGCGGATCGCCCGGCAGATGAGTCACCCAATCGACCACGATCTGAAACGACGGCAAGTCTTTGACCGCCGAGCCGAAGCCGACCACCGCGCTCGTCGATCCAACCGCCAGCAGTCCGTTGATGAAGCCGTCGCCAAAACATCGCCACACGTCGATCCGCTGTCGCCGCATGACCACGACTCCTGCCAGCACTCCGAGAAAGATCGCCAACGTCGCGTCTTCCGGAAACTTGCTCAGCACGGCGTGCAGCGTCGGCGAGTCCGACGCCGACACAAGCCACTCGGCCGCTCGATGACACAACCACGGCAGCAGATTCAGAACCAGCAACGTCACCACCAGCGGAGTCGCGGCCGCGATGAAACTCGGAGCTTTCGCGCCGGCTTGAGTCGCGACATGATCGCCGTCGCGAGCTTCAAAGTGCTCGCCGTCGGAGATTGCTCGGCGAATCACGCGGTCGAGATACCACTGACCGACAACGAACATGAACAGGGCGACAATGATGCTGACCGGCCAACCGGCGCGAGCATCCGTCAGCGACTGGCCGGTCGCATCGATCAGATATTGAATCGGAATCAGATTCTGAATCTCCGGCGAACCCGCCGAAGTCATCGTGAACGTGATCGAGCCAAACGCGATCGACCCCGGAATGAATCGTCTCGGCAGATTCGCCGCTCGGAACAATTGCACGGCCAACGGATAAACCGAGAAGCCGACGACGAACAACGACACTCCACCGTAGGTCAGCAAGGCACAGGCCAGCACGACCGCCAAACAGGCTCGCTGTTTGCCGAGCAGCTTGCCGACTCCGTGCGCGACCGTGATGGCGGCACCGGAATCTTCCATCAACTTTCCGAAGACCGCTCCGAGTGCGAAAATCAAAAAGAAACGCCGCACGTAGTCGGCGAAGCCCGTCATGTAGGCTCCGTTCATTTTCGCCAGCGGGTCTTCGCCACTGAATGTCACGGCGAGCAACGCACACAGCGGCGCGACCACGAAGATGCTCTTGCCGCGCACGACCAAGAACATCAACAGGGCCAGGCTGCCAAAGAGCACGAGCAGGTGGTAGGCACTATTCATGGGTGACTCGGAGAGTTGGCAGAATGATGGAGGCAGAACAATGGACGCAACAATTTCGCTCTGTGTCTTGATCGTTCTGCCCGCGTCGTTCTGCCAATGTTTTTCTCATTTCGCGACCGTGTTGATGTTTCGCGGGGTTCGAGGAATACTCGGAGTATGACCGAATCGGGCGGTTGGCAGAATGATGGGGGCCGAATGATGAGCGTGCCTGTGCTGGTTGGAGAGCGGTGGGTTGTGCCGACGGTTTCGGCATGGGGGTCCGTCTTCAATCCGTCTCTCGGCGAAGAGATCGCTCGTGTGCCGATGTGCGGAATGGCCGAAGTCGAGGTCGCCGTCCAAGCTGCGTCGGCGGCATTCGGAGCATGGTCGAAGACGCCGCCTCCAACACGAGCGGCAAAGATGTTCGCGTTCAAGGCGCAACTCGAAACGCACTTCGAGGAACTCGCCGCACTGATTACTCGCGAGAACGGCAAGACTTTGGACGAAGCTCGCGGCGATGTACGACGTGGGATCGAGGTCGTCGACTTCGCCTGCGGAATCTCACACCTTTGCAAAGGGGAGACTCTGCCACAGGTCGCCGACGGCATCGACGGCGTGACCATGCGCGAGCCGATTGGTGTCTGCGCCGGCATCACGCCGTTCAACTTTCCGGCGATGGTCCCGCTGTGGATGTTTCCGATCGCGATCGCCTGCGGCAACACGTTCATTTTGAAACCGAGTGAGAAGGTTCCACTGACGGCCATGCGATTGGCTGAATTGTTTCTCGAAGCTGGGCTGCCTCCGGGAGTGTTGAACATCGTGCATGGC
This sequence comes from Candidatus Kuenenia stuttgartensis, assembly GCA_945861865.1. GTDB lineage: Bacteria > Planctomycetota > Planctomycetia > Planctomycetales > Planctomycetaceae > SXKJ01. Next base: position 22,510 of record CAMAWN010000010.1, on the reverse strand, counting down.
GGTCGCGAGGCGGTCGATGCGTTGCTGGAGCACCCCGGAATCTCGGCGATCAGCTTTGTCGGCTCGACGCGCATCGCGGAGCATGTCTACGTCACCGGCTGCCGGCACGGGAAGCGAGTGCAAGCTGCGGGCGGCGCGAAAAACGTGATGATCGTGATGCCTGATGCTGACCCCGACGCGACAATTCGCGCGATCATGGGTGCGGCCTTCGGCTGTGCTGGGCAGCGCTGCATGGCCGGCTCGATTCTGATGGGAGTCGGCGATGCGGCTCCGCAAGTGCGAGACCGGATCGCTGCCGCGATCGACAAGTTGGTGATCGGCGACACCTCCGCGAACCCCAAAGCGGACATGGGGCCAGTGATCGACTCCGCCTCACGCGAGCGAATCCTGCGATCCATCGAATTGGGCGTTGCCGAAGGAGCCGCTCTGGTTCGGGGCGGCCAGCACGAGCGTCAGAGCCGTGGCTTTTTTGTTTCGCCGACGCTGTTCGACCAGGCCAGCCCCGACATGCACATCGCTCGCGAGGAGATTTTCGGCCCGGTGCTGACGATGCTGCGACCGCGCGATCTCGACGAAGCGATCGCCTGGGCGAATCGGAATCCGTACGGAAACGGCGCGGTGATCTTCACCAACAGCGGCGGAGCGGCTCGGCAGTTCGCTCGCGAGGTGCAATGTGGCATGGTCGGCGTGAACGTCGGCGTGCCGGCCCCGATGGCGGCATTTGCGTTCTCCGGTTGGAATCGCTCGTTCTTCGGCGATCTGCATGTGCAGGGAATCGAAGGAGTGATGTTTTACACGCGGCAAAAGATTGTGCTGTCGCGCTGGGACAATGCGTATCGACGCACGCAAGGTTGGTAGTGAATGTTTCCAATGAGGCAAATCCCATGCTGACTCCATTCGGCGCGATCCATTTTCCTCCGAGCATCCTGATCGGCGGCGGTGCGCGGCGCGAGGTGGTTGCTCAACTGCAACGGTATTTGATTCAGCGAGTGCTGCTGGTCACGGACGTCGGCATGATGCAGCTTGGACCGGCGCGCGAGATCGCGGCATTGCTCGATGACGCGGGCATCTCGGTCACGATCTTCGACGGTGTCCAGCCAGACCCAACCGATCTCAACGTGACTGACGGGCTGGCTCTGTATCGCGCGAATGGCTGCCAAGCGGTCGTCGCCGTCGGTGGCGGATCACCCATTGATGCCGCGAAGGCCATCAATGTGCTGACCACGAACTCTCCGCCGCTCAGCCAGTACGCCGGCTCTCACAAGATTCCGAGAGCGGGTGCTCCACTGATCGCGATTCCGACGACGGCAGGCACCGGCAGCGAAGCCACCAAAGTCGCGGTCATCACGGACACCGCGCGGGATGTGAAGATGATGATCTTGAGCGTCCATCTGGTACCGACCGCCGCTCTGGTGGATTACGAGTTGACGCTTTCGATGCCCCCTGCCCTGACGGCGGCGGTTGGTGTCGACACTCTGACACATGGCATCGAGGCGTATGTTTCGCGCAAGGCCAACGGCATGACCGATCCGCTCGCGCTGTCGTGCGTCGAGCTCGTCGCCAAGCATCTGCGAACGGCATTTCGCGAACCGAACAACCACGCCGCGCGAGCTGGCATGATGCTGGCGGCGTGTCAGGGAGGTGCGGCGTTCGCCAACAGCAGCGTCTGCTTGGTGCATGGCATGAGCCGTCCAATCGGTGCGATATTTCATGTGCCGCACGGCTTGTCGAACGCGGTCTTGTTGCCGACGGTCACGCAGTTCTCGTGGAGGGCGAGCGTCAAGCGATACGCGACGGTCGCACGCCTGCTCGGCTGCTGTCCGTTCCAAACTCCGGACGATCATGCCGCTGAATCGTTGGTCGAAGGATTGCAACAGCTCAACTCGGATCTGAACGTGCCTCGGCTACGCTTCTGTCGCGGCGTCGATGAGGCTCGGTTCCGAATGTCGCTCACAAAAATGGCTGGGGACGCGCTCGCCTCCGGCAGCCCGCAAAACAATCCGCGAGTGCCGACGGCGGAGGAGATCGTGGCCCTGTACGAAGCGGCTTGGTCGTTGGAATGTTGAGGAACGGGCACATCCTTTGGGGAACTTTGGTCGACCTGAATCGGTCCATCCATCACCAGCGCCTTTGGCATCCGATACGAATCATCTCGCCCCTCCGTTCGCAAGACACTTCCGCCAACTCGTGGTATTCTGCGGATGGCGGCTCTAATCACTTCTAAAACGGAATTGAGTTTCCATGTTTCCGACCTGTCCCGCGTGCAAACAATCGGTCCTGGATGACGATGTCGAGAACTGTCCGTTCTGCGGCGCGAACATGAAAACTGGCAAGGGGGGCGGCCAAGTCGCCGCTCCGAAGGCCACGCAGAAGCCGGTCGCCAAAGAACGACCAAGCGCGCCGGGTGCGGCCACAGCCGCGGCTCCGACCGCCAAGTCGGCCCCCGCCAAGTCCGCACCTGCCGCGAACAAAGACGACGACGATGATCCGTTCGGAGTCGATGCCGTGTCGAACAGCCGAGCGATTCCGCTGTCGCCGCGCCCTGCCAAGGGCAAGACCGTGCGGCTCATCTGCCCGATGTGCGAGACACCAGGCTTCGCGGCCAACGATGCGGCCGGCAAAGAGGTGAAGTGCTGCAACGAGAAATGTGCGCTGCCCATTTTCACAGCTCCGAAGAATGGCGGCGCGAGCACTTCATCCGATCCGCGAACTCACGCGACTCCGATCGCGACGGCCGCTCCGCCCTCTGCGAAGAAAACATCACCGGCGATGATTCTGACGGCGGTCAGCACGTTGGCCGTGGCTGGCGGCAGCTTGTGGTACTTCGTGTTCAACGAACCGGGCGGGATCAAGCCTCCGCCTGCGGTACCTCAGACCGGCGGTCAGTTGCCGATTGCGAGCGTGCCCGATGCGGCCACGGAAAAAGAAGACGAGAAAAAGAAGGCGGCCAAGGCCAAACCGCGTGGCGAAGAATTGCGAGCGGCCATTCTGCCAATCCTCGTCGATCTGGCACGCGTGACGGAGAGAAACCGCAGCAAACATTTCTGCCGACGCTTGACCGCGGAAGCTTACGTTGAGGCCGGTGATCTCAAAGCCGCACGAGAGAACATTGATCAGTTGCTGAACCTCACTCCGAAGCTGCCGTACCATCAGGTTTTTCCGCTGACTCAGATCGCCTGGCGCGAACTGGCGCTGGGCAACGCCGATGAGGCCAAGGCCGCGCTCGAGGCCGCTTCGAAGGCCGCGTCAGAGTTGCCCATCGGCCGACACACATTCGATGCGACGACGGACTTGGCGGCCGCACTTTTTGTGAGTGGACGCGCTGCGGACGCGCAAAGCCAAATGAAAAGAGAAAACATACTGCCGTCGGGATCGAGCGGATCATTGGCCGCCCTCTCCCGCCGAGCACGATTGACTCGCTCGTTCGATTTGGACGAGGCGGCGGCGGCGCTGCCGATCATCCCTTGGAAATCGCCGCAGTGGGTCGTGACGACGATCACGTTGGTCTTGCGCGGTCATGCGGACAAGGGGGTGGAGTGGCTGAAACTCGCTCCGGACGCAGAGACCAAAGCCGAATGCTGGGCGGCCTGGGGAGACGCCGTGGTCGCCTCGCCGAACTCGCCGGCCGCGAGCAAAGACGACCTGATCACCGCCGCCGTCAGCGACGAATCACCCGCCACGCAGGCTCGTGTTTGGGCGCGAGTCGCTGTGGGCCGTTTGACGATCCAACAAAAAGAGGCTGCGAATCGCGCGATTGCGCACGCGGCGACAGCGATGACCTCGATCCCACTTCCGCAGAATTTTGTGATTCCCGAAATGAAGGAGATCCTGAAGTTGAATCTCGCCGATGCGGTCGCACCGAAATTGAACGCGATCGCGGTGGCGGAAGTCGCTCGCGCACAAACACTGCTCGGCCAGACGCAGCCGGCGACAGAATCGCTGGCCGCTGCGATGCAACATCTGCGCGGGCACGCGCCAAGTCCGTTCGTGGCGAGCCGACTGTTCGAGGCGACCTCACGCGACGTCAATGCCGTCAAGTCGCAGTTGAAGACCGCGCTCAACTTGAAAACGGACGACAAGGTCGTGCAGGCGTTGACGACGTACCGCGCGAAGTGCCGCTTGATGCTCGATGCCGCGAACGCGCGGTTCGCTCTGCAAACGGAATTGCTGAAGGTGGCGGTTGATTGGCCGCTGCTCGATGCAGTCTGGAACGAAGCGACCGCTCACTCGGGAGACAGCACTCCTCCGGAAACTCGCGAGGATTTTCTCAAGACCAACTTGTCCGTGCGACTGGGACGGCGACTTCGTGCGGCAGGTGAAATCGAGCAAGCTCGGCAGTGCGAGAATGCCGTCATGGCCGGTGAACTGACGGACGCTCGCGATGCACTGCAACGCGAGACAGCCGACGCGGCCCAAAAGAAAGACGTGAACGTGAACAGCCTTGCCCAAAAGCTCCAAAGCTATCAACCGGCGAAAGCCGAGGGCGAGAAAGCCTCGTCCGAAGACACCGACTGGCCGTTGCTCTGGGGATTGCGGCTGGCGTGTCGGTTGGCCAAAGCCGGACAGACCGAACAGGCGTTCGATCTCGTCAGCAGCTTCAAAAACGAGATGCTGTGGCGCGAGGAGGGCTTTGAGATGCTCGCGGCGATCATCGCGAAAGACCCCGCCGCCGCCGAACCCGTCTGGAAGAAGTACCGCCCCAGCCTGCTGTCGCCCACCGAAAAGGTCGCCATTTTTCGCGGTCTCTGCGCCGGGTTGTCGACGTCGTTGACCGACAAGCCATAGCTGGCGAAGCCGTTTTGCCAACGTGTGACATCACGGCCGCGGCTTCTGCCAATACTCCGGTGGTTTGAAGATGTCGGCCACGGCGATGCGGAAGTCAGGCAGAATCGGCTGAGCAGTCGCTTTGTGCCGCCACGACAGACTACCGCAGAGCGTCTCGTGTTCGCGAGCCGCTTTGTTCGCGTAGCCGGGACGAATCGTATGCACCGCTTTGTCATTGGGATCGACAATCCACAAAACTTCCACGCCCCAATTCGTGTACTCGAACACGCGGTCATTCAGTGACCAACGGCGGTCATTCGAGGACATGACCTCGACAACCAGCGCCGGCCGAATGTCGGTGATGACCTTGTCGGTCTCGGCGAACAACTCGCCACCGAGGAAATAGCTGATGGCCGGAAACCGAACCGTGTCGGGATCGCGGCTCACGATCAGACCCAAATCGAAGCACGGATAACCTTCGCGATGCTCATTCAAATAGCCGGCCAACGCCTTCGATAAATTCAGGACCGCGACGCGATGCTCCTCTTCCGGCGGACTCAGAATTTCGACGCGGCCGCGCACTAACTCGACCCACTGCCCGCCATCGGGAAGGTCATAGCGCGCGTCGTCAAATGATTCCGCACTCAAACGGGCAACGTCGATCATGGCAAGGCGGTGGTTCGTGGTCCGTGGCTGCGATCCAACAGGCAAGAATGATACGCTGTGCCGTTCTGCAAACAACGGACAACGGAGCAATCCGCACCATGCTCATCCGCCCATTCCGTCCTGACGACTTGCCAACCCTGAAGCGGATCACCGTCGCCGCGTTCGACGGCGTGTCGATTGACCAAGGAATGCAGAAACTCTTCGGACCAATCCACGGCCACGACTGGCAATGGCGGAAGGCTCGGCATTTGGACGAAGACTCCGCTCGCGATCCGAGCGGCATCTTCGTCGCGGAAATCGACGGTCGAATCGTCGGCTGCATCACAACGTGGCAAGATCACGAGGCGGGGATCGGTCACATCCCCAACCTCGCGCTGGAAGCCGACAGCCGAGGCCAAGGCTTAGGCCGCAAGCTGATCGAATTCGCCTTGCAGCACTTCCGTGAAAGCGGACTGACACACGCCAAGATCGAAACGCTGGAACAAAACGCGGTCGGCGAGCACCTCTACACATCGTTCGGCTTCCGCGAGGTCGCCCGGCAAATTCACTTCGTGGCGGAATTGTGAGTCGTAGCCACGCTCGTCAGAGCGTGGGTCATCGCTGGAGTGCCCACGTTCTAGCGAACGTGACGACATTGTGTTCACGGCTTCGGCGAATACTCCGTCGCCTTCATGTAGACCGACTCGACCTTGGCCACGATCTTGCCATCCTTCTCGGACGCATCACGGGCCTTGATCCAATCCGGATCGGCGCGGAAACCGTCCCATGACTTCTTGGCCGCTTCGGGACTGGCGTGCCAGATGACGTAGATCAGCGTGTTGTTCGCGGTCTTCTCATCGGTCGGCGTCCAGTACATGACGTTCTTCATGCCGTGCTTCTCGAACAGCTTCAGCGTGTGGTTCTTGAACCGAGCATTCAGATTCGGCAAGCGGCCTTCCAGAGTTGTGTACGTTCGCAGTTCAAAGACTCCTGGCATTTTCGGTTCCTCGCCAATGGTGATATTCGACCGCAAGGCAACGATAGCCAGCAACATGCTCAGCACGAGGCCCCACGCGGACAGGGAATTCAACTTCATGATGCGTCTCTCCTGGAATGGGTGAAATCTCGTCCGGCACCCTCACCGAACGTCAGTCGGCAGCATAAACTGACGCGAGACCGCCCGAAACTCATGGCTCAAGAACGAGAAACGTGCGATGAGTGACCTTAGCCACAGCCAGATCCGTCAGATCGCAATCATCGTGCATGACATTCCGAAGGCGGTCGCGTTTTATCGCGACACGCTCGGCCTGCGGCTGTTGTTCGAGGTGCCGAAGATGGTGTTCTTCGATTGCGGCGGAGTGCGGCTGATGCTTGGCATTCCGGAGAAAACAGAGTTCGATCACCCCAGTTCGATCCTGTACTTCAAAGTCCCTGACCTCCACGAGACGCATCAAACGCTGACCGCTCGCGGCGTCGAGTTCATCGCTCCGCCACACTTGATCGCCAAGATGCCGGATCACGAACTCTGGATGGCTTTTTTCATGACCTCGACGGCAACACTCTGGCGTTGATGAGCGAATTGCATTCTTGAGGAGATGCCCATGCCAACAGCCAATCTCAAATTCGTCGAAGCCTACCGAGCCGCCCATCCGATCCAGGCGCATGCCTTGCGATTGGCGTTGGAGGAGGCCGGAATTCGCGTCATCATCGAAAACGAATCGCTGCAAGGGGCAATCGGGGATGTCCCTCCTGGTTGGTCGTCTGCCCCACGCCTGATGGTCGAGGAATCGCAACTCGCCACCGCGCGAGCGATTATCGGCCAGACGGACCACAGCGAACGCGATCTCCTCGGAATGAAGCCTCACGAGACCGCAATCACAATGACCGCCGCGAGTCTGGGCCTCGTGGGAATCGCATTAGCCGCTCTGAGTCCCGATGCTATCGCCGCACCGGAGCCAATCGAAACAACTCGCTGCCTGGCCTGCGACGCGATCATGGCAGACTCCGAAGTCACTTGCCCGAAGTGCGGCTGGTCCTACGAGTCCGCTGACTCGGCTGATCCGCTGTGATCGCCACAGGAAACACAAACCGCCGCAAATTGGGAGATTGAACTGCGAACCTGCCTTTGCGCTTCCGCTGCAAAGCAGCTCCGGCCAAACTGATGCCGTTGCCGGATCGCGGTTCTGCGAGAAAGGGGCGATGACGATGCGTCTGTGGCTTTCGTTGCTCACCATGTTACTGAGCGGGTTTGGCGTTTCACCGCGCGCCGCCGCTGAGGAAACACCGGCTCCAAAATTCGAATCCGACATCGTGCCGATTCTTGAAGCGCGCTGTGTGAAGTGTCATGGCGACGGGAAGCTCGAAGCGGGTTTGGATCTGCGGCGCAGGTTTTTGGTTCTCAAAGGTGGCGACAGCGGAGCGGGCTTCGTCGCGGAGAAGCCGGACGAAAGTTTGCTCATCCAAAAGATCGTGGCCGATGAGATGCCGCCCAAGGACGAAGGCCGGCTCGATGACAAACAGAAGGCTCTGCTGAGACGCTGGATCGCGACCGGAGCCAAGACCGTCGGCGAAAAAGAATCGCCGATCGACGAAGCCGAACAAGCCAGCCGACTGTCCGATGAAGACCGAACCTTCTGGGCCTTCCAGGCACCGAAGCGACCGCCAGTACCTCAACTCTCAAATTTGAATTCTCAAATCTCAAATCCCATTGATCGATTCGCCCTCGCCAAGTTGGCCGAGAAGGATCTGTCGTTCAACGCGGAAGCTTCCAAACCTGTGCTGCTGCGACGAGTGACCTTCGATCTGCTCGGCCTGCCGCCGACGCTTGATGAATTGGATGAGTTCCTCGCCGACAAGTCCCCCGACGCCTACGAAAAAGTTGTGGATCAGCTGTTGGCATCCCCTCGGTTCGGCGAACGTTGGGGCCGACAGTGGCTCGACATCGCGGGATATGCCGACTCGGATGGCTACCTCGCGGCGGATAAGTTGCGGCCCGAAGCGTGGCGGTATCGCGATTGGGTGATTCGAGTGCTCAACAGCGATCTGCCGTATGACCAATTCGTGACGCAGCAGTTGGCGGGAGATGAACTCAGCGACTGGCGGCGAGTGGATGAGATCACTCCGGAGGTCTACGATCAACTCGTGGCAACCGGCTTCCTGCGAACGGCGCTCGACCCGACGTATCCCGGCTACATCGAGCCGAACGAGGTCCATCAAGTCCTGGCCGACACGATGCAGATTGTCGGCACGACGTTCCTCGGCCTGACCGTGCATTGTGCTCGCTGTCACTCGCACAAGTTCGATCCGATCTCACAGCGTGACTATTACTCACTGCAAGCGGTCTTCGGCGGGGCGCTCGATCCCGCTCGCTGGCAACCGTCCGATGTGCGCGGCATCCCGCTGGCGACCGAAGCGGAGGAGACTCGCATCAACGCTCACAATCAACAAGCCGACGCGCGAATCGCCGCGTTCACGGCATCGCTCAACGAACTCACTTTGCGATTTCGACAGAAACGGATCGCTCAAGAGCCGACAGCCGATCAAGCCCAACTCGACAAGCTCATTGCCGCTCTGATCGTCGAACCTGCCAAACGCAATGACGAGCAAAAGAAACTCATCGAACAACATGGCCTTGCGAGCGTCTCACTGACCGATGCCGACCTCGCCACGCGCTTCAGCGATTACCGCGATGACTCCGCCAAACTCAAAGCTGAGCTGGCCGCCGAAGCAGCGCAAAAAAAGACGATCACGCGCATTCGTGGACTGGCCGACCTCGACGAGAAAGCCGCTGTCGGCCACATCCTGCGGCGCGGCGATTACAACAAACCCGGAGCGGAAGTCGCTCCTGGCGTGGTCGAGGTACTCGCGTCCGCTGGATTCCAACTCACGCCACAAGCCGGCTACAAAACGTCTGGCCGCCGCACTGCACTGGCGAAATGGCTGACATCGCCCGAACACCCGCTGCTCGCTCGCGTGCATGTGAATCGTCTGTGGGCCGCGCACTTCGGCCGTGGCATCGTCCCGACCATCGCCAACTTCGGCCGCAGCGGAGCTAAACCGACGCATCCCGAATTGCTCGATTGGCTCGCGGTTGAATTCAGCGGACGAAATTCGGAGGGCGGAACGAATGCAGACCTTCAGCATTCCGAATTCCGCATTCCGAATTCATTTTCTCAAAAGCGCCTCCACCGCCTGATCGTCACCTCTGCCGCCTATCGCCAATCGGCCGACATCGACGCGACCAAACAGCAACTCGATTCGGACAACATCTGGCTGAGCGCCTGGTCGCCGAAGCGGCATCAAGGCGAAGTTGTGCGCGACAGTTTGTTATCGGTCTCCGCTCATCTGAATCCGACCCAGTTCGGCAAGTGGGCGAACGTCGCCGCGCAAGGGGACGGTTCGGTCATCGACACCGACGACGAGCCTGGCCGCCGCCGCTCGATCTACCAAATCGTGCGCCGCAGCCAGCATCTCACAATGTTGGAACTCTTCGACACGCCGCTCATGGAAGTCAATTGCCCGGAGCGGTCTGTCTCGACCGTCCCGCTGCAAGCTCTCGCCATGCTGCACGGCCCGGCTGCCGATCGCGCGGCCGGCGGACTTGCGGATCGAGTCTGGTCCGCCGCCGCGACCGACCACGACCGCATTCGGTTTGCGTACCGTCTGCTGTTCACTCGCGAGCCGTCGGCGAAAGAAACGGACAACATCGTCCGCTCCCTGTCCGAACTGTCGCGAGAACAACTCGCGAACAAACCCACGGCAACCGATCCCGAAAAGGAAACGGCACTCAAAGCCGCTTGGCGACAAGTGGCGTTGGTCTTACTCAACAGCAACGAGTTCGTTTATGTGCCTTGAGCGAGGACAAATCATGTTTTGGAATTCAACCTCGACGACCTTGGCCGACGTCCTCTCTCGCCGCGATTTGTTCACTCGCGGCGCTGCTGGCTTTGCCGGTGTGGCTCTCGGCGGAATGCTCTGCGAAGAGGCGGCGAAAGCGGAGGACTCGTCGGGAAAAGCGGGCGGCTTTCACTTCCCACCGCGGGCGAAAGCCGTCATCCAGCTCTTTCAGCATGGCGGGCCGAGTCACATGGATTTGCTCGATCCGAAGCCTGAACTCAACAAGCAGGACGGCAAGCCGATGCCGAAGTACTTCACCGATCTGGTGAAGATCTCGTCGCACGGCAATCTGCTCGGATCGCCGTTCAAGTTTCGGCCGTATGGCGAATGCGGCGTCGAATACAGCGAACTCCTGCCGCACACAGCGATGTGTGCCGACGACATCGCCGTTGTCCGCTCGATGCACACCGAGCACAACAATCACGAACAAGCTCTCTGGCAAATCCACACCGGCCGCATCGTCACCGGCCGGCCGACGATCGGAGCCTGGGTCAGCTATGCGCTCGGCAGCGAGAATCAGAACCTTCCAGCCTACGTCGTGCTACGAACCGACAACGCCTTGCCGATCGACGGGACGCGGAATTGGTCGAGCGGCTTCCTGCCGCCGCGCTATCAGGGAGTTCATTTCCGTCACACGGGCACTCCGATTCTGTATCTGCAACCGCCAAGTCCCGTCTCCGACAACACGCAGCGATTGCGGCGCGAACTGCTGTCGAAACTGAACGACGAGCACTTGGCGAATCACCCACGCATCGCGCCCGACTTGGAGGCTCGCATCGCCAGCTATGAGATGGCCGCGCGAATGCAGCTTCATGCCGGTGAGGCTCTCGACCTCACCCAGGAGACCGCCGACACTCAAGCCGCTTACGGCATCGGCAAGCAACCGACGGACAGCTACGGCCGCCGCTGCTTGATCGCTCGACGATTGGTCGAGCGCGGCGTGCGTTACGTTCAAATCTTCATCGAAGGCCAAATCTGGGACACGCACGCCAAGAACGCCGAGACCACGAGGAATTGCTGCGACCGCACCGATCTGCCGACCGCCGCGTTGCTGAAAGACCTGAAGCAGCGCGGGCTGCTCGACAGCACGCTGCTCGTCTGGGGCGGCGAGTTCGGTCGCACGCCAGTCAGCCAATCCGGCGACGGTCGCGATCACCACAAGCAAGGCTTTTCAATGTGGCTCGCCGGCGGCGGCATTCGCGGCGGACAGGCTTACGGCGCGACCGACGAACTCGGCTACCACGCCGTCGAGAACCGCACGATGGTCGCCGACCTCCACGCCACGGTCCTGCACCAACTCGGCCTCGATCACAAGCGAGTCACCTTCAACGTCCACGGCCGAGACGAACGCCTGACCGACGTCTACGAGGCGAAGGTGCTGACGCCGCTGCTGGCCTAATTTGGAGTGCGGTGTGTCAGCACCGCACTCCAAAGGTTTGAACCATGCCACTACATCGACCGCTTGGTTATGTGTCGCCATTTCGGTCGTTGCCTGCAAAGGAAAGTCCTCGGCTCAAGAGACTGCGGCGGCAATCTGGAATCCAGCTTCAGCAAAGACGAACTGCTGGTGAATATCACAATCTATTGGGTCCAACTGAGGAGTTTCTTCGATGCGTTCTGTCCGTACTCGAAATCGGCAACTTGTTGCCGCGTTGTTTCTCGCTGTCATCGGCATGTTTCAGCGGCCGTTGCTGGCGGAAGTCAAAACTTGGGACGGCAAGCACTCGATTGAGAAGATCGAAGTCACGGTCGTCTATTTCGTACCGAGCGACCGTGAGCCGTTGCCGGATTGGAAAGAGCGAGTCGGTTACTTCTGCCGCCGCATCGAGCGATTTCACGAACGCGAATTTCAGAGGCAGTCGTCGATGAAGGCGGTGATGCGGCCGGAACCGTTTCGGTCGGGACGCACGACGGAACAACTACGCAATGGCGATGCCAACTTTATCTTCTTTCAGACGCTCGGCGAGGTGGACGGCGAGTTGCAGTTCGGGCGTGGCGAGCGAACCGCGTTTCCAATTCTGCTGGTGCTCAGCGAGATCAATTGGCGTCCGCTGGACGATTTTTTCCGAGTGAAACCGACCGGCGCCAGCGGCTGGAAATTCGAGGGAAACTACTCCAACGGCCGGCATTTTCCCGGAGCGGAAGCGGGTGGCGCGCGAGCCACCTACTTGGCGGATCGCGGCGTCGGCTGGGGACTGGTCAGTGCCGATGGCTGGCGAGTGCCGTACAGTGGAACCGATTGCGTCGTCTATCACGAAGGTTGCGGCCACACGGTCGGACTGCCCCATCTCGAACCAGGGAATAACTCGGTGATGAGCCTCGGTCAGTACCACGGCTGGATCAACGAATCGTGGTTGGACGAAGCCCAAAAGAAACGGCTCGGTTGGAAGCCGCCGGAGCAGGCGTTCGATCGAAAGGCCGATTTGTTTTCGACGTTCACCGCATTGCCGGAGCCGCGCGTACCGAAGCCGAATGAGCCGGTTTCACTCAAGCTGACGTGGCCGGAGCAGGCTCGCGTGAAGTCGTGCCGAGTCCGCATGCAAACCGATTTGCTCGGCCCATGGCTGGAGATCACTGAGTCGCCGAAGCTCAACGGCACACGTCTTGAGAATGTCGAACTCGGCCGCTTTGATCGCGCGACTCCGGTGAGCTATCGAGTCGATGCGATGCTTGATGACGGTCGCGATGTCGAACTGTGGGGCTACTTCCAAGTCCGTGAGAAGCCCGATGTCGGCCCGACTCCGCCGGCCGGCGCAACTTCATCCGACGCGAAGCGAATCACCGACAAGCCCGTCGATAAACCGACTCGATCACAAGACGCGATCGACTTGCTCGCGATGGTCGATGTCGCCAAAGACAAAGTCTCTGGCGAATGGCAAATGGATGGCACGCATCTGCTCGCGCCGAAGCAATTCGGAGCACGACTCGAACTGCCGTATCAGCCTCCCGACGAATACGAATTGACGGTCATCGCCGAACCACTCGACGAGCCGAATGGTTTGCTCTTGGGTCAACGCTTCGGTGGCCGTCGCTTTGCGGTGTTGGTGAACTACTCGGCGGAGAAAGGATCGCCGGCCAGTGCCTTGGAGAACATCGACGATAAGAACGTCGGCAACGCAACCACCGTGCGACGAGAGGTGTTGGTGAAAGGCCGCCCGTCGCAAATCGTCTGCACGATGCGAAAGGACTCTGTCACCGTGACGTGCGACGGCCACGAGTTGATTCACTGGCAAGGAGACCCAAAACGACTGAGCCTCTCCGACTATTGGAAAACGCCAACGGATTCCGCGTTGTTCCTGGGAGCCTATGACTGCCGCTATCGCATCTCTCGCGTGACACTCACGCCGCTCAGCGGCGATGGCCGAAAACTGCGATGAAAATGCTGCAACGCCAGCCCTGTAGCCACGCGTTCGGCGGCATTATGGATTCGTCGTCAATTCGCCGACGAGCGACTTGTCCTTCACCGACCAGACTTGCAGTTTGCCGGTGAAGTCACCCGCGATCAGACGATTGCCGTCGTGCGTGAAGACGACACGCGACGGAATGTCCGTGAAACCCTCGAACTTGGCGGCTTGATTCGCTCCGCTGTTGTTCCACAAGCGAGCCGTGAGGTCTCGGCCCACGGTGGCGAAGTCGCCACTGCGCGAGTAGTTCACGGAGAGTACGCCGGGGATTTTCCCACGCGGCAGCGGTGTGGGAGTCGGGCCGGTGTGGGCGTTCATCGAGCGAGTCGGGAAGCCGTCCTCGGCGTACCAGAGGATGACTCGGCCGTCTTCGCTGGCGGTGGCGAGCATTTGCGAATCGGCGCGCCAACTCATGTCGGTGATCATTTCCTTGTGGTCGCCGAGCGTGAAGAGGATGCTGCCAGTCTCTGGTTCCCAGACGTAAACGCCACCATTGCGGTCTCCGCTGGCGAGCATTTCGCCGTTCGGGCTGAACTCGATGGACGTGACCCAGTCGGTGTGTTTCTTGATCTTGTGTTTCAGCTCGCCGGTTTCGGTCGAGAAGATCTTCACCAGCTTGTTCGGCCCGCCGAGCGCGACCCATTTCTGATTCGGACTGATGTCAGCCGCGAGTACGCTGTCGGTTTCGTCGCCGATCTCGGTGATCCGCTTGCCGCTCGTCACGTCAAATAGCACGGCCTTACCGACGTCGGCTCCGCGACCACCCGCTGCGAGCAACCGCTTGCCGTCGCGGCTGAATTTTAAGACGTGCGGAATTCGTTCCGGGAACGGCAGCACGCCGATCAACTTTAAATCGTCTGTGTTGTAGAGCAGCACCCGCTCATGCCCCGCGACCGCAACGAGTGGTGCCCACGGGCTGGCCGCGAGCGCGGTGACCGGATGCGGCCGCTTGGTGGGAGGCAGCGACACTTCTGGCAAATTCTCAGGCATCGGCGGCACATCAGGCTTGCCGGTCGAGACCGACGCGAGATCGAGATCGACTTTGCGAGTCGCGTTCTTGGCCGCGCTGACCGAAGTCTCCGGTGCTCCAAGTTCTATCCACTTCTTGATGACCGCCAGATCGGCTTCCGGAATCTTCGGAGCCTTCGGCGGCATGAACGGCTCCTCGATGTGCGCCACCGCTTTGTACAACCGGCTGGAATCGGGACTCCCTGCGGCAATCGCCTCCCCGCTGCTGCCGCCGGCCATCAGCGTTTGATACGTCATCACGTTGAAGTCCGAAGTCGCCTTGTCCGGGTTGTGGCAGTTGCCGCAATGCTTCCGCAGGATCGGCGAAACGTGATCCTTGTAGGTCACGACTTCTTTCGGCTTCGCGGTGTCGGACTTGTCTTGTGCAATGGCTGGGACAACGAGGCAGGCAAGGATCGCGAGTGCTGGGAGGCGGGAGATCACGGTAAACTCCAAATGGAATTAGTGGTTGAATGCAAATTCAGTGGAGTTGAAGAGTCCCCACAGGATGTCGCCGTAGACCATCAGCGGGACGTTGCCGGCTTGTCGGGCACGGGCTTCGGCGAGTTGTTTTTCGGTGGTCGTAATTTGCTTTTCAAGATTGCCGAGAGCTTCCGCTTCCTGACCGTCTTCTTTGAGCTTCTCGTATTCGGCCTTCAGCGACTTCGCCTGATCTTCGAGGCGGCGGTAGGCTTGGTCGAGTTGCGCTCGCAGGCCGGCGAGTTTGTCCACGCGAGTCGGGTCTTCGAGTTCTTGATTGATGAGGTCGACTAACTTGGCGGTCTCGTCAACGGTCGGTTTGCGGGACAGGGCGAGAATGTAAAGCTCTTCAACGATCTTCTCCGGTGGTTGCTTCGCGGCGATCAGGCTGGGAATCAAGCGGCTGCCGGCGACTTTGAGCGTGATCGTGTCGCCGTTGACGAGGTGCAGCGCCTGCGAGAGGTTCGCCTCCTTGTTGACCTCGCACGAGCAGGCCGATTCGCGCGGGGCGCGGCCGAACGTCGTCAAAAAGAAGTTCGTCACGTTGCCGGCGTAGATTTGGACGGCTCGTGTCCCCTGCGGAGACGATTGGAAGCGGTCCTCGGTGCCGGTGATGCGGGTGATCGTGTCGAGCAGCACCTCGGCCTGCAGCCGGCGGACGTAGCCGTGCGAGAAGTACGCTTCGTCGAGCTCGTTGGTCGGATTCGTCGCGGCCGAGAGCTGGTACGTCCGCGAGTTGCAGATATCGCGGATCAGCTTCTTCTTGTCGAAGCCGTATCCCGCCAGTTTTTGACCAAGCGCTTCGAGCAATTCTTTGTTGCTCGGGGGGTTGCTGATGCGGACGTCATCGACCGGCTCGACGATGCCTCGACCGAAGAAGTGCGACCAGATGATGTTCGACATGGTCTGTGCGAACGCGGCGTTGTCGGGCGACGTCAGCCACTTCGCCAGCGAAACGCGCGGGTCTTGGCCTTCGACGTCGGGAGCATCGCCTCCGAGAAACTTCGGCTTCATCTTGCGACCGTTGACGGGGTGCTCGACGGTGTTGTTCGCGTTGTTGTTGTAGACGACGACTTCGCGGCCCTCGACGCCGCGCTTCATGTTCACGCCCGCGAAGAAGCTGGCGAATCCGTAGTAATCATCCAGCGTCCAACGATCGAACGGGTGGTTGTGGCACTGAGAACATTGAATGCGTGTGCCCAGAAATATCTGCGCGAAGTCTTCGGCAGTCTTCTGCGGCGTCAGTCGTTCATTGGCGGTGTAGAGGTTCGAGGTCGGCTGCTTGATGTTGCTGCCGTTGCCGACGACGAGGTCCGCGACGAATTCATTCAGCGGGCGATTTGCCGCCATCTGCTCGTGAACCCAACCGGCATACGACCACATCGCCTTCGCGTCCCGACCGTACTGCGGCTGATTGTTGACGGCTCGAATGCGCAGCAACTCGCCCCACTTCATCGACCAGATGTCGACGAACTCTTCGCGGTCGAGCAGTTGGTCGATCAGCTTGGCTCGTTTGTCTTTGTCGGTGTCAGCAACGAAGCGATCGTATTCCTCGCGCGTCGGCGGAAGGCCAATCAGGTCGAGCGAGACTCTCCGCAGGAACGTCTCATCGTCGCAGAGTTCCGACGGAGCCATGTGCAGCTTCTTCAACTTATCGAAGACGAGCGTGTCGACGAAATTCGTCTCGGACGTGTTCGGCCAGACGAACTTGTCGTCGGTCGGAAGCACGAGCACTTCGCTGCCGACCGTGAACTTGTTGAAGCGGGCGAAGACGAACGCTCCGCCCCGATTGTTTCCTTTCGCGACTCCCTCTTTGTCGATGCTGACGACCGCGTCGTTGTTGGTCATGAAGAGTGCCAGCTTGGTGACATCTCGCACCGAGCCGTCCGAATATCGCGCCACCACGACGGTCTTTTGCGTTTGATCTTTCCCGGCGAAGACCGTCTTTGAGGGCAGCAACTCGATGCCGAGCGGTTCCGGTGTGTCTCCTTTGTCATCCGGCGCACCCGCTTCGATCCAGCGGAGCATGGTCCGATAGTCGTCGCTGTCGGCCGTGAAGACCTGGCCGCCGGTGTGATCGACTTCGCCGGTGGCCTTCTCCAGCACGAGGCTCTTTTCCGGCACCGCGACATCAATTCGCCGCCCGACCAACTGCCGCGTGAGCTTGTAGTAGTCGCCGGCCGGGTCGTACCCGAATAGCGACAAATGAAATCCGTCCTTGCCACGAGCCGCACCGTGACAGCTTCCCGTGTTGCATCCAGACTTCATGAAGATCGGCATCACGTCCAACCGGAAACTGACGTCTCGCGAGGCCGTTGCCTCTTTGACCGTGACCGGCACTTCCGCTTTGAGCTGCCCCAACTCGACGAGCAACTTTGTCTCGCCATCGGCCATGGGCTTGAGCGTCTGCCCGTCGAGACCAACCAGCTTCGCATCGGCGACGCGGAGCTTCACCGCTCCGGTGACATCTCGCGTGATGCCTTGGTCATTGACGACCTGCACCGCAATCGTCAGCCGATCGCCTTGTCCTCGCAGCGAAATCTCCGACGGGAAGACTTTCAGTTGCGTGCCGGCATCGGCGATGCAGACAGCGCTGGACGTCAGCAACGTCGCGAAACAAACCAGCGGAAAAATCTTGAGTTTCATCAGATCGCCTTTTCATTCGGATCGCTTGTCACACGTCGATTCTTTACGAGCCTTGTGGCTCCATCGCGGCCATGCGTCGTTCAATTTCTTCGGAGGAGACATCTTCAATGTGTGTGGTGATCGTCCATTTGTGGCCGAAGGGGTCTTCCACGGTGCCAGAACGGTCGCCGTAAAACTGGTTTTGCAGTGGGCGAAGTTCTTTGGCTCCGGCGGCGATCGCTCGGTGAAAGGCCTCGTCGACATCAGGCAGATAGAGCATCAGCCCAACCGGTGAACCGCCAATGGTCTTCGGGCCCAAAGCGTCCATCTGCGGGAACTCGTCCGCCAGCATGATGATCGAATCGCCGATCTTGATCTCGGCGTGCATGACCGCATCGCCTGGGCCGGGAACACGAAACAATTCGGTCGCGCCGAAGGCTCGCTGGTAGAAAACGATCGCCTCGGCCGCGCCCTTCACGATCAAGTATGGCGTGACGGAGTGATAGCCATCGGGAATCGGTTTGACGGACATGGTGTGTTCTCTGGAGTGCGGCTACTTCATCGCCGCTTTGACGCCGCGTTCGGCGTCGATGCGGAGCGTGCCATAGCCGCTGAGCTGGCGAACCGCTTGACCTTCTTCGGTGACGGTGAGGTCCAGCGTGATGCCTTGATAACCGCCGGTCAGGCATTCGTCGGTAGCCTTCAGCGTGAACGTGACTTCCTTGTCTTCGGAGGTAATTTCACGCAACGGTTCCACCAGTTCGACGCCGCGCGGCAAGCGAGCCAGCGTGGCCTTGGCTTTCCCCTCGAATGGCTTCAGGTGGTTAAGCTTCACGGTCAGGTTTGCGGTCTTGCCTCGTTCGATCGACGCACGGGCGAACTTGGCATCGATGTGCGGTTCGGCAACGAGGAGAGTGATCGGCTTCGTCGAGACATAGGTCCGATTCGCTCCGTCGCGATACGCCGGCCGTTGAGCACCGCTGACGGCGGAAAGGGTCACTTGATACGAGCCAGCCGTCGCATTGCGTGCCGCACCAAGCAGGTATTCGCCTTCAGGTTTTTCAGCGCGAATCGTGATCGGAGTCCCGGTTGAGACTCCGTTGGGCTTCCATTCCATCGCCACACTCACGGGTTCGTCAAATCCTTCCGCACGAACGATTTTGAACTTCAAAGAAATCTCGCCGTTCTGCACGAGCGCGGACTTCGGCTCTTCGACTTCAATCGAAAACGGAGCCGGTTCCGTGACCGCGATCGCCAGCTTGTCCAACGAGTTGAAGAGGTAGTAGTCGTTGTTATTCGACGCGCTCATCGGGATGGACTGCCGGAATCCGGTGGCCAGAGAAATCCCCTCTTTGGCTTCGACGGGCCGCGCGACGATCTCGACGAACTTGCCTTGCAGCTTGGCGTCGGCAGCGGCCTCGAAGACGACGGGGACCCGCGGCATTGCTGGGGTGACTCGCGGAGCGTGCATCGTCACGCCATCGGGCAAGCCGAGTGCGACCAATTCGAGATCGCCGTTGAAGGGGCGGTTCGAGTTGAAGATCGAGAGTTGAGTGTTGTACCGTCCGCCGCTCGGAATGCTGATCGACTGCCGCGACTGCGGCTGAAAGGCGGCCTCGCCGTCTTGCGGAATGTAGACGTAGACGGCATCGGACTCCGGCGAGATCTCGACTCGGTAAACGAATTCCGCACCGCCGTTGCCGCGATCGTCTTCAACGCCGAGCACATATTCGCCGTCGGCCGCCGCAGTGAAATCGAGGATCGGGTCAAGCGTGTCGCGATTCATGCCACCGAACGGCGGATACCCGAGTTGATTCGGCCGTGAATCGGTCGCTCGTTGTGGATTGCCTTTTGCTCCGACTTGCTTGATCCAAATCGTCGGGTCGAGCGGCGAGCCGAACGCGTTTGCGAGGCATTGCACTTTGAATCGCTCACCCTTCTTGGCCGTGAAGCGGAAGCAATCGATGTCGCCCGATTTCTCGATGATGCCGTTGAAGGCGATCGGCAGACTCGCGGCTGACTGCGACTTGATCACGTCTTCCGAATCATTCGGCTCGGCTTCGAGCACGTTGTCGAACGGTGAGACTCGCAGCGTGTTCGGCGTCGGTGCGGGGACATTCGATTCCGCGTCAACCGCGACGAACCGGAAGTCGCGGGAAGACGCTGCCGCCGGCAAAGTCACCAGCTGCGACCAATCTCCTTTGGGATCGCCGAGGACTCGCACCGACAGTTCTTTGCCCGCCGGTCCACCCGCCGGATACAGCCCGGTCGGCCGAGCGAACGTGCCGACATGCAGCCGGTAAACATCGTTGGCCGCCGAGTACGTCGTATGTCGGACCTCGACGAAGTACGTCCCGTCCCGCGGTGCGACGAGCGACACGACGGGGTCTTGCAAGAACAACGAGGAATCATCAGCGGCGATCAACCGCTTGCCATCCGCGTCGAGCAGCGACAAGTGCAAATCAGGAATGCCTTGATCGACTCCGAGCCGGACGCCTTCGATCTCGGCCGAGAGCCGCTGCCCTTGCTTGGCCTCGAGGCGGTACAGGTCCACATCGGTCGGTTCCATCATTCGGCCGAGCACCGTGCTGTCGAGCGCTACGGCTTGAGCCGTCTCTCGTTTGTCATTGCGTGCCTGCTGCGAACGCTCGTCTTCTTCGATCGTTGCGAAGGGCCCGACGGAGAAGCGTTGATATTCGCTGATCCCCGCTGCCGTCCGCAGTCGCAGGCCATGCACGCCGAGCGGACAGTCGTCCGCGATCTTGAGTTTCACGCGAACGCCCGACCCGGATTCGACTCGGCCGCGATAGCCCCGAAACTCGACATTCCCTTCGACCGACTCAATCGACTCGACGGTGATGCCCGGTTCGTACACAAAGACTTCTTCCGGCTTGTCGAGATACCGGCCTTGAAGCATCACCTCGACCGTCGTGCCTCGCTGTCCACCGGGCGGGACGACGCGAGCCAAACGCGGCGTGCCGGCCTCGGCGATGAACGCGGAAGCCAGCACAATCCAGCCAGCCAGAAACGAAACTCTTCGCATGGCGATATCCTTGAATCGAAGTCAAACGTCGCAATTGAAAAGCATCTGACGCAAAGCCGCGGAGTCGCAAGACTCGCAAAGGAGGTCTGTCCTTTCCGTTTCTTGGCGTCTCCGCGACTTTGCGTCAGAAACGGGATCTGAGATTAGCTGACCAATTCCTTGATGACTTCGCCGCCGTCGATGATTTCGATCGGACGAGCGCCGGGGGCCATCAGTTCTTTGTCGGCGTTGATGCCGATTTGTTGGTAAACCGTCGTGAGCACGTCCTCAATGCGGACGGGGTTCTCTTCCGGTTCGCTGGCCGTGCTGTTCGACGAGCCGTACACGAGGCCGCGTTGGAAGCCACCACCAGCAACGGCGACGGAGTAGACTCGCGGGAAGTGATCGCGGCCGGCGGTCGCGTTGATCTTCGGCGTGCGGCCGAACTCGCTGGTGACGAGCACCAGCGTGCTGTCGAGCATTCCGCGTTCGTCGAGATCGCTGATCAATCCGGCCAACGCTTGGTCGAGCGTCGGAGCCTGACGGCGCATCGCGTTCTCGATGCCGGCGTGGTGATCCCAGCCGCCGAAACTGACGGTCGTAAATCGCACGCCCGCTTCGATCAAGCGGCGGGCCAAAAGGAATCGCATTCCCGCCTCGTTGTTGCCGTACTTGGCCTTCGTCGCGTCGGTTTCTTTCGTAATGTCGAACGCCTCGCGAGCGGCGGGCGACGAGATCATCGCGTAGGCTCGTTCGTAGAACTTGTCCATCGCGCCGAGTGCTTCGGCCTTGCTGGCAATTTTGCGGAAGTGAGCGT
The DNA here is from genome assembly GCA_945861865.1 of Candidatus Kuenenia stuttgartensis. Taxonomy (GTDB): domain Bacteria; phylum Planctomycetota; class Planctomycetia; order Planctomycetales; family Planctomycetaceae; genus SXKJ01. Next base: position 849 of record CAMAWN010000010.1, on the reverse strand, counting down.
CGACCGTCTCGCGGATGCGCTGACGCTTGTAGAAGCGGTAGTCATCGACGCCGGCCGGCAGCATCAGGTCTTTGACTTGATAGCCTGACCGGCCCGGGTCGCTGCCGATGCCGAACGGGCCGAACTGCGAGCCGAGGTAGCCGGTCCCGGCGTACTCGGTGGCGTTCGGGACGGCGACATACGGCGGCAGGTTCTGCTTCGAGCCGAGTTCGTGTGAGACGACCGCTCCGATGGCGGGATGCTCGATGGCAGGGCTCTTGCGGTAGCCGGTGAACATCGCGTAGCTGGCCCGGCCGTGATCCGCCTCTTTGCCGGCGATCGAGCGAATGATCGTCATCTTGTCCGCGATCTTCGCGACGTTTGCGAAGTTCTCGTTGAGTACGACTCCGCGAACGTTTGTCTTCGCGACACCGAATGGACCGCGATACTCCAGCGGAGCCTCCGGTTTTGGATCCCACGATTCCTGGTGCGCCATTCCCCCGGGCAAAACGATCTGAATGACCCCCTTCGCTTTGCCTTCTTTGCTTTCGTAAAACTTCTGGTCGGCCTGAGCCTTCAGTCGAAAGAAATCGCCCAGGGTCAGTCCCAAAGCTCCACACACGCCGACTCGCAAGAAATCGCGGCGGCCGGGTTTGGCGAAGTGAGCGGGGTCTTCGTTCCAGGTGACGATGTCTTTAGTCGCGGTCATTGCGGCGTCCTTTTAGCACTACTGCGCACTATTCGCGAAAGTCGCCGTGTGTTATAGGGTTTTGAGGTTTTTAGTCGAGGAAGTCGGCGAATGGGTTGGGAGGTCAAGGATGACCGTCGAACAGATCGAGAGTTTGCGAGCCACTCTGAGCGAGTTTTTGG
>CAMAWN010000009.1 GCA_945861865.1 Candidatus Kuenenia stuttgartensis | reverse complement strand
CGACGAAGCCGCTGTTGCGCCGCAACAACGCCCACGTCGCCACGATGTCGCCCAGGTTCAAGAGCACGTACCACGCCGTCTCATCTTCGAGCGGCAGGCCGCGACGCTTCTTAGCCATGAATCAGCTTTCGCAGATCGGCCAGGACTTTAGGGATCTCGCCGTAGGGGTCGGCTTCCTCGTACTCCAGCACGACGTAGCCGCGATAGTTCGCCTTGCGCAGAATTTCGATGACTCGGCCCAGATCAGCCGGTTCTTTCTTTTTCGTGCTGTCGCGAATGATCGCCACCTTGACCTGCGCGTTGACGGCATACGGCGCGATCCGTTCCAGCTCGGCATACGGGTCGTCAGAATGGAAATTGCCGCCATCCAGATTCACTCCGAACCACGGCGACGGCGAGACCGCTTTGACGATCTTCAGCAGTTGCTCGGCAGTGCCGGTGATGCCACCATGATTTTCCAGAGCGAGGAACACGCCCTTCTCGGCGGCGTACTCCAGCGACTTGTTGATGCCGGCAACACAGCGCTCAAAGGACGCGGCCTCGGTCTCTCCCTTCGGCACGTTGCCGGCGAAGATGCGGATCACCGGCGCACCCATCGTCGCCGAGTGGTCAATCCATTCGCGAGTCAATTTGATCTGCTTGTCCCATTCTTCGCCAGCCGGCTTGCAGAAATCGTTGCCGATCGCCGTGCCGGAAACGTCCAAGCCCAGCCGGAAGGTCTGCTCTTTGATCGCGATCAGATACGACTGCGAGAATTCCTTTGGGAAGTAGTACGAAGTCAATTCGGTGCCATCGAGATTTTGATCGGCACAGAACTGAATGAAATCTTCGAGCTTCATCTTCGCCGCGGCGAGTTGCTCGACCGTACCGCGATTCGGCAAGAACTTGTTGAACGAGTACGCCGCCAAGCTGAGCTTCATGTGGCTCTTGCCATTTCGAGCGGGCGGATCGGCAGCGGTCGTCGGCTTGGCAATTGCCAGCGCACCGGCGGCAAGTCCCAACTGAGCAAGAAACTGACGACGCGAATTCGGGAGCAGATTCATGGAAGACTCCGGCGATTGGGAGGACTGATCGTGTTCGTGCAGGCGAACAACGTACCGTTAGACGTCGCCGCTGGCGACTGAAGCGAACCATTCGCGGGCCAGTCGAACCGGAACGTCCAGGAGTCCGGAGTACCCCGTATTCGCACCTGGAACCAATTGCAGGCGGAGGTCCGCATGTGTCTTCCGTAACTCATCGACAGCAACAGGAGTGGATTCAAAGGCCGGCGACGACTCGACCGAGCCAGTGCCGATGATCAAGAGAGTCGGACAGGTCAGCCTTGGAAGCAGCGGAACGAAATCGTATTCGTCGTGCAGGCCGTATTTGGCCAGGAAGCCCGACGCCGTGAGCCACAGCGGCAGCGGCTGTTGGACGAGCATCAACTCATCGCCTCGGCCGCTTTTGATCATTTCGGTGGCGTGGCGAAAGTGATCGCGAAAGAGGGCGGCCTGCGGCGAAGATTGCCACTCGGCATGACAGAAGCGCGGCGGCGAAACACCGATCACCGCCACGACATTGGGGTGCGGATCGTGAGCTTGAGAAAAAATCGCCTTCACGCCACCCATGCTGTGGCCGACCAGCACGACTCGTGAAAAATCGCGGCGGATTAACTCGTCGACCCAGGCTCGCAGGTCATGCACGCAGTCGGAAATTGACTCGAACGCCGCTCCACCGGACAGCGATGTTCGCCCGCCGCTCAGCGAGCTGATGATGTCATGTCCGCGCGTGTTGATTCGCGCCACCGAATGGCCGCCGCGAACGAGCTGTTCCGCGAAGGTTTGCAGGACGCCGGAGGAGTAGAAGTTGCTACCTGTCCCATGCACGAGCAGCCAAACGGTACTTCTCGATGACGCGGTCGGCCCTTCGGCCCGGTGCAAACTGCCGTCGAGCAGCACTCCGTCGGCGGTTTTGGCCCGGATGAGTTCCACGTTCATGAACACCTCGTCGCGGCAATTTGGGAAGACATTTCTGGTTAGAAAAACCTTGTCGGTTTTGTCGATTCTGGCCTTTGGGTTTGCCGTTCGGATTGGGGTTCGGTTGCCGGTCGCAGAGACGCTTCCGGTCGCGCCCCAATTTTTCGTTTATGCCGGTTATGCCCGTCGATGACCAATCTGCGAACTCGTTTTGTTCCGAAATGTCAGCCAATTGGGCACAGCCAGCAAGACTGGAACTGCCGGAAGAACTGACACAGACGGAACGGTCGGCAAAGTTTACAGGGAGGTCAACGTGAAGCGTTCAACGTGGCTCAAAAGTTTTTGGGATTCCGCTCGGTCTGCAAGTCGTCGGCGTGGACCAAGTGTGAAGCTGGCAGCCCAGGCGGAAGTGATGGAACCGCGGCAGCTCTTGTCGTCGAGCGGGCTGTTCATCGCTGCGACTGGCGAGTTGAACCTCCTGCTGGGCAGCAAGGACAACGTGCGCGTCAGTTCTGTGTCCGGCAGTGTGCTGGTCGAGACTTCGATCGGCACCGGCAGCTACTCGCCACTGTTGAGTTTCGGATCGGTGAACTCTGCCAGCGTGCAATCGCTGGTGATCGTCGGTGGCGACGACTCGAACACGATTGATCTGAATGGCGTGACGGCCGCGGCGTTCACCGCGCTGACGTCGATCAGCGTTGATGCCGCCAACGGTCACGACTCGATCACTGGCAGTCTGGATCTTGGTGACAGCATCATCGGTAGCCACGGAGACGACACGATCGACGGCCAGGGGGGCAACGACACGATTATCGGCAGCGACGGCAACGATTCGATCATCGGTGGCGACGGCACTGACACGATTCTTGGCGGAGACGGTCAAGACTCGATCACTGGTGATGCGGGAAACGACTCGGTCGATGCCGGCAATGGCGACGACACGGTCTCAGGCGGTATCGACAACGACAGTATCTCGGCAGGCAACGGCGAGGATTCGCTCAACGGCGATGCCGGCGACGACACGCTCAACGGCGACGGCGGTACGGACATTGTCAGCGGCGATGACGACAACGACTCAATCCTCGGCGGCGAGTTCGGCGACAGTCTGCTGGGTGGAGCCGGCAACGACACGATCAATGGCCAAGGGGGCGACGACAACATCGACGGCGGTGACGGCGACGACTCGCTCAAAGGAGGCGCGAACAACGACATCATCATCGGTGGTGTGGGCAACGATGTGCTCAATGGCGAGACGGGGAACGACGAACTGAATGGCGAAGACGGCAACGACACCGCGTTCGGTGGGTCCGGCAACGATTCGTTGAACGGCGGCACGGGGAATGACGTGCTCTCTGGCCAGGCGGGCAATGACAACCTGGTTGGTGGCGGTGATGCGGACAGTCTCAACGGCGGCGCGGGCAATGACTTCTTGACCAGCGTCAGCCAGTCGGTGTCCATCGTCAGTTCAATCACAATTGCGACCGAAGGAAACAGCGGGACGAGTAACGCTTCGTTTCTCGTGAATCTGTCGCTTCCGTCGGCGAGCACCGTGACGGTCGATTTCGCAACTCAGGACGGAACGGCCACTGCCGGATCGGATTATCAAGCGGTCAGTGGCACGCTCACGTTTGCTCCCGGCGTGACCAGTCAGACCATTTTGGTGCCGATCATCGGCGACACGCTGGACGAGAGCGATGAAACATTCACCGTCGTGCTGAGCAACCCCACCAACGTGCAATTGGGACCGTCGAGTTCCACCGCCACGATCACGGATGACGATGCGGCCCCACCGGCACTCTTCGATCTTCAGATCGTGTTCTCGGGGGGCCTGACGCCGAGTCAACAGGCCATCTTCACCGCGGCCGAGTTGCAATGGGAAAGCATCATCACTGGCGACGTTCCCGATGTGGTCGTTCCCGGTTTTGGTCTGATCGACGACTTGCAAATTGACGCGAGTGGTGTGCCGATTGACGGCGCTGGCGGAATTCTGGGACAAGCGGGGCCCGATTTCTTGCGTCCCGGCAGTTCTCTGCCCGCGCATGGTCGCATGCAATTTGACACCGCCGACCTGGCGTCGTTGGAGGCGAGTGGCCAACTTCAGGACACGATCTTGCACGAGATGGCACACGTCTTGGGCTTCGGCACGATTTGGTCGAACTTGGGCCTGTTGCTCAACCCGGCGTCGCAAGGCGGGAACAATCCACGATTCACCGGCGTTCAGGCGACTCAAGAGTTCAATGCTCGCTTCGGGCAGAATGCTGCCGACGTGCCGGTGGAAGCGGCGGGCGGACAAGGTACGGCCGACGGTCATTGGCGTGATTCGATCTTCAACAACGAGCTGATGACCGGCTTCATCAACACACCCGGTCCGAATCCACTCAGCCGCATCACGATCGCACAGTTCGCGGACTTGGGGTATCAGGTGAACTTGACTCCGGCCGACCCCTATCTCGCGGTACCTCCCAGTAACGGAAATTCTTCCGGAGGGCTTCCGAGAAACAATCTGATTGTGACTCGGCCCGCGATGCAGGTGTTGCCGCCATCGGCAGTCGTCCCGCATCCTCTGTTGCTGGCAACTGGCGGCATGGGAGTCACGACCACCACGTTGTCGCGCGGGGCCGATGTGAATGCGAGTCTGTTGGCCAGCACTCAAGGCGAGGTGGCGATCGCCGTGAATCCGACGAATCCGCAGAACGTCGTGCTGATGGCGAACGGCGGCACGAGCGACTCGGGGGCACAATTCATCGCGAATTCCTTGGACGGTGGAGCGACCTGGACAATCCGCCCACTGGGCTTTGCTCAAGACAATTCTGGATCGGCAAACTCGGTTCGATTCGATGGCGCGCTGGCCTTCGATCGGTTCGGCAATCTGCATGTGACCTACATGACAGCCAACTTTTCCAACGGCAACTTGGCAATCCTGTACGCCATCAGCGCGGATGGTGGCACGACTTTCACGACTCAAGTCCTGAGCTCACCAGGCGGCGTTGATAAACCGTGGGTCGCGACCGGCCCCGATGCGGCGAATCCCGCGAATGAGGTCGTGTATATCACCTACAGTGCTGCGGGAAATATGTCCGTGCGAGGCGCGGTCGTCACGGGTGCCGGTGTGGGAGCGCTGGGTGCGTTTTCGACAGCAGTCGTCTTCAGCACTGTTGGCAACTACGCTGTTCCCAGTGTGGGGCCTAATGGCGAGTTCGTGGTGACTTGGCAGAATCCATCCGGCGGGCAAAGCGCGGGACTTTGTCAGTTCGATCGCGACCTGAACGGTCTCGTCGGCGGCTTGACGTTTGGTGCCGATACCGTGATTTCGCCGACCAACTTTGGCGGATTCGATTACATTCCCGCCACGCCCGACCGCAGTTCATTCGCGAGTCCGTACGTCGTCTATGACCTGAGCAATGGAGTTCATCGCGGCCGGTTGTACGCAGCCTACGCGGATGAAATCATCGACGAGAGCAACAACTCGGACATCTTCGTGCGGTTCTCGGACGACAACGGCACGACGTGGAGCGCTCCGGTGCGCGTCAACGACGATGCGACTGCCAACAGCCAATTCTTCCACAACATCAGCGTGGACCCCGTGACGGGGAACGTGTTCCTGAGCTGGTATGACGCTCGCAACGATGTGGGCGTTGGCGGGATCAACTCTGACGGTGCCCCGAATACCGACGTGCAGTTCTTCGCGTCGGTGAGTACCGATGGAGGTCTTTCCTTCTTGCCGAACTTGCAGGTCAGTGCCGGAGCGTCGAATCAAGCTCGCGACGTCACCGATCCGGGCAATGACTTCGGCGACTACACCGGCATCGCCGCGTACAACGATGTGGCGTATGTCGTGTGGGTCGATAACTCGAACTCGACCGGAAACAACCCGGGGGGAACGGCCACGTTCGAGGTTTACACCAACACCGTGACGTTGACGACGACCACGACTGGCGGAGGCGGCGGGGGCGGAGGCGGTTCATTGATCGACCTGGGCGACACGATGGTCGGCGGCGAGGGGGACGACACGATCCTCGGCGCGGATGGAAACGACACGATCAACGGACAGGCGGGCAATGACTCACTGCTGGGCGGAGCGGGAGACGATTCGATCCTCGGCGGCGCGGAACAGGACACGCTGGATGGCCAGGCGGGCAACGACACGCTCGACGGACAAGGGAGCAGCGATACGGTCTTCGGCGGCGACGGGGACGACACGTTCCTCTTCAACCCGAACGGCAGCGGCTTCGAGACGATCGACGGCGGCGAGGGACTGAACACGGCTCAAGTGAGTGGCACGACTTCAGCCGACACGATAGTCGTCGGGGCCACCGGCAGCGCGCTGACGGTTACGGCGGGCCTGAGCACACTGATCGTCACCGGGCGTTTGCAGAACGTGATCATCGATGGCTTGGGAGGCGACGACACGATCACGGTTGGCAATGTCAACACTGTTGGATTCCTACAACTGGCATTCCGTGGTGGCGACGGCAACGATCTTCTGACCGGGGCCGGAGCGGATATCGGAATCGTGCGACTGTCACTGAACGGGGACAATGGCAACGACACGCTGATCGGCTCGAACGGCAACGACACGCTGGATGGCGGCGCGGGGAACGATGCGGTCAACGGCGGCAACGGCAACGACACAATTCGCGGCGGAGCCGGTAGCGATCAGATGGGCGGCGGTCTGGGAAATGACTCGATCGACGGCGGCGATGGCAATGACTCCGCCAACGGCGACGCGGGGAACGACAGCATTCTCGGCGGCAACGGCAACGACAATCTCAAGGGAGCCGACGGTGCCGACACGCTCGATGGTGGAGCCGGCAACGACAATCTCAACGGCATGGCCGGCGACGATTTGATGCTCGGCAACGTCGGCAAAGACGCGCTCACCGGCGGAGCGGGCAACGACACGCTCGACGGCGGTCGCAACGACGACACGATCAGCGGCAATGCCGGCAACGACTTGATTCGGGGCGATCACGGCCACGACGTCATCGACGCTGGCGACGGCAACAACACGGTCAACGGTGGTGACGGCAACGACACGATTCTCGCCGCCGATGGCCAAGACTTGCTCAATGGCGGCGATGGTCACGACCAGATCAACGCGGGCAGCGGCAACGACACGGTCACCGGCGGTGACGGCAATGACACCATCCTGGGCGGTTCCGGCAACGATGTGATCCTCGGCAGCGATGGGAATGACTTCATCAACGGCCAAGGGGGCACGGACACGATCGGCGGCAATCAAGGACTCGACGTGATCGTTGAACCCGTGAATGAGATCGACGAACAGTTTGTGTTGTCCGCAGCGTTGCTGTCGGCACTGCAAGCGAACTAGGGAATTGGGAGTGCTGCGGCTTGACGCTGCCCTCCATTCGGTCGCGAAAAAAAGTGTTGAGGGAACTTCAAACCTCATCGTGACAGAACGCTCTCGGAGAGCCTCTGCACACGATGAAGTCATCCGGTCTAAGAACGCTGTGTTCCGCGACCGGATGGAGGGCGGTGTCGAGCCACCGCACTCCAGGGATTGCCAAGGAGGGTGACCGTGAAACTGTCAAACGTTTGGAATCGTCTGCGTGGTCAGGATGTTCGTCGCCAGCGAGTTTCGCAATCACCGACAGCCCCAGCGGCGGTCGAGTCGCTGGAGACTCGGCAGATGCTGTCCACCTCGACATTGTTCATTCCGGCGACCGGTGAACTCAACATCGAGCTGAACAACCGCGACAGCGTGCGAGTCAGCTCGGTGAGCGGTTCGGTGGTGATTGAAGTGGCCACCAACGGAGGCGGATACACTCCCACGTCGGCCATCGGCACGCTTGCCACATCGAGCGTGGTGTCACTGGTAGTGCTCGGCGGCGACGACTCGAACACGATTGATCTGAACGGCGTGACGTCGGCGGCGTTCACCGGGTTGACGTCGATCTCGGTCGATGCGGCCAATGGGCAGGACACGATCGTCGGCAGCCCGGACTTCGCCGACCGCATCAACGGCGGCAACGGCAACGACAACATCTCTGGCCAAGGAGGTGCCGACATCATCCTCGGCGGGGACGGCAATGACACGATCCTCGGCGGCGACGGCAACGACAGCATCAACTCCGGCGACGGTAATGATTCGGTGTCTGGCGAAGACGGCAGCGATGTGGTCACGCTCGGCAACGGTCAGGACACGTTCCGCGGCGGCAACGATGACGACAGTTGCTTGGCCGGAAATGGTCAAGATTCCCTCGACGGAGATGCCGGCAACGACACACTCAACGGCGACGGCGGGACCGACACGGTCAACGGCGGCGACGGCAACGATTCGATCCTCGGCGGTGAATTCGCCGACATCCTCAACGGCGACGCTGATAACGACACGATCAACGGCCAAGGGGGCAACGACAGCGTCGACGGCGGAACGGGCAACGACAATCTGATCGGCGTCGGCGGCAACGACACACTGCTGGGCAACGACGGCAATGACGTGATCAATGGTGGTGCGGGAGCTGACTCGCTGGTGGGCAATGACGGCGACGACGCGATCGTGGGTGGTACCGGCAACGACGTCATCTTCGGCGACAGCACCGACACTTCCATTCTGGAGACCGGTAACGATTCGGTGAATGGCCAGGCGGGCGACGACACGATCATCGGCGGTCGCGGGGCCGATACACTGAATGGCGGCGCGGGAGCGGACTTGGTGCAGAGCTTCTTCACGGGAACCGAAGTCACAGTCACTCCACCACCACTGCCACCCACACCACCGCCGACACCCACACTGAGCGGCGGCGCGTTTCCGGATGCAACCGACAGCGGTGCCGGCGTCAATGTTGGCGCGGAAAATACGATGAGCACGGGGTCTGGTGACGCTTCGGTCATCGTCGCCACCGACGCGACAGGCCGATTTGGAACGGCCTCTGGCCTCAACGCGCCGTTCACCAGTTCCGGGGCCACCTATGATCCGGTCGGAGCCACCTTGCCGGACACCTCGACGTTCGAGTCCTACGTGTTTTACCGCACGGGAATCAACGGTACCGGAAACCGTCAGCAGCTCGATCAAGCCGCGACGAACGTCAGCGCCATTCGCGGCACGAACAACGAATCGAACTCGACGTTCACGATTGGCAACCTGGGATTCGCGTTGACACAGACCACGACGCCGACCACTGGCAGCAGTGGGGCTCAGAACGGTTCCTTGCTGACGCAGACGTATCGCATCACCAACACCGGATCGGTGGCGGACAGCTTTGAATTGGTGCGCTACATCGACGGCGACTTGCAATTCGATGGAACGATCGCCGACGGTGGCGGCCGCTTGAACACCTCGGCCGGCGATGAATTGCTGTTTGAAACGGATGCCGGCGGCGGTGGAGCCACGGCAACCACTTTCCTGGGGATCACCGGTCGCGGAGGCACCGCCCCCGCCACCAATCGCTTTGAGATCGACGACTATGTGGGCTCCCCAAATTTGCTGGGGCGAATCGCGGCCGGCACGGCGTTGGATGGTTTGATCGTCGGGGACTCGAACGCCGACGGGTTCATCGAGAACGGCCAGGAATATGACGTCACACTCGGATTCCGGAATGAATTCACGATCGCTCCCGGCCAGACCGTGATCTACACAACACACACGATCTTCGGATCGGGTGCTCCAACAGCGATCGTGCCACCGAACACGCTGCCGGTCGCAAATCCGAACTCAGGGACATCGAACCAAGGATTGCCGGTCACGTTGGATGTCGTCTCAGACGACACGGATGCGGACGGCGTGCTCGACTTTACGACAGTGGCAGTCGCAACTCCTCCGGCCAACGGCGTAGCAGTCAGTCTGGGCAACGGACTGATCACGTACACGCCAAACGCCGGCTTCAGTGGGACCGACACGTTTACGTACACGGTCACCGACGATCGCGGAGGAGTCAGTAACCCGGCCACGGTGACGATCACCGTGATCGGAGCTGAAGCAGTCGGCGACTTGATCCTCGGCGGCGACGAGAATGACACGTTGATCGGCAGCCTCGGCAATGACACGATCAATGGTCAGTCCGGGGACGATTCGATTCTCGGCGGAGGCGGCAACGACTCGCTGTTCGGCGGACAAGGCAACGACACGCTCGATGGCCAGGCGGGCGACGACACGCTCGATGGTCAGGGAGGCGATGACTCGCTGATCGGCGGCGACGGCAACGATACGTTCGTCTCGGCCGGCACGGGTGCGGGGAATGACACGGTCGATGGCGGAGATGGCTTCAACAGCATCGTGGTCAACGGCAACGGCAGCGCCAACACGATTGAGATCACGGCTCCGGACGGCGTCATCACCGTCACGAATAGCGGAGCCTCGATGGGAGTCGGAGCGAACATTCAAGCGGTCACGGTCAATGGCTTGTCCGGTGATGACCTCCTCACGATCGGCGATCTGTCGGCGGTGGAGCAAATGCTGATCGTCGTCAACGGCGGTGATGGGAACGACACGATCACCGGCCAAGGTGCGAACATCGGTGGCGTGCGGCTATTGCTCAACGGCGACAACGGCAACGACACGATCAATGGTTCCGAAGGAGCCGACACGATCAACGGCGGTGACGGCAACGACGTGGCCAACGGCCGAGGTGGCAATGACAACGTCATCGGAAGCGATGGCAATGACAATCTGGCCGGCGGAGCAGACAACGACACGGTCCTCGGCGGCAACGGCAACGACTTCCTCACTGGGCAGACCGGTGACGACAGCATCGTAGGTGGCGACGGCAATGACATCCTGCGCGGCTTCGAGGGAGCCGACACGCTGCTCGGTCAGGCGGGCGACGACGTGCTCAACGGCATGGACGGTGATGACTCGATCCTGGGTGGGGTGGGCAAGGATCAATTGACCGGTGACGCTGGCACGGACACGCTCGACGGCGGTCGCAACGACGACACGATCAGCGGCGGTGACGGCAACGACTTGATTCGTGGCGATCACGGCAACGACGCGATTGACGCGGGTGATGGCAACGACACCGTCAACAGCGGCGACGGAAACGACACGATCACCGCCGGCCTCGGCAACGACCTGCTCAACGCCGGAGATGGCAATGATTACGTCAATGCGGGCGGCGGTAACGACACCCTGGTCGGCGGCGACGGCAACGACACTCTGCTGGGCGGCAGCGGTATCGACGTGATCCTGGGAGGCGACGGCGACGACTTCATCAACGGCCAGGGCGGCACTGACACCATCGCCGGAAACCAAGGCCTCGACACGATCCTCGACCCGGCCTCGGAGATCGACGAACAGTTCGTGCTGTCAGCAGGCCTCATCGTGTTGTTGGACGCGGCATAAGGAACGAGTTCGCAATTCTTCCCGATCAGCCGCAGGACGCTTGCCCCGGTTTGTTTCCTCCGGTACGAAGTGCCGACACGTTGAGAAGCCCCGGTCGTGGTCACGACCGGGGCTTTTTTGTTTTGTTCGGCGAGCTAATGTTTCCACGTTGGAAAAATGCACTGACTCTCCAGCACGACGCGCCAGCGAGTGGTTGCTCGAAAAACACTCGCTGGCGCGTCGTGCTGGAATCGCAATTCGGTTCCGGTTGTAGCGGTCATTCCTCGCACGCCGGTCGTGCCTGATCTGCACAACATGCTTGACCTAACGAGCCAGCACGGTTTTGTCGCGCGTGACGAGGGCCACCGCCGATAGCACAACCGGAAGGACCGTGTCTTGCGCTTCGATCGTTGTCGTCGTCAGGTCGGTTAAGACCTGAACCACAGCTACGACGAGCAAAACCGGTGAAACCAGACCGTGCTCAAGGAGGAGTCGATCGTGCGAATCACATCTTGGCTGAAAAGCTGGCAGCGGCTGCGTCGGGGGTCACAAGCCACTCGGAATCGAGTGCTGTCGCAGGCCGCAGAGAATCTGGAATGCCGCTGGCTTCCCACGGCAAACGTGCTGCTCATCGGCGGCACCGAGCTGAACATCTCGTTGAGCAGTGGGGACGCGGTCAGCGTCAGCGCGAGCGCGGGACAAGTCGTCGTGTCGTCCGGACCGACGGGTGGAACGCTCACGCCAACACCCTTCCTGGGTTCGGTCAACGCCAACATCATTCAGTCCATCGTCATCACTGGCGACGACGATGTGAACGCCATCGACTTGAGTCGCGTGCTGGCCGTGGACTTCACCGTGCTGACCAGCATCGTGGTCGATGCGGGCAACGGAGATGACTCGCTGACCGGCAGTCCGGATTTCGCAGACAGTCTGTTCGGCGGAGACGGCGATGACACGATTCTCGGCCAAGGGGGCAACGACACGCTCGGCGGTGGCGACGGAAAAGACTCGATCGATGGCAGCACCGGCGGCGACACGATTTTCGGCGGTGACGGAGCCGACCAACTGATCGGTGGCGACGGCGACGATTCGATCAACGCGGGTAACGGTTCGGACAACGTCGACGCCGGGCTCGGCAACGACACCGTGATGGGAGCCAACGGCGAGGACACGATCAACGGCGGTGACGGAATCGACGTCCTCAACGGCGACGGCGGCACGGACACGATCAACGGGGGACTCGGAAACGATTCGATTTTCGGCGGCGACTTCGGAGACCGGCTGCATGGCGACGACGGCAATGACACCATCGACGGCCAATCCGGCAACGACATCATCGACGGCGACGTCGGCGGCGACTCACTGCTGGGGGGAACCGGCAATGACTCGATCAACGGCAACGCCGACAACGACACGCTCAATGGCAACTCAGGAACCGATTCGATCTTCGGCAACGCGGGAGACGACTTGATTTTCGGTGGGTCAGGGAATGATTTCATCGAAGGCAACGAAGGCAACGACACAGCCTCCGGCCAAGCGGGAAATGACACCATTTTCGGTCAGGCAGGGCGTGACTCGCTGACCGGTAACGAAGGCAACGACTTCATTGTGACCGGGACGGATACGGCGACTGTCGTGCCGAACATCGCGATCTCCGCGGGCAGTCTGCTCGAGGGGAACAACGGACTCAGTTCGATGTTGTTTTACGTGCAGTTGTCTCAGACCTCGACAAATGTCATCACCGTGGACTTCACGACCTCGGACGGCACCGCCACCACGGCCGATAACGATTACCTCTTCTCCAACGGCCCAACGGTGACGTTCCAACCCGGCGACACCTTGCAAATCATTTCGATTTCGATCGTCGGAGACAGCACGCAGGAACCGGACGAGACTTTCAACGTCACGTTGAGCAATCCGACAAACGGAGTCATCGGCACTGCGGTGGGGATCGGCACGATTCGCAACGAAGACCCGCGCGCCGGCGGAATTCAAGTCGCGCAAGACACCAACGCAGCGGCGCTGATCAACGCTCTGCTCGGCACCAACGGTGCCGGCATCACTATCAACAGCGTGACGTTGGATAGCCGGACGGGCATCAATTTCCTGACGGGACTTCCATCGGCCTCCTCCGGGATCTTCACCGTCGGACAGCAAGCGGAATACAACCTCGTTCGCGGAGGCATCATCTTGAGCACGGGAGATGTTGCCGATTACGACGCCGGTCCAAACAGCTCCCCAGCCAATTCAAACTCCTACAACACACCTGCGACCGCTGCGCAAGAGGCACTACTGCAACCGATCACGGGACAGTCTAGCCACAATGACGTCACTCAATTGACGATCAACTTTGACCTGCAACCGGGATTCGACACGCTCTTCTTTGAATTGGCCTTCGGCTCGGAGGAATGGCCCACTTTCGTCGGCCAGTTCATCGATGGCTTCGGGCTCTACGTCAACGGCACGAACATCGCGCAGGTCAACGGAGCACCAGTCAACATCGACCATCCGCAGATGGCAGCAATTCCGGGCACCGAACTCAACGGAATGTTGGCTCCGAACGGCGATGCGCGATTGTTGTTTCAGATCAATCTCGGATTGGGAGCCACAAACAATACGCTCGACATCATCATCGCGGACGCCCTCGACACGGCCCTCGACACGACAGTCTACATGTCGTCGCTGGGTGCAGCTGATCCAGGCAACCCGCCGCCACCGCCGCCACCCGCTCCGCCGCCGGCACCACCTCCGCCCGCTCCGGGGACCGAGGATGACACGGCGTTCGGCAGCGACGGCGACGACACGATCTTCGGATCCGGCGGCTTCGACTTGCTCAACGGCAACGCGGGGAACGATTCGATTTTCGGTGGTGAAGGGGGCGATACGATCTTTGGTGGCGTCGGCGACGACACGCTCCTGGGCGGCAATGCCGATGACTTGCTCAATGGTCAAGGGGGCAACGACAGCCTGGATGGCAGCGAAGGGAACGATACCTCGGTTTGGGACGGCTCGGGCAGCGGCAACGATACGCTGACCGATACGGCCGGCAACAACACGCTGGTGGTGAACGGGAACGGTTCCGCAAACACGTTCACGCTGGGCCAGTCACTCGAAAGCCTGCTGACCGTCTCGGATTCGAGCAAGAGGGTCACGGTGGGCGAGAACTTCAGCACGGTGATTCTGAACTCCAATAATGGAAACGACACCATCAACATCGGCGATGTCTCACAGGTCGCGGCGATCGTGGTGGAAGTTCACGGCGGAGCAGGGAACGACTCGATCGTCGGCACCGGCAGTCCGATCGGCCGAGTACGGTTGCTGCTGGATGGCGGCGATGGCAACGACTCGATCCGCGGCACGCTCGGCGACGACACGATTTTCGGTGGAGCCGGCAACGACAACATCAAGAGCGGCGACGGCAACGACACGGTCAGCGCGGACAACGGCGATGACTTCGTCGATGGCGAGAACGGCAATGACTCGATCAACGGCGGAGTCGGTGCCGACTCGGTGCGTGGCGGAGTTGGCAATGACCTCCTTTCCGGCGGCGACGATCCCGACACGCTCGACGGCGGCACCGGCGATGACACGCTCGACGGCGGCAACAGTTTCGACAGCCTGCTCGGCGGAGTTGGCAACGACTCGCTGCTGGGTGGACTCGGTGCCGATACGCTCAATGGCGGCGACGGCAACGACGTGCTGGATGGCGGCCACAACGACGATTCGATCCTGGGTGGGCTTGGCGACGACAAGATTCGCGGCGATCACGGAGCCGATACGATCGACGCCGGTGATGGCAACGACACGGTCAATGGTGGCGACGGCAACGACGTGATCTCAGGCAACACCGGCAACGACGCCATCGACGCGGGCGACGGCAACGACACCGTCAACGGAGCGGCCGGAAACGATACCCTGATTGGTGGCGATGGGGACGATAAGCTCCGAGGTGGGGCTGGCAACGATCTGCTCCTCGGCGGCGACGGCGACGACTTGGTCGATGGTCAAGGCGGCGCCGACACGGTCGCCGGTAATCAGGGCCTCGACTCGATTCTCGATCCACCAGCGGAGATCAACGAAGCCTTCACGCTCAGCACGGAATTGCTGACGATCCTGCAAGCACTTTGATCCGAGCGAAACGGCGACGTTCACGCGATCAATGTCCGCCGCCGCCGGCGAGATGTTTGGCGAGATCGCCAACGACCGCCTTCGCGTCCCCGAAGAGCATGAACGTGCGGTCTGAAAAATACAGTTCGTTGTCGATCCCCGCGAAGCCGGGGTTTTTGCTGCGTTTGATGGCGAACACGGTCTTGGCTTTATCGGCGTCGATGATTGGCATCCCGTAGATCGGCGAGGACTTCACCGACCGCGCGGCCGGGTTGACGACGTCGTTGGCTCCGATCACCAAAGCCACGTCGCATTGCGGCATGTCGGAATTGATCTCGTCCATCTCGATCAGATCGCTGTACGGGATCTCGGCCTCAGCCAGCAGCACGTTCATGTGGCCGGGCATTCGACCGGCGACCGGATGAATCGCGAATTTGACCGTGATGCCCGCTTTGATCAAAAGGTCGTACAGCTCACGCACGCGATGCTGCGCCTGCGCGACCGCGAGTCCGTAACCGGGAATGATCACGACCAGACTGGCTTGCTCCAAAACTTGCGCGGCCCCTTCGATGGTCTCCGACTTGTAGTGCCGTTGCTGCGAGTCCACTTCGACCACCTGCACTTGCCCGAACGCTCCGAAGAGCACGTTCGTGAACGAGCGATTCATGGCTCGGCACATCATGATCGACAGGATCAATCCGCTGGCTCCGTCGAGCGCGCCGGCAGTGATCAGCAACTTGTTGTCGAGGACGAATCCCATCGCGACGGCCGAGAGTCCGGCGTACGAATTCAGAATCGAAATCACCGTCGGCATGTCCGCTCCGCCGATGGGGATGATCAGCAGCACGCCGAACGCCAGCGACAACAAGATCACACCGGCGAAAAGGAACCCCGCGCCGGCCCCGTCGGGGTGCCAGACCAGCAATGCTCCGAACAACACCGCTAAACCAAGCAGGCCGAGGTTGATGACATTTTGAAACGGATAGGTGACCGGCCGCTGCGGAATCCATTTGACCTCTTGCAACTTCCCGGCTGCCAGCAGGCTGCCGGTGACCGTCAGAAATCCCAGCAACACTTCCGCGACAATCGCGGCCATGCGGAACTGAGTCAGTTCTTCCGGCTCATAGACGGACCACAAAATGAACTTCGCCGTGCCGACCAGTCCGGCCGCGAGTCCGCCGAATGCGTGCGAGATTGCCGTTCGCTGCGGCACGGCGGTCAGCGGCACTTTCGAGAGCGGAATTCCCACCGCAATCCCCGCCACGATCGCCGCCAGAATCCAGCCGTGATGCGTGATTGACGACTGTGCCCAAGTCGCCGCGATCGCCAGCAACATCGCCACGATCCCGGCATGCACGCCACGTCGCGCCGTCTTCGGATCGTTCATCCCCTGCAACGAGAAGACGAACAGCACAGTCGCGACGAGATACGTCAACTGAACGATGTGATGAGTCATCGCTGGGACTCACCTTTCCCGCCCGGTTGCTTGAACATCTTCAGCATGCGGTCGGTAATCAGGAACCCGCTGACGACATTGGTCATCGAAGCGAACAGCGCGATCACGCCCAGAATGCGGATGCCGAACGGATAGTCTTCCCGTCCCGCCACAATGATCGACCCGATGACCGCGATGCCCGAGATCGCATTCGTGAGCGACATCAGCGGAGTGTGCAGCAACCGCGAGACGCGAACAATCACGCCCAACCCCAGCAGCGTCGCCATCGCGAAGACAAACAGCAGCGACCAATAATCCGGAGGCGCGGCTGCGTGCTTCGACACGACTTCGGCGGTCGAGGTGGCATCAGCCAACAGCAACAGATTCACAATCAACCTCCTTGCCGATTCCCACGAGAGCGGCGGATTGTGGGGGCCGAGGTCGGGACGTGCAAGCAGCTCAAAGTAGACCGGTCACTCCGTGACCGGACATTCGAGTCTCGGAGTGACTCGACGACTCATGCGCGGCTTCCAGTCCGGAATCGAAGGCTTCCTTGCCCTGGATAATCGAATGGGCGTCGAAGCGTTCGCCGAAATACAGCCGGCGTGCTTCCGGATTGTCGAGCACCGATTTGGCGTTGCCCGTGGCAATCACTTTGCCGGCGCAGATGACGTAGTTTCGGTCGGTGATCGTCAGCGTTTCGCGTTCACGGTGGTCGGTCAGCAGAATGCCGATCCCTTTCTTGCACAGGCCGGCGATGATGTCCTGAATGCTGTGAATCGTGACCGGGTCGATGCCTGTGAAAGGCTCGTCAAGCAGAATCAGCACTGGATCGGTCGCCAGGCAGCGAGCGATTTCCAGCCGGCGACGCTCGCCACCCGACAGCGTCGAGGCGATCTGGCGACGCTTGTCGGTGAGACCAAATTCTCCGAGCAGTTGGTCGATCTTGGCCTGCCGCTCGTCGCGTGTCATCGGCAGGAATTCGAGCACCGCGAGAATGTTCTGTTCGACGGTCAGCTTGATGAAGATGCTCTCGTCCTGCGGCAAATAGCCCATGCCGGCCTGCGCCCGCTTGTACATCGGCCAGCCTGTGACCTCGACGCCGTCCAGAAAAACGTGGCCTTCGGTCGGTGCGATCATGCCGCATGCCATGCGGAACGAGGTCGTCTTGCCGGCACCGTTGGGACCGAGCAGTCCGACGATCTCGCCGCGCTCGACGCGGAAGTCCACGCCATCGACCGCACGCTTGCCGGGGTAATCTTTCACCAATCCGTGGCATTCCAGCAGAGCCATCACGTCCTCCTTGACGTTGCGATCTGACATTTCAGATTTCAAATCTGAGATTTCAAATCTGAAATCTCACATTCACCGAATGCGGTGCATCCTGCCGAGGTTCGGATAGAACGGCAAACGCACGTCGGGATAGTCCGTTTTTGTCTCTTCCAGGATTACTGAACCATCGGGCATTCTCTTGGGTTCGATCTTTTTGTGATTCCAGACGGGAAAGCCCTCGCCGCCGTTCAGGAACGGCTGCCCGTGCGGCCAATAAATGTAGAACGCTCGGCCGACCAGTGCCGATCGCGGAACCGCGTGGCGATGCTGAGCTCGGCGGTCGTTTTCCCACAGGCGGCTGTCTTTGCTCTTGGGGCTGTTGTCTCCGAGCATCATGAATTCATCCGGCCCGATATCGAATCGAGCCTCGCGGCTGCATGCCTGATACGACTCCCACCAAGCGACTGGCCGGCTCAGCAAGTGTCGTAGATGTTGATGCGACGAACACGGCGACCACTCTTCAAAGTGGGAGCTCAACGCCGCGAAATCCTGCGTTTGCTGCTCGTGAGTGCTCTGGTAATAGATGTCGCGATGAATCTGCAAATGCGAGACTTCGACATTCATTCCGCGAGCCGCGATGCCGATCGGTGTCAAATCCTCGTCCTGCGGACCGAGGTTTTCGATTTCCGACAGCGCGTATTCCGCCTTGGAACCAAAGTCGATCAGACGGCCATCGACCCACAGACACAGCCGCTGATCGACGTTGGCGAACTCGACACGGTGGCTGCCGACGCCCTGCAGCGAGGTCGTCGCCTTGGCGAACGATTCTTCTTCCTCTTCGCTGCGGTTCAGCCAGACGACACGCGACAACTGAGCTTCACCGGTGCTCGGATTGATGCGGCAGCGGTAACGATGCACCCCCTCGTTGAGTTCCAGGGTCAATTCCGCAGACTCCGCCAGCTTGTCGATCTTCACGTTGCAGCCGATGGTCAGGTCGCCGACCCAGAAATAACTGTCGAGATCAAAATCGTGTGCGGACGAAAATGCGTTGTAGCCGCAGAAGTCTGTGATCAACTGCGGTCGCGGCGTTTTCAGAGCGGCGGCCCCATTGCCGCCGAAGTTATCGAGCCGATCGCCTTCCTCGTTCTTGAGCACCGCTCGCCAGACATCCGGCGTCGGGACGAAATGCCGGTACCGCAGCCAGTGCGGCTGTTGGCCCTTTGAGTCTGTGTCCGTCAACTCGAACGAGTGCTTCTCGCCCTGCGATTGCCAGCCGACGACTGTCTGTCGCCAACCAGCGACTTCAATCGACAATTCGACTCCACCAGTCGCAGCCGCTTCTTGGTCCAACCGGTCCTCATCGTTTCGCGCGACCGGAGCCCAGCGTGTCGGCCAGCCTTGCTCGATCAGCGGCTTCTCGGGGAAGTCGTTGTCGTGAACCAGAATTTGCAGTTCATGCTGCTTCTTCGGATCGGCCTTGCGGAGGATCTTGATCTCGCCGCCTCCCGGTTCCGATCGATACAGGTCGCCCTGGCGGATGATGAGCGTTTCGTTGGGCAGGCCCACCAGCCGTTTGATGTAGTTCGTCTTCGGCTCTTCGGGGTATTTGAAAACCACGACGTCCCAGCGTCGCGGGTTTTTCAGTTCGTACGGAAACTTGTTGACGAGGATGCGGTCGCCGCGAAAGACCGGAGCGTTTTTGATCGCGTTCGGTGCCCGACAATTCGGACACAACGAGCTTTCCAACCGGCTCGTCAGATAGACGCCGTCGCGATCCAGTTCCTCGCTGGCCCCGATCGTGATGAGATGCCCGCACTGCGAGCAGTTCGACTCTTTGTGCCGGCCGTACAAGGTCGGAGCCATCGAGCCGGTCGGGATCACGAACGCCTCGGCCTCGAAGGCTCGAAACAAGAACGCCAGCAGGAACGCGACCGCGATGGACTCGATCGTCTCACGCATGCTTTCCTGCCTGGCGGGCTTTGGTAGGGTCGCGGGAGCAGACGAACTCGGCTTGGCGTTCGCGGGCGGTTTCGGCGGAGTGCTGGACGATGCAGTCATGCGTGGAGAGTCTAGCTTCAAGAAGAGGAAATGCGGTCATCGCGGGTCAGCGAATATATCGGATGCGTCCCCAGTCGGGAACGCGGATATGCCACTCGGCCGAGCCGAGTTTGATTCGTCCCGGCCGCGACGGCAGATGCACCAGAAACGGCTTGCCGATCAACATGTTGTCTCGCACGACCGCATCCAGCCAACTACGACTGTCGAGCGAAACCGGGCTGTTGTCTCCCAAAAAAAAGTATTCGTCCGAACCGAGCCGGTATGGCTCAGTGATGCCGTGCCGTTCGTCGCCTCGCGTGTAATACACGTCCCGATACAGCGTCAGATCGCTGACCGAGACGTGCAGATCGCGAGCGCCAAATTTCGCGGGCTTGACTGTGACCGAGTCGTTCGCTGCGTCACCGCCATTCTTGACGGGCAAGGTCAGCGGTTCGAGCGGCCGTTGAAAGATCACCTCGCCGTCGAGCGCGAACAGCAACTGCCGATCAAACAACGACATTTCCACCAGCCGCGGCTTTTTCCACAAAGAGCCGCTCAGCTTCACCCGCTGTTCCGATTCTTCCACTCCGTCGACGAACAGCCGCAGCTCGCGTTCTCCGGCCACGAGCCGAACTTCGAACGTCTGCACGCCGTCGCTCAACGACCACGCCAACTCGCCGCGACCGCTCTGCAATTCAAACTGCATGGCCAGCATCAAATCGCGGACTCGATACCGCTGATTCGGCTCGGTCAGTCCGTTGTAGGCGTACACATCGGTCGGCCAGAGCTGCGTTGCTCCGGTCAGCGATTGCGAGCCGTTCGGTTTCGAGGCCTCGCCGCGGTAAGTCACCCAATTGATGCCGCTGTCGTCGGTGTCGTCCTCGAAAGTTAGCGACGACGATTGCCCGATGATGGATTCGAGCGTGTGCCCCCGACCGACCCAGCGGCTCGACAGTTTCCATCGGGATTCGACTTCGCCGGTCGGCCGATGTTGGTACGAGCAGATCGCCAACCGCGTGCTGCGTTGCTCGGCCAAACTCTTCCGGGCCAACTCGCCGTCGATCCAAACATCTCCGGCGCGGACTTGAATTTCTTCACTCGGCAACCCGATGACACGCTTCACATAAGCCTGAGTCGGCTGGCTGGGATTCTGAAAGACGACGACTTCCCAGCGTTTGGGGCGGCGGAGCAGATACGCGAACTTTTGAACCAGCAACTGGTCCCCTTCGTTGCGCGGAACACGGCCCAGATCAATTTGATGCTGTCCACAGTTGGGACACGCAACCGGACCGCTGGTCTCTTGGCTGTCGTCCACGGGCACGCCGACCGCGAAAGGCAGCTGGCATTCCGGGCAAACGACTTGCTTGTGGAAGCCCAACAAAAACGGTGCCATCGAACCGGTCGAGATGATGTAGCCCTCCACCGCGAATGACCGCACCAGCAACACCGCCAATGCCAGTGCCGCCAGCGATTCGACGACGTACCGCAGACTGCTCTCGTGGCGAGAACTTGCGGCGTCAATTTGGTGAGTGGCGGCTGGCATGGCGGGGAGTTGTAGTCTCCCAGCCGCAACCGGCCAAAGGGGAAGTCGGCGATGTGAGGGCTGACGTCCTCATGAACTCCGGCTACGCTCCGCCATCATGAATTTTGCACTCTTGGGGGACGATGCTGCCGCTGCTCCGTTAATTCAAGCCGCGCTGGCGGCGGGACATCGCTTCGTCCGATCGGCGTTGGCCGAGCGACTGATGACGTCGCACCCGGTGTTCGCCGCGATTCCGCAATGTTCGTGGGAAGACCTGCTGATCGACAACACCGTGGAAGCCGTGCTGGTGGCGGGTGACAGCGACGACGTGCAGACGGCCGCCAAGCATTTGGCTTCGGCCGGCAAGCCGCTGCTGATCGTGCCGCGTCTCGCGTTCGGTGCCGCGTGTGCCTACGAGCTGTCGCTGATCCGCGACGACTCGCACGTCAAACTGCTGCCAGCCTTCGAGCAACGCTTCAATCCGGAACTGGTCGCGCTTTCGCAGCGGCTGGTAAGTCGCGAACGGGGAACGATCCGCCGGCTGCAAGTGGATCGAGTGCTGTCATCGGCGTCGGCAACATCGTCGCTGACCGAGTCCGAAATCGAGGCCGCGTCAATCAACGACATCGACCTGCTGCAATGGCTGGGAGGCCGATACGACCAAGTCACGGCGCAGCGTTCTGGCCTGACCGAACAAGGCTGTTCACAAGCCACGCTGACATTGGCGGGCACCGGCTTACCCGATGCGATCTGGACCGCACGCCGTGGTTCGACCGACGCCTGGCGATTGACCGTTGAGACCGAGCACAGTCCGATCACGCTCGAAGGCTCGACGAATCCCCAATCCGCAGCAGCGTTGATTGCCGACTTTGTCGCGAGTGTCGCACTGAACGCTCCGGAGTGGTCGGACGCGGTCCGGGTCTTCGATGTGCTGGACGCGGCGCGGCGATCATTGCGCCGACGGCGGACCATCGACTTGCACTTCGAGACGCTGTCCGAGCGCCAGCAGTTCAAAACGCAGATGACCGCCATCGGCTGCGGCATGTTGACGCTGACGCTGGTCTTGATGTTGGCGTTGCTGGGCTTGGGATCGCTACTGGAATCGAGCGACCGAGCGGTTCGCGACGCGGAAGCGGCGGGGCTGTTGTTGAAAGACTCCGACTTTGAATCACACGCTGCCGAACTGACGCCGACGGCTGAGGCTCGACTCGCACACATGGCCCAGCGGCTGAAGGATGAGCCGAAGTCCGTGTTTCTCGAACCAGCGAGCGGTCCTCCGAATTCGGAAGTCGATCAACGCCGCCGTTTCAAGATCGTCGAACGCCTGACGAATCTTGGCGTCGAAGCCGCCGATCATCGCACGTCGCTCGCAGCGACTCGGAGCACTGGCTGGGACACGTTGATGCGAATTCTGCGTCTGGCTTGGATCGCTCCGCTGGTGTTGTTCCTGGTGTTGCAGGGTTTGATTTTGGTGGCGAAGCCGACCTCGCCGAGAAAGTCGTGACTCGAAAGGCGCACCTGCATGGACCGATCGTTGGGACCGCTGCCGAATTGGACGAAACGCTGGATCGTGTTCGGCGTGCTGATCCTGCCGGCGTTGTTCAGTTCCAAGGTGTCTTGGGTAGCGATGCCCTTCGCGGTGGCCATGATGGCGGCGCTGGTGGGTTCGGCTCGTGTGTCGCACGTGTCCGGCACGGAGTTGATCACTCAGTTGTTCATCGCGTTCGTGCCGCGAAAGCCCGAACGCGTCAAGCTGAAGTTCATCGTGTTGATTGAAGCGGAGAACCGGAAAGGGGTCGGAGCGATCGATTGGATGCTCTTCATGGGCTTCAATTGGTTGATGGACC
The DNA here is from genome assembly GCA_945861865.1 of Candidatus Kuenenia stuttgartensis. Classification (GTDB taxonomy): domain Bacteria; phylum Planctomycetota; class Planctomycetia; order Planctomycetales; family Planctomycetaceae; genus SXKJ01. The sequence continues at coordinate 35,502 of CAMAWN010000009.1, read as the reverse complement.
GGATCATGCAATGGATCTGGCCCTGGATGGCCGGCGAGTTGGAACTGTGGGTCGTGACCGCTCGCGACAAAAAGTTGCTGGCCTGGCGCGGCAACGGCGACGACGCCTTCCAAGCCAACCTCGCCACGCTGACGTCGGCGACGGGCGCCACAGTGAGGCGGCAGTGAGGCAATGAATCACTTTGGCAAGTCGTTCGGAGTCAGCTTTAGCACGGAATATGGGTGCATCACCAGCGTGTAGACGCTGCCATCGCGAGCCTCGCAGACTCCCATCGTGACGTACTTGGTCGTGAACGTGCCGTCCGCGGCTTTGCCGAAGCCAGCATGAAACGGCAGATCTTTGCCGGCGGCGTCTTTGAACTCGGTGAAGTCCGGATTGCGAACCGCGATTGGCCCCAAGTCGCGCGGAGCCGCATCGCCGGGGCGATAGCGCACGAGATGCTGCTGCTGGATGCCGTTGACTGCGTGTGTGACCGAGGCCCAAACCGCGCCGCTGGGACCGACACACATGCCTCGACAATCGAAGTTCTGGGCATCCTTGATCAGGGTGCCGAGCGACTTGCCGGCCAGCGTGTCGCCCGGTGCCGTGAGGTCGTACCGATAGAGTTGATTAGTGCTCATCGGCAGCGAATACAGCGTCTTGCCATCGGGTGAGATGTCCCAATTGATCGCATGCGATTCTGGATCGGCGAGGTGACTCTCCTTGGTCGTCGGCTGCCCGTCGATGGTCTGTTTCAACCGGTCGAGTTTTCCGGTCGCGGGGTCGTACCGCGCAATGTCTCCGCCAAGGATCGGGTGATAAGCTCGGCCAAGATGATCGACGACAACGAAGGCATACATGTGCTGGCAGTCCATCAGATCACGGTACTTGTGCGTCTTCAGGTCCAGAACCAGGAAGTGCGTGCTCTCAATCGGCCGCTCGTCGGAGCACGTCGAGATGTACGCCACGCCGCGAGCTTCATCGGGCGTGACGCTGATGATTCCCTGATGCGGGACTGGAATGGGAAAGACCTCGGTCTTGCCGGTCGCTGGGTCGTAGGCCATTGGATGTCCGCCGGGATACGCCAGCCGCGATTCGTTGGCCGCCGGATAGCCTTGCTTCGTGGCGAAGTAAATTTTTCCGGTGATTGCTCCGGTGTTGTTCCGCGAATGAATCTTCGCCTGCGTCGCAAAGCCGGAACTTTGCACGGTGATCGCCTTCTGAGCATCGACGACGACATTCATCTTGCTGGCGGCCGGATCGAACTCGACCAGCCAAGAATTCACGCCATTCGCATGCGTGCCGATGTACAGCCGCCGGTTCAGACCTTCGATGATCGCGAAGTAGCCTTCGCCTTCGGTCGCCGTGTACTTCGGTATCACATACGCCGTCGATCGCAGCCATTTCGGCGCAGGTTCGTCGGTGAGGCCTCTCGACCCATTGATCGCCAGACAGATCCAACCAACCAGCAGGACTCCAAAGCAACGTCGCATGGCTTCACCTCCGACAGTCGAGGAACGTGGTTGCCGGTCCGCGCACGGCATTCGGTCGCAAATCATCAACGACTGATCGCCAGATCGCAAACGAAAAGCCCGGTCGCAAGATCGAATGGCACTTCCTGGGTTGTCAGTCAAAGCGTGGTGATTGATCTCAACAAGATCGTCCTCACCTGCTGAAGTTCGGATGTTTGCGACAGTCCGTTCTTTGTGACAAGGAGGGCGATCGCGAGTGAGCCTCGTCGTGGAGCATTGGCAAAAGTCTGGTCGCTAAAGTCCAACTCCCAATCCCACTTCGCTGGACCGGATAATTGTGTCGATGCGAATGGCTTTGAAGCGTGGGACAGCCGCATCCACCCCGATGCCCCGCAGTTGGTCGCTCGTGTAGCCGACCATCCGGCAGTAGGTGATATTCAGATGCGAGCCCACAACGCGCACCGGGCGCCCCATCGTATCTCGTACCATCAAACCGCGCGACAACCCCCAACGATTGGTACCATCTCGGTGCCGCAAGCGATGCTCAAGTTCATAGTTGTCCCGCTTTCCCTCCAAAACTTCGCCAACGCTCGGTCTCGTGCTGCGGTATCTGGATGCTTGATCGCTGCCGGTCTCACGCCAGCCACTTGGCCGCGTCTTTGGCGAAGTACGTCAGGATCATGTCCGCACCGGCGCGTTTGATCGACGTCAGGATTTCGAGCGTGATGCGTTGCTCGTCGATCCAACCGTTCGCGGCGGCGGCTTTGACCATCGAGAACTCGCCACTGACGTTGTACGCCGCCAGCGGAATCTCCGGATGCGCTTGCTTCACTCGGCGGATCACGTCGAGGTAACTCAGCGCCGGTTTGACCATCAGGATGTCGGCACCCTCAGCAACATCGAGCGCGACTTCGCGCAGAGCCTCGGCCGCATTGGCCGGGTCCATTTGATAGCTGCGCCGATCGCCGAATTGCGGAGCACTTTCGGCCGCATCGCGGAACGGGCCGTAGAACGCCGAGGCGTATTTCGCGGCGTAGCTCATGATCGGAATGTTCTCGAAGCCAGCGGTATCGAGACCCGAACGCAGCGCGGCGATCATGCCGTCCATCATGCCGCTGGGAGCGATCAAGTCCGCTCCCGCCAGACATTGGGCGACCGCCTCTTTGACGAGGATTTCGAGCGTCGCGTCGTTGTCGACATCGGCGTGCCCGTGCTTGTCGTTGACGATGCCACAGTGACCGTGATCCGTGAACTCGCAGAAGCAAACGTCGGTCATCACGAGCACGTCTGAGCGAGTCGCCTTGATCGCTCGCACTGCTTGCTGAATGACACCGTTGGCAGCGTAGGCGTCGCTGCCGACCGCGTCTTTGTGCTCCGGGATGCCGAACAGAATTACCGCCGGAATGCCGAGCGACGCGATCTCGTCGATCTCGCGCGGCAGATGATCGACGGTCATCTGATCGTGGCCGGGCATCGACCGAATCGGCACTCGTTGGTTCTGCCCGTGACGCACAAACAGCGGCAGAATGAAGTCACGCGGATTGAGTTCCGTCTCGCGGACGAGATCGCGCAGCCGTGGGTTCGACCGCAGGCGTCGCAGGCGAATGGAGGGGAAGCCAGCGGAAGTTGTGGGTTGAGTCATCTCAATCTGCGCGACATTCGAGGAATCGGACGTCTCCCAAGATATCGTGTCGCGACTCGGTCCGACACTCATCCTGAGTGCTGCCGCCGCCACATCTCCAGCCGAGGCGGCAGCTCGTCTGGTCGAGCAACTCCCGTCGTCGCGAGTTGCTGCACAGTGATTGACGCCACGAGATTGCCGATCAACGCCGCCTCCGGCATCGCCGCCCCGGAGATCAGCGACAGCACCATGCCGGCCGTGACGCTGTCCCCCGCACCGGTCGGGTCGATGGGACCGTCGACTCGCACTGCGGGAACGAACGTCGGTGCCGGCTCACTGACCATCAAGCCACGTTCGCCGAGCGTCACGCAGACCGGAGCTTGCGTGGTTGCTCGCAACGCCGGCAGTTCGGTCTTGAGGCGTTCGAGGTCGATCCGTTCGTTCGGAAGCGGGTTCGCATGGCCGACCGACTCAAATTGGTTCGGCTTGATGAGCATGTTGCGGAATTGGCGAATGTGCTTGCGGCTGTCAGCCCAGAAAAGCACGCTCGGATGCCGCCGAGCACGTTCCGCCAGAGCGGTTCGCATCGCAGCGGTGATGACGCCGCAGTCGTCTTCGACAACTTGATCGAGCACGATGACCGCCTCGACTTTCGGTAGCAGCCGGTCAAGCGTCGCGAGCACTTGATCGAGCACCGCTCGCGGCATTGGCGAGCGGTTCTTCGTGTCGTACCGTTCGTGTTCGCCCGCGAGGCTCGGATCACGCATGTCCCGCGGCTTGAGATACGTCGGCGTCATGATCTCGCCACACGTCACTAACCCGTCGGTTGAGCACCCGACCTTGTGCAAGCAGTGCCGCAAATCAAACGCCTCGCCGTCATCGCCGACGGCCCCAACTGCGTGCAGTGTCTTGCAACCCAACGCCGCCAAATTATTGACAACCGTCCCCGCCGCCCCCGCGAACCGCCGAATGGCCGCCACTTGATTCGCATTCAACCCCGTCTCAAATGACGGCTCGTCCAACGCATGATCGACTTCGAGGTATTTGTCGAGAAAGAAGTCCCCAATCACAGCGATCCGCCGCAATGGAAAAGTCAGAACAAGCTCCGCCAAGCGTTGAGGAGTCATGGATGCGCGGCCTCCGGTCGTCGAGTCAGCGAATCAAATAGTCGCCAGGAATATTCGGCCATCGCCTGTGACGAGTACACCTCGCGCACCTTCGTTTGTCCTGCAATGGCAAGTCGCATTCGTTCGTCGGGATGCCGCAGCAGCGACTCCCATTTTGCAACCAAGTCGTCGAGGTTGCCTGGCTCGAACAGCAGGCCGCCTTGTGTGGCGGCCAGCAGTTCGGGGAACGCTCCATGAGCGGGTTGCACGACTGGGACGCCGTTGGCCAGCGCTTCGAGAATCGAGAGTCCTTTCGGTTCGCGATAGACCGTCGGGACGCTGAGCACATCCAGCGACTTCAGGAACTCGACCTTCTCAGCCTGCGACGCCGGACTGCCGATGAACTCACACGCCGGGCCGAGTTGAGCCGCCTGCGAACGGACGTGCTCAAAGTACAGCCGGTCTCGCTCGCCCAAGTAGCCGCCAATTCGCAGCCGCGTGCGCGGATGCTGCGTGTGGAAACGAGCGAACGCTTCGACCAGCAGGTGCAGTCCTTTCTCTGGGCAGAGGCGAGCGAAGTATCCGACCGTGAACGGATCACCTGCGAGTCGCGGCTGGCCGTTGTGCCCTGTCAGGTCGATGCCCAGCGGCAGGACGTGAACGTGGGGCAGGATTCCAACCTGCTCCACGTTTGGGAACAGCATTGCTTGCATGTGCTCGGCGTAATAGCGGCTGTGAGTGATGAAGCCGTCGAAGTCTCGGGCGCGGTCTCGCAGAGCTTGCAGGACTGGCTCGCGATGCGAGTCCGGCAGCGAGTCGAGAAAGATGTCGTCCCCTTGCAGCACGCAAAGAACCGGGCCAGTGAAGAGTTGTTTGATTCGGCGGACAGCTCCGGCCAGCAGCGTGTTGCTGAAGATGACGATGTCCGGACGCAATTGCTCGCCGATGAACTTTGCGAGTTCTTCGACCTGTTCTCGCTGCGGGCCGGATTCGCCCGCGAGCATGTCGAGCGTCAGTTGGCCGAGTTTGGCCGCGTCGTTGCTGACGGCTTTGGCCGTCGCCCAGCGAATGATCGCGGGATGATCGAGCCAGCGTCGAGCGAAGGTCGGCACGGCTCGCCACCAACGCCACTTCGATGCCAAATAGACATTGATGCCGCCGAAGAAAATGTGATGCGAACTGACATCGGCTTCATCGACTCGGATGGGCGTGTAAGTTGGGATCAAAGAGACCTCGGCTCCGTGAGCCATCAACGCTCTCGCCCAAGTGTTGTCGTGCATGCACGACCCACAAAACATTCCCGCTCCGCCGGCTGTGATGATCGCGATGTGCATGGCCAAGGGATCGGGAGCTTTTTTCTCGTGCCGGAAAACTCCAAAAAATTCGGGGGCCGAGTGGCCGGCACGAGAAAAAGACTCCCGACCCCGTTGTCCGACTGGTTATACTGCCCGCCCGACGTGACTCGCCACAGAGCGTAGTTCGGACGCCGACGCCCGAATGTTTGGATGACCGAACGTCGGCGTTCGGTCTACGTTTGACACCCGCCTCTCCTCCCTCCGAAGTGAAACGATCATGCGTTTGAGATCACGATCGCGTTGCTGGTTCTTGCTCATGAGTGTCGTGTTGGGAGCGGCGACGGCTTCGCTGGCCGATGAGCCGCTGCACTCGCGGATTGATGCGTTGATCGACGCGAAGCTCGCCGGGCAGCCGGTTGCGGCGCTGGCGGATGACGCGGAATTCTTGCGGCGTGTGTTTCTTGACTTCGCCGGGCGCATTCCCAGTGCGACTGAAGCTCGCGAGTTCTTGCAGGATTCGGCGGCCGGCAAGCGGGAGAAGCTGATCGACAAGCTGTTGGCAAGCGACGAGTATCCCATTCGCATGGCGGACCTGATGCACGTCACGTTGATGGAACGCCGCGGCGAGCACCCCGAATGGATCGCCTACCTCCGCGAATCGTTCAAGCAGAACAAGCCGTGGGATGTGCTGGCTCGCGAGATGATCTCGCCCGATCCGAAGAACGAGCAGACGCGAGCCTCGGCATTTTTTCTCAGCAAGCGGTTGGAACATTACGGTCAGAACGCGATCGACTATCCGATCCTGACTCGCGATGTCGGGCGGTTGTTTTTGGGGATGGATCTGCAATGTGCTCAGTGCCACGACCATCTTTTCATCAAGGACTACAAGCAGGCGGACTTTCAGGGGATGTACGTCGTCTTCTTGAATACCGCACTGCGAAACGAAACTAAGTTTCCAGCCGTCAGCGAGAACCTGTTGACGAAGAAGATCGAATTTCAGTCGGTCTTCAATGCGGAGAAGAAATCGATCGGCCCGCGCGTTCCCGGACGCAACGAGATCGCGATCCCGGAGTTTGCGAAGGGTGAGGAGTATCTCGAGCCACCGGACAAGAAGACGAAAGAACCCGGCCGGCCGAAGTTCAGTCCGTTGGAGCAACTCGCGAATCAAATCACAGCAAATGAAAACACGCAGTTCGCGAAGAGCATCGCGAACCGAGTTTGGTTTGTCGCGATGGGACGCGGTCTCGTGCATCCGCTCGATCTGCATCACAGTGAGAATCCGCCGTCGCATCCGGAGTTGCTCGACTTGCTTGCTCGCGAATTGACCGAACACAAATTTGATCTCAAATGGCTGCTGCGCGAGTTGACGATGACTCGGACTTACCAACGATCGGGGGTTCTTCCGACAGGCGTGAAGGAGCCGTTGCCGGAACACTTCGCGGTCGCGCTGGAGAAGCCACTCTCGGCCGAACAATTGTTTGCCAGCGTGACACGAGCGGTCGGCTCCGCTCCGAACGACGCCATCAAGCAGAAATTTCTGAAGGCTTTCGCAAACCCACCGATGGAACCCGAAGGGGAATTCGCTCCTTCGTTGCGAGCGGCGTTGTTTCTGATGAACGACGCCGAACTGTTGAAGTTGCTCGACTCGCAGCCGGAAAATCTGCTGACTCGGCTCAAGACGCTCGATTTGCCGGACATGGTGGCCGATGAGGTCTATCTGAACGTGCTGTCGCGACGCCCGTCGGCCGACGAGATTGCGGAGGTGATGGGGCAACTGAAAGTCGCTGGAGACCGAAAAGAGGCGGTGCTGAAGCAAGTCATCTGGGCGTTGTTGGCGTCGTCAGAGTTTTGTTTGAATCACTGAGATCGTTGGAGAACCGCTGATGAACGCCGATCGCTGTTCTGGTCCAGTGAGTCGTCGCGACTTCTTGCAAGTCGGTTCGCTGGCTTTGGGAGGACTGGCGCTGAGCGATCTGTTGGCGGCACGAGCGTCAGCCGGTACGTCGAACGCGGACACGTCGGTCATCATGCTGTATCTGCACGGCGGGCCTTCGCAGTTGGAGACGTACGACCTGAAGCCGCAGGCTCCGGTCGAGTATCGCAGCGTCTTTCATCCGATCGCGACCAACGTTCCGGGAATGGAGATTTGTGAACTGTTTCCTCGGCAGGCGGCGGTCGCCGACAAGTTCTCACTGGTGCGGTCGCTGAATCACGACATCGGGATTCACAGCGATGGCGGCATCATCGTGATGACCGGCAAGCGGCCGAGCGTGCTTGATCCGACGTCACAATCGAAGAGCGAGCATCCGGACTTCGGCTCGGTGGCCAGCCGTGTACGCGGAATGGGATCGAATGCGATTCCGCCCTACGTCGGCGTGCCTAGCCAGCCGAACTACACGCGGCCGACGTATCTCGGCCGGCATCACGCGGCGTTCGATGCGGGCGATCCGTCGTCGGCGAACTACGCTCCGTTGAAGACGCAGATCCGCGTCGGTCGCGACATCGCGGTATTGGAGAATCGCAAATTGCTGCTGACCGATTTCGACCGGTTGCGGAAAGACCTCGATCAAAGCGGACAGCTTGAAGCGGCGGGACAGTTTCGCGAGCGGGCGTTTGAGTTGCTCACCAGTTCGACGACGGCAACCGCGTTTGATCTGTCGAAGGAGGATGATCGACTGCGAGACCGTTACGGCCGCAACCTGTGGGGCCAGGGTTGCTTGTTGGCTCGGCGGTTGGCCGAAGCCGGTGCAGCGGTCATCAACTTGGCGATCAACACACCCAAGAACGGCCCGGAGTTCACCAACTGGGACGACCACATCATGAACGCGATGCGGCCGGGACACTTCGGTGACTACATGCGAACTCGGCTGCCGTACATGGATCACGCGCTCGCGACGCTGATCGAAGACATCTTTGAGCGCGGACTCGACAAGAAGATTCTCGTCGTCGTCGTGGGCGAGTTCGGCCGTACTCCGCGCTTGAGCCACAACGCTCAAGGGACGGGCCGCGATCACTGGCCGCAGGCGTACTCAGCGCTGCTTTCAGGCGGCGGCTTGCGGATGGGACAGGTCGTGGGCGCGACGAATTCGAAGTCCGAATTCCCCACCGAGAAGCCGTTCACGCCGCAAGATTTGTTGGCCACGATCTACGGGCATCTGGGTATCGACACGTCGCGGAGTTTTTTGGATCACTCCGGCCGGCCGATCGCGATTTTGTCCGACGGGCGGTCGATTGCCGAGTTGCTGTAGCACGACGCGCAAGCGAGTGATGTCGATCTGAACCACTCGCTGGTGCTTCGTGCCAGTGTCGGAATGCGAATCAATCCCGTTAGCCCTGCTTCTTCGGCAGCGCGATGGAGTACAGCATCGTGACCGTGCCGACGGACATCAGGCAAAAAGCCAACCATTGCGGCGGGTTGAAAACGCGCTGCTTGCTCTCGTTGAGCGTGACGTAGAAGCCACGGAACGATGGGTCGCGCTCGATCGTCGGCTCGACTTTCCAGGCGAATGTCATTTGATCGACCATCAGAAAGGTCGTACCCCACATGGCGATGAAGATGCCGACGGCAAAGCAGAATGTGCGAAGCATGGGTCGCTCTTTCGCGAGTCGAGACGGCGGCACGACGCCGCAAGGACGTTGAGATTTCTGAGGGGATCGGCCGAGGATTGCGGCTCGCTTCAGCTCGGATCGGTCAAACTCGCCGATCCGCCGAGACAACCTGCGGCGGGCACCAGTCGCATCTGAAACAGCGAAATCGAGCGTCGCACGGGTCGTGTCGGTTCTGCGGAACGGCATCGTGGAGATGACTGCCGGAGACCGTTACATTCTTCGGCCGATTTGATTCCCATGAGTTTCTGTGAAAGGGTCGAGCGAACGATGGATTCCAAAATTGTGTTGTTGCCCGGTGACGGCATCGGTCCGGAAGTGGTCGCCGAAGGACAAAGGGTGCTCAACGCGGTGGCTCGGAAGTTCGGGCATCGATTCACGTTTGAAACTTGTCTGATCGGTGGCTGCGCGATCGACGCGACCGGCAGCGCCCTGCCCGACGCGACGACCGCAGCGTGCAAGAGTTCGCAGGCGGTGTTGCTCGGCGCGGTCGGCGGGCCGAAGTGGGACGACCCGCGCGCGAAGACTCGGCCGGAAGCGGGGCTGTTGAAAATTCGGAAGGAACTGCAATTGTTCGCGAACGTGCGGCCAGTGAAGGCGTACGACGTGCTGGTCGATGCCTCGCCGCTCAAGCGAGCGATCGTCGAGGGGGTCGACATCCTCTTCTTCCGCGAGTTGACCGGCGGCATTTATTTCGGCGAGTCGGGACGCCGTCCGCATCCGTCGGGCGAAGAGGCGTTCAACACGATGATCTACAACACCGCCGAGATCGAACGCATCACGCGAATGGCTGCGCGAGCTGCTCAAGGCCGTCGAAAAAAGCTGACGCAAGTCGACAAGGCCAATGTGCTGGAAGTGTCGCGGTTGTGGCGCGAGGTCTCGCAGCGAATCGTTCGCGACGAGTTTCCCGACGTGCAGTACGAGGTCTTGCTGGTCGATGCGATGGCGATGCACCTCATCAGCAAGCCACGCAGTTTCGACGTGATCGTGACCGAGAATTTGTTCGGCGACATTTTGACTGATGAAGGCGCTATGTTGCCCGGCTCGATGGGCATGCTGCCGTCGGCTTCGCTGGGTTCGTCCGGGCCGGGGTTGTACGAACCGATTCACGGCTCCGCACCAGATATCGCCGGCAAGGGGATCGCGAATCCGTTGGCGACGATCCTGGCGGCGGCGATGTTGCTGCGACACTCGCTGGCGTTGGAGTCGGAAGCTCGCGCGATCGAAGTGGCGGTGGACAATGTTCTCAACGCGGGTCATCGGACTGTCGACATTGCTGCCGGAGGCAAGAGCGTCAGCACGTCGGAAATGGGATTATTGGTCGTCGCTCAGATCGAAAATGAGCCGTTGGCGGGGCAATGATCTGGCAAGGTTGATGGCCAAGTTGTACCGTGGGCGAATTGAAATCGGCTTCTAGTGACGTGAAGTCGGCCGATTGGTGTCGTCGTGATTTCGAGGAGTTTTCATGTCGCATGATCCCGTGATGGACCCAGATGTCCCGAATCAATTCCGAAGGGACAGTTATTCGAAGCAAATCTTCTTCTTCTTGTTGAGTTTGGCGATCGGCGTCGCGGCATTCGCGTGGATGGCGTCGCCGCGAAGTCGGCTCCCTTTTTTCGGTAGCTCACAATCGGGGTTGCGTTTGCCTGCGATTGAGGCGACGGGCTGGATCAATGGTCTGCCACCCGATCGTGATGCACTCGCGGGAAAAGTCGTGGTGATCGAAGTCTGGGCCAGTTGGTGCGGACCGTGCCGTAAGAACATGCCTCACCTGGTCAAGCTCCATGAAGCCTTTGCGAGTCGCGATGTGGTGTTTATTGGGCTGACAGATGAAGGGAAGGGCGAACTCGCAGAAATCCGAAAAGTGATCGAGACGTCTGGCGTCACTTGGTCAATTGGCTGGGGAGCGATGCGGACGACTCTGATGCTTGCGGTCGATTCCATTCCAGCGCTGTACGTCTTCGGAGCGGATGGCCGTTTGGCGTGGTCGTCTCCCGACGGCGGTGATATTCGTACGGTTCTGGAACATGAGGTGCGGAAGGCGGAAGCGAAAGCGAACGACAAGTCGTCGTGAGTGGAAGCCATCATGCGGGCCGCTGACCTTTTGCTGTTGAATTCGTCCGGTTGGACTCGCCGCAGAGTTGTTCGAGCTGGCACGTTCAGACTCGCTGGATTGTCGCTGGCGAGAGCGTTGCCGTCGGCGGAGGTTCCAGGGATCAAGTCGGAGGGTGAAGTCCTCGCCGATCCAGTGTCCAGCCTGACGCGAATTGGCAGATGGACGTCAATTCTTGGTCGTCTCCGCTTGGAAAAGCGGACCGACTTGAGACCAGCCCAGCGCGCGTTGCAGTTGAAACTGCGCGACGTTGTAGTCGTTGATCGTGCGGAGATATTCGCGGCGAGCCTGAGCCAACGCCTGCAACGATTGCAGTGTCTCCAGCGGCAAGCCTTGAGCGTTGCGAATGCGTTCCGAGTTTCGCTCGAACGAACTCGCCGCGGCTTGAACCCCCTCTTCGGCGACTGCGAGTTGCCGTTGCCGAGCCGCGACCTGCGCGTGTGCTTCGACCACTTCGCGAGCGATGCGGTCGAGAGTCGCGATCTCTCGCCAGCGCGCTTGGTTGACTCGTGAACTCGCTTCGTCACGAGCGGCTTTCTCGCCGAGTCCCAGATTGCGGACCTCCCAAAATGCGATGGCGTCGGCGTCGAGTCGGTCGCCCGGCCGACGGAAATTGTCGCCGAGACCACCACCGAGTCCTCCGTAGCTGACGCCGAGCAGAACGCTTGGCAGCAGCGGCGCATGCTTTTCGCGTTTCAATCGCGCGCAAGCCTCGGCGACAAGCTGACGTTGCTCGCAGATTTCTGGGCGGTGCGACAAGCCGGTCGCGACGAGTTCTTGCAGGGAGCCGTTCGTGTCGGTCAGCGACAGCGGAGCGACGGTCGTTTCGGTCGGCAACAATTCGACGGACGGGTCGATGTGCAGCAGTTGTGCAAGCCGCGCGCTCGCGACCTGCACTCCTTCTTCGGCCCGCAACGATTCGTTCCGTCTCACGGCCCACTCCGCACGAGCGCGGTCGTGATCGGCGGCGAGCCCTTGGCCGGTGTCGGAATACGCCTTTGTCAGGTCCGTCAGCTTTTGAGCAAGTTGCTCAATGTCACGAGCGATCGCCAGTTCCTGATTCGCTCGCAGTAATTCGAGGTACGCGGTTGCCGTTTGCAGCATCACGTCTTGCTCGGTCACGGATGCCGAATACTGCCGCGACGCGGCGGCGTGGCCGGTGATCGTCGGCTGGTGAATCGCATCGGTCAGATGAAACGACGCGAACACGCCCGGCACCGTCGGCGACCCGGCTCCGACCGCGTTGGCTCCGAGTCCACCGAAGAACGAACCGCGGCTCGTGTTGAACACGGTTCCGGCGACGTCCTGAATGCGACCTTCGTGCTTGTTCCAGTTGCCGCCGGCTCGGATCGACGGCAGCCACAAGGCTTCGGCCCGCGCGTGCTGGGCATACGCCTCGTTGATCCGCTCGCGAGCGAACGCGACGTTCGGATTCTGCCCAGCCGCAAGCTGCAACGCCGAGGCGAGGTCAATCGAATATCCCGTCGGCGCTGCCGACTGCGGTGTGATCGGCGACGAGTGGTCTGGTTCCGCAGGCTTCGGAGGCACGGTGACTTCCACCACGAACGATGCCGGCTCGATGACGTTGGGTGTGTCAGAGGCAATGGCCTTCGTGTCGATGACCTCGCGATGCCGCTGCGCAAGCTTTGCGTTGTTGCATTTTGGCTTCGCGGCGATTGAGTGCGGCCGAATGTCGCGGACGTTAACGGTCAGTGATGTCGCACAGCCGGCAATGATCGCCGGCAGACCGCAAACAGCACCGAAGCCAAGTTGTCGCAGCGAGGCAATCACGAATCAGCGTCCTCGGTGGTGCGGCGGTAACTTTTGCCGATGCCGAGCGCGGAATCCGTTCCGCAATCCGATCGAACACGAGGCCGTGAATTCGGGATCGGCAAGAGGGAGCGACCGAATGCAGGATTCCGAACATTCCGATCGATCGTGTGGCAACAGTCGTGTCGGTCGCGAAAGCGAGAGAGACTCGCGAGGGCCGGCGGACTTTGACGGCGACGGCGGAGCGGGTCACTTCGCCACAATGACTTCGACCGCTTGGCCCTCTTTGTACGCGGTGAGATTCGCACCGATCAGCGATTCCTCACCGGTCAGGCCGGAAACGATTTCGATGTCGGTGCCGGTCGGTGTGACGGCGACGATGCCGGTTTTGATCGGGAGCTCTTTGATCGTGTTTTCGGACGAGATGCTTTTGCAGAAAGAATCTGGCCCCTTCTTGAAGACTGCCGACTTCGGCAGCGACAGCGCGTTGGCTCGGCTTGCGACTTCGATTTCGGCGGTGGCGTACATGCCCGGCCGCAGACGTCCGCTGGGATTCTCGACATCGATTTCGGTGCGCAACGTGCGCGAACTGGTCTGCAAGGTCCACGCGGTGCGGGCGACTTTTCCGACAAACGTCGCGGCGAGCGACGGGACTTTAATCGTGGCTGGTTTTCCGGTTTCAATGAACCCGGCGTCGACTTCGGGGACATCCAGGAAGATCCGCACCGTGTCGGCTCGGACGACGACGAACAGCGGCTTGCCGGACGCACCATTGGGTTGCACGAGATGACCGGTGTCGAGATGTCGCTCGGTGATGACTCCGTCAAACGGAGCTCGCAGCGTCGAGTAGCTCAGCAACGCGCGCGTCTTTTGTTCGTCGGCTTCGGCGACTTTGAGCTTCGACTGCGCGGCGATGAGGTCCGCATCCGCCTTCTCGATGTTGGCGACCGACTCGCTGAGCTTGGCTTGAGTCGACTTGATCTTGGCGGCGATTTCGCGCCGTGCGGCGTCGGCTGCTTTGAATTGCTGCTCGGTCTCGTCGGCAACCTTTTGAGCGACCGCCTGCTTCGCGACGAGTTCGCGGACACGCTCGAATTCCGATTTCCAGCGTTCGTACATGGCGTCAGCTCGTTCGACCGATGCGCGAGCTTCCGCCACCAGCGCTTCCGCAGACGTCATGGCTGACTTCGCGACTTTGATCCCCGCTTTCGATTGCGTGACCTCCGCCGCCGCTTGTGCGACGAGGGCTTGTTTTTGTTTCAGTTCGGCCTCGAGTTCCGGCATCTCCAACTCGGCTAGGATTTGTCCGGGGAGTTCCGGCTGATCAGTGCTGACTCGCGACGGCCCCTTGACCTGGTCGCCGAGATCGACATGCACCTTCTTGACGAATCCCGCGAGCTTGGCGTGGATCGCCGTTTCCTCGAATGCCTCGATCTGCCCGGGCTGCTCGGTCATCCGAACAAGCGTCTTGCGAGTTGCCTTGATCGGTGTGACTCGCATCGCGCCGTGGGCCGACTCCGTTTTCTCTGAAACGGCAGTCGCAACCGGTTGATCACAACCGATCGCGGCTGTGATCAAGACAACCCCAAGAATCATCACAACAAGTCGCACGATGAAGCTCCTTAATCCAACCAAATTCTAACTCGCAAGGTCGCCGAAGTAAGCACTCTCCGGATCATCGGGATCAAGGGATGCAGACTTCGTCGTGGCTCGCGATTGGACGATCGCGAAGACGGCCGGAAGGATCAGCAACGTGGCAAAGGTCGCGGCGAGCAAGCCCCCCATGACGGCTCGACCGAGCGGTGCGGTTTGCTGGCCGGATTCGCCGAGGCCCAGAGCCAGCGGCAACATGCCGGCGAGCATCGCGGCGCTGGTCATCGCGATCGCTCGTAGGCGCGAGGCCGCGCCGTAAACGGCAGCGTCTGTGGCGCACGCGGTTCGCGTGCGTCGATCTGCCTGTTCGACTGCGGCTGATTCGTCGCTGGAACGCACGCGAGCCGCGTGTGCCACATGCCGTCGTCGCTCTTCGGCGAACGTCACGAGCAGGATCGCGTTGGCCATGGCGACGCCGAGGCTCATGATCGCGCCGATGAAACTTTGGATGTTGAGCGTGCTGCCGGTCAACAGCAGCGACAGCGCGACTCCGGTGATCACCGCGGGGGCGGTTGAGATCGTGACGAACGCGAGTCGCCAGCTTTGAAAGTTGGCACTCAACATCAAGAAGATCACCAGTACTGCCAGTATGAGGCCGATGCCGAGGCCATTCATGATCGCTCGCAGTGGCGGGATCTGGCCGCGAAGTTCGTGATGAATACTGGGTGGCTTGGGAATTGGGGTGTTGATTCCGGCGGCCTTGGCTTTTTCTTGGGCGTCTTTGTGGGTCTTTGCTTTGGCGTCCGCATCTTCTTTGCCGACGGCGTTCAGAGCGGTGGTGATCTGCTGCGAGACCGCTCCGAGATCATCCCCCACGATGTTGGCGGTGAGGCTGATTTCGCGTTTCATGTTGTAGCGGTCGTATTCGCCGTGCGATTTCCCATCCACCAGCGAAGCGACGTCACGGAGCAATAGCGATTGACCGGAGGCAGCACCGGAGCTGCGTTGAATGGGAACGGCTCCGAGGTCTTCGACGCTGTCGAGCTGCGGTTGCGGAATCTCGACCTGCACCTGATAGCCGATGCCGGTCTTCGGATCAGGCCAGTAATTCGGAACAACAAAGCGGCTGGAAGATGTTGCGGTGACGATCGACCGCGCGACTTGCGCAACCGTCGTTCCGGACATGCCGGCCTTTTCGCGATCCACTTTGATCTCGACCGTCGGGTAATCGCGCGCCTGCACGACCTGCAGGTCTCGGATCGCGGGCAGTTTGCCGAGTGCGGCTTGGACTTTGCCGATGTACTCGTGGTTCTCGTCGAGGGTGCCACCGCGAGCGGCGATCTCGATCGGCGTCGGCGAGCCGAAGCTCATGACTTCACTGATGATGTCGGCCGGCTCGAATGAGAATCGCACGGTCGGGAAGCGGTCGCGGAATTCGCGGCGGAGTTCTTCTTTCATCGCCTCGATGCGAATGCCGGAATTCGGCTTGAGGGCGATCCGCAACAAGCCCTCTTCCGGACCGCGCGAGAAGTGATAGACCGCATTGATCGGAAAGCTGGCCGGCACCGTGCCGATGTAACCGAGCGTCATCGCGACGTTCTGCTCACCGACCTTCTGTTTCACCGTGTCGAGAATTTCGAGCGCGACTTTCTCCGTCTTGTCGATGTGCGTCCCGTCGGGAGCACGAAACCGCAACCGGAATTCGCCGGCATCAACCGTCGGGAAGATTTCGATGCCCAGCCGGCCGCTCGCCCAGAACAGCGTCGCACCGCAGACCACGAAATAGGCCGGAACGACAAGCCAACGCAGGCGGACGGAAGCCATGACGAAGCGTGCAAAGGTTGAGGGTGAAAGCAACAGGTCAGACTGCAATTTGTCTTCACCCTCAACCCTCAACCCCGAACCCTCAATCCCGCGCAACAGCCAAGTCGAGACGACTGGCACGAACGTGCTCGACAGGATGTACGACGCGATCATCGAGAAGCCGACGGCCAGCGACAGCGGGACGAACAGTTCGCGAGCGGCTCCTTGCATGAAGAAGCTCGGCACGAAGACCGCCAGGATGCAGAGCATCGCCAGCAGTCGCGGGATCGCCGTCTGAGCGTTGCCAAGCCGCACGGCCCACGCGATCGAGTTTGTGCGGTGCATTTGCGTGTGAATGTTTTCGATCTCGACCGTCGCCTCATCGACCAAGATGCCGACCGCCAGTGCGAGTCCACCGAGGGTCATCAGGTTGATCGTCTGGCCGCAGAGCCACAGGCCGACGATCGAAGCCGCAATCGCCAATGGGATGTTGAGCACGACCACCAGCGCGCTCCGCCAGTCGCGTAGAAAGACGAGCACCATCAGGCCGGTGAGGATCGCGCCGAGCGTTCCTTCGGTCGCGAGGCCGTTGATCGCCCGCGTGACGTACGGCGACTGGTCGAACTCGAACGAGACGTTGATGTCGGAGGGAACCTCGGCCCGGAACTTCGGCATGGCCCCTTTGATTTCGTCGATGACGCTCATCGTCGAAGCATCGGCCCGCTTCGTCGCCAGGATGTAAACCGCCCGGCGACCGTTGACGAGCGAGTACCCCGTCGTGATGTCGGTCGCGTCTTCGATTGCGCCGATGTCGCGCAGATAAACGGTGCTCGCGCTGCTGCCGGAACTGTGGCCAGTTCCACGACCGCTGCCGACCTTGATCGGAATATTGCCGAGTTCCTTGATGTCCTTGACCATCGCGTTGGTCGGGACCATCGGGTAGCTCTCGCCGATCTTCAAGTTGCCCGACGGACTGACCGCGTTCCCCGTCACGAGCGCGCTGACGACGTCGTCGGGGGCGATGCCGTACGCTCGCAGCCGATCGGGGTCCGCGCGCACGACGATGCTCCGAGCACTCCCGCCAAACGGCGGCGGAGCACTCACGCCCGGCAGCGCCGAAAACATCGGCCGCACTTTCATCAGCGCCAGGTCCGAGATTTCGCCAATCGTCCGCGTCTCGGAGGAGAAGACGAGGTAGCCGACCGGCACGCTGCCAGTGTCGAACCGCATCACGAACGGCGGCACGGTCCCCGGCGGCATCATCGCTCGCGAGCGATTGACGTAGTTGATCGTCTCGGCCATCGCCTGGGCCATGTTCGTGCCGGGATGAAAGATGAGTTTCATCAACGCCGTCCCCTGCACGTTGCGGCTCTCGACGTGATGAATGCCGTTGATGTAGAGGAAGTGGTACTCGTAGTAATTCGTCAGCAGCCCTTCCATCTGAGCCGGGTCCATGCCGCCATACGGCTGACAGACGTAGATCACCGGCAGGTTCAGCGCCGGGAAGATGTCGATCGGCATTCGCTGGAGCGGCAGCTCAATGCCGACCTTCGCCAGCGCGGCGTCAAACGACTTCGGCCGCACGGCCACGAAGGCGGTCAGCACGACGGCGATGATCCCAACCATGACGGTAATCGGGCGACGCAGAGCGAAGATGAGGGGATTCATGCGGGGTATCGGAATGAAATCCGCAGCCAACAGCAAGCCGCAATTCGATTAGGCATCGTGAGTTTTCCGGCACGGTGTTGGCGGCAACTCCCGTCGGAACGGCAGCAGTAGCATGAATGGCAGTCGCTCGACTTGTGCGTCACGAAACTCCGGACGCCCGATGCTCATGCCGTCGTGGCCGGCATCGGGTTGGGCGTGATACGTGCCGAAGAGACAATCCCACCACGACACGCAGAAGCCGTAGTTGCTGTTGGTCTCGTGGTTCGCGATCGAATGGTGCACGCGGTGCATGTCGGGTGTGACGAAAATCAGCCGCAGCACTCGGTCGAGCCGCAGCGGCAACCGGGCGTTGCTGTGATTGAACAGAGCCGTCGCGTTCAACAGGATCTCAAAGATCATCACGGCCAACGCGGGCGCACCGAGCAACGCGATGACGGCAACCTTCCACACAAACGACAGCAAGGTCTCGATCGTGTGAAAACGGACGCCGGTCGTCGCATCGAAATCGAGATCGACGTGATGCACCAGATGCAGCCGCCACAGCCACGGAACTCGGTGAAACGCCCAGTGCTGCCAGTAAATTGAGAGGTCGAGCAACACGACCGAGATGACGATCTCGCACCAACTCGGCAACTCGACGGGATTGAATAATCCCCAACCTCGATCTTGGACGGCCATCGCGAACCCAACCGCGCCGGCCGGCATGAGCAATCGCCAAAGGACGTTGTTTAACAGCGAGAGTCCGAGGTTGCTGAACCAGCGAAGGCGCTTGTTTTGTGTCAGCGGTCGCCGCGGTGCGAAGCCTTCCCACATCGCCATCACGAGCAGTGTTCCGAAGAAACATCCGCAGCGAATCACAGCTTCCTGAGTCGGCGTGGGCATGGAATCAATTCTTCGGAGCACTGAAAGGCCGGCGGCAGGTATCGAGCGGTTGCTTGATCGGATCGTACGCGGCGGCGGGCACAGGCGGCAGCGGCGGAGAACTCTTCACGCACGCACCCTCCATGACAGCCCCCAACATCACGGCGACGAAGAGCGTACACGCTCGTTGACGTGGCGATTCGTGGCGACCGCACCAAGCTCCACCCGTGACGGCGGCGGCCAAGACGATGAAGACCGCCAGACTTTGTGCCGGAGCCGTGCCGATCCCGAACAGCCCCAGCGGACATTCGAGGACACCGGTCAGCACGAGGTACTCATGAAACGCGGCAACTCCCAACCCCGCCCACGCCAGCGGAACGCTCAGCAAACAAATCAGGCCGGGGCGTGATCGTTCCAGAAATCGGCCGAGTGCCAACACCGCGAGCACGGCCATGACGAACGACCGTTGGTAGAAACAGAGCGGGCAGGCTTTGAGCCCAAGCCCCATGCTCAGAGACACGCTGCCGGCGGTGCCGACGGCCGCCACCACGATCGCAGCGACCAGGCATTTCGCCGCGCACTTCGTGGACGAGGCAGCGGAGATTTGCTCCATCGAAGTTGAGTCGGTCATTTCGTGTCTCTCCTTAGACCATCGGCAGGACGATTCAGACCGTAACCGCGTTCGCCAGAACGCGGGCGGCCCGCACTCTGGCGAGTGCGGCTACGTTCAATTCACAGCGACGTGATGCCAAGCGTTGAAGAGGTAGCCTTTGGCATTCCAGCGCACGGTCTCCGGCTGAATTTCGCCGCGTGAGTCGATCGCTCGGACAATCAATTCTTTCGTCGCTGAGTTCACAGCGACTTCAGCGGACCACAGTTGCCAGCAGAAATCGGCGGCTGCCGAATTCAGTTTGGCTTCTGTCCACGAGCGGCCACTGTCGGCGGAGACTTCGACTTTGCGGATCGAAACTCCCGGCACACCGGGCGGCAGAGCGTAGCCGGCGACTTCGATTCGGCCCGGTTTCAATGCGGCTCCGGCCGTCGGCGTGCAGATCGCCGAGTTGAGCGGCATCCGGTAGATCGGCCCGTTCTCGGCGACTTCCAGCAGCGTTCCCTCATCGATCAGCTTGTAGACATCGGCCACGAAATGATTCGGTGAGGGGCGGTCGCTGACGACGATCTTGCTGAGCCACTTCACACTGCGGGCACCGACGTAACCGGGCACGACCATTCGCACGGGGAAGCCGTGATCGGCGGTCAGCGGTTGGTCATTCATCGTCGTCGCGAGCAACGCACCCGGCATGGTGTCGCGGTCCAGCAGCGCTTTCTCCAGCGGAATCGAACCGCCAAAGGCAAACGTCTTGCCGCCATCCTCGACGGCATCGAGTCCTTCAAACCAAACATGCTTGGCCGATTCGCGGACGCCGGCCTTCTTCAACAGGTCCGACAGCCGAGCACCGCGCCATTTCGCGTTGCCGATCGCACCCTCTCGCCATTGGACCCCTTTGACCGGCTTGACGCGGCTGTGCTCCGAGCGGCGATTGCCGGCGCAGGTCAGCGTGGCCGTGACCCCGTGTTGCTCGAAGCGGCCAAGTTCCGACAGCGACAAACTCAACGGCGATTCGACCAAGCCTTCGATCGACAGGCGGAACGAGTCGGCCTTGATCTCGGGCGTGTTGCCGTGACTGCGAATGAAGAACGACTCCACCGGAGTCACCCACGACCGCACGAGATCGGGCAACAACGGCTCGGCGTTCATCGGGGCTTTCGAGTGGACCAGCAAACGGCTTTCGTCCGCCGCCAGCACGGAGTCGCGACGTGCGGAAACACAAATCAAACCGATCGCTCCAGCAGACAACTGCCGCAAGAACAACCGTCGGTCGAGGGATGCGAGAAGCGAAGGTTGAGTCACAGTTGCACGGCTCCCGAAGCGAGTTTTGAGGATCGACAACATTGAGGGATCGTACTGATCGTGTCAGACGCTGTCTCGCGAATGCCTTTGTGGAAGGTGGAATTCTGACGGAGCCGACGCAAAGTGTGTGCTCGCATTTCGGATGGCGTTTGTCGCCGAGAACCGAACCGCTTGGACTCGTCGGACTGACTCGCTACTTTCCGCGGACTCAGTCGATTCTCACACGGACGCCTTTTGGAGCTTGTCGATGTCTCAAGATTCTCCCGCGTTGTTGCTGAACCCAGATGACAATATCGCGTACGTTCGCCGCACGATCCCGGCCGGCTTGGCGGTTCGTGTTGGCAGCTACAACATCACGGCGAAAGAGGTCGTGGAACTCGGACACAAGATTGCGTTGAGGCCGATCGCGCCGAAAGAACCAGTCCGGCGATACGGCTGCATCATCGGATACGCGACCGAAAGTATTGAGCCGGGCGAGTGGGTCCATCGGCACAACATGGAGCCGGGCGAGTTGCAGCTCGACCATTCGATCGGCACCGATATTCCGGCCGATCCGACGCCGATTTTCGGCCGCACGTTTCAAGGCTATCGCCGACTCGACGGTCGAGCGGCGACTCGGAATTACATCGGCATCGTCAGCACGGTGAATTGCTCGGCCGCGACCTCGAAGATGATTGCCGAGCGGTTCAACAAGGAATTGCTGCGCGATTTCCCAAACATCGACGGCGTCGTCCCGCTGGTTCACAAGGGAGGCTGCGCGTTCGACTACGACGGCGACGAACACCGCTTGATGGCTCGGACGCTGGCTGGCTTCTGCAAGCATCCCAACATCGGCGCGTATTTGATCGTGGGACTCGGCTGCGAGACATCGCAGGGTGCGTACCTGCAAGACAAATATGGTCTGACTCAATTGCGAGTTCCCGGCGAACCGGAGCCGCCTCGACCGCTGGTGCTCAACATGCAAGAACAGGGTGGCATCGCGAAAACCGTTCGCTACGCGACCGACCTCCTGAAAGACATGCTCCCGCAGGTGAACCAGGTCCGCCGCGAACCGATTCCGGTTTCGGAAATCATCCTCGGCACCAACTGCGGCGGCAGCGACGGCAGCAGCGGAGTCACCTGCAACCCGGCCCTCGGCATCGCCAGCGACATGCTGGTCGCTCACGGTGGCACGACGATTTTGGCCGAGACGCCAGAAATTTATGGGGGCGAACACTTGCTGCTCCGCCGTGCTCGATCACAAGCCGTCGGGCAGAAACTGCTGAAACAAATTCACTGGTGGGAGGAATACGTCGCGAAATTTGGCGGAGCGATCGACAACAATCCGTCGGTTGGCAACAAGAAGGGGGGACTCACCACCATCTACGAGAAGTCGCTGGGAGCAATCGCGAAGGCCGGTCACACGGCACTCAACGCCGTCTACGATTTCGCCGAGCCGGTCACTGCCAAAGGCTTCGTGTTCATGGATACTCCGGGCTTTGACCCGATTTCGGTCACCGGTTTGGTGGCGGGCGGCGCGAATGTCGTCGTCTTCACGACCGGCCGAGGAAGCTGCTTCGGCTGCAAGCCGGCTCCCAGCATCAAGGTCGCCTCGAACACGCCGATGTTCGATCGGATGATCGACGACATGGACATCAACGCCGGCGGCATTCTGGAAGGCGGGTCGGTTGAGCAAGTTGGGCAAGAGATCTTCGAGAAGATCATCTCCGTGGCGAGCGGCGAAAAGACCAAGAGCGAGGCTCAAGGGATTGGTGACGATGAGTTCGCGCCGTGGATTATCGGGCCGATCCTGTAATTCGTTGGCCGACGCGTCTCGTCGCGTTCGCCGTCGAAGGCGAGACGCTTTCGCCACGAAAATTTGGCAGGCTCTCCGCGAACCTAAAAACCGGCACGATTGGAATAACCGCTACAGTTTGCCAAGTCGCCACGACGATAAGAACCGCAGGTCTCCTTGCCGCGTGCCATTTGGGATGCGCGGAGGGTGTCAACAAACTCCGAAGACGAGCAGTCCAAGGAAGTTCTGATGCGGTTCAAGCACTGGCTCACAGCAGTTTTTAGCACCTCGCTCATTGCGGCGAGCACTCTCACGGCCCAGGCCCAATCGCCGATGGGGATGTCCCCCGGCATGGCCTACGACGGCTACGGAGGCGCACCGATGCCCGGCTCCGGCCCACCGGCGAGTTACTCGCCTTGGCCGGAGACCTCGCCGTATCAAAATTCCTTCAGCCAACAGACGTTTAACAACGGCTTGTGGTCGGAATCCGAGAACAATCTCTCTCGTCGGTATCTCCTCAGCATCGAGTATTTGACCGGACGAACGCGGACTTCAGATTCGATCGTGGGCAACACGGACGCTCAGAACTATCCGCAGACCATTCAGTCGCAAATTGGAACTCAGCAACAAGGCGGCGGTGGTGGCGGTGGTGGCGGGCAGCAAGGACAGCAGGGGGGCATCCTCTCTCCGTTCCTGGACAGCGAAGCGAACTCGACCATCGGATTTCCGTTGTTCGGAAAATTCGATTTCGGCAAACCCGAACGCAAAATGAACAACCACGGAGCACGGGTGATCTGGGGATACGACAACGCTGATGACAGTGGTGTCCGGTTAGGCTTTCTCACCAACCAAGGCAGTTTCAACTACAACGCTCGCGATGGATTGCCATCCACTCGCGATAGTCAGCGTGACTTCGCTTTGAAATTGATCGAGCAATTGCACCTCATCAATGAAGCTAACACGCAGGGAAACGTGGCCCGTGCGGCGCAGATTCAATCGGAATTGACTCAACTCACGGCCCAACAGCCGACCACGGTGGGACGCTTCAACGATATCAACGACGTCTTGGCCAACAACATCGACAACTTGGGTGGGTTGCCCTTGGATGACGGGACGATTCTCAAGTTCCCAGATGGGACGACACTGGGAGGCGTGACGGTGCCGTACGATTTGGAGTTTCAGATGAAGCTCCGGTCCGAGTTGTACGGTGGCAACATCGAATGGGTGATGTCGCCGGTCTTGAACTGGGGGTCACTGCGTGTTCGGCCGACGGTTGGAGTGCGGTATTTCTACTTGAAAGAAGGCTTCCGATTCTTTGGACAAGACAGCGGTCTCGCTTACACGAGTAGTCAGCAACAAGGTGGTGGTGGTGGCGGCGGCGGCGGCAACCAGACGCTCAGTCCGGACTTCAAGATTCACGCGACACCTGACCGTATCGACGACGATCAGGATGGAATCGTGGATAATGCTGGTGGCGAATCGTCGGGTGGCCAACAACAAGGTGGCGGAAACCAGCAACAAAATACGTTGAGTTTCTTCTCCTTCCACGATCACTTCCATTATCCGATTTCGTCGTACCTGAATAACGACGCCGATCAGCACTTAGGTGGCGGTGAGCTGGGGTTGACCTACGATTTTGGCGGTGAATCGCTCCTGCTGACCGGCACAACGAAGGTCGGCATCTTGGCGAACTACAAGAGGTTGAGCTTGAGTGGCGACAACATCGCGATGCACACTCGCGAGTCCAATCTGTTGCTGGCCTCCACAGAGGATGCGACTCCGAACTCATTCACCGACTCACAGACGACGGCCCACGTCTCACCAATGTTTGAGCAGACGATCAGTGCCGAGGCACCGTTGTTCCAGTACGTGCCGGTCCTGCGGCGATTCGGAGTTTTCGAGAAGGCTCGATTTCGAGCGGGCTACTCGATCCTGATGATCGGAGGAGTGACGGACACGACCGGCAGCGTTTTGTGGCAAGGTAATCCCGCAGCCGGCCTGTTCCCGACGATCAACGAGAAGCGAAACACTTACGTGACGAACAACTACAGCTTCGGTGTGAGCTGGCAGTATTGAATCACGGGGCAGATACCGCGCGGTGAGAATTGGCAACGGAGTAATCGTGTGGTGATTCCGCAGCGTTGGGCGGGAGCGATGTTCAATTCACGCCAGAATTTGATCGCTCATGAGACCACGAGCCTATTGGCGGATCACCACCTCGGCCCCTGTCTCGAGCAGATCGTAAACTTCGCTGACATCCGCATTGAGCAGCCGGATGCAGCCCCGCGACTCGGCTTTGCCAATCGAATCGGGCTCGATGGTTCCGTGGATGCCGTAGCTGTCGCCCAAGTCGATCCAGTGTGTTCCCAGGGGATTCTTGGGATCGCTGCCTGAAAAGACTTTGCCATCGGGGTCGGTGTACTGCGGGCTGGTGACCTTGTTGAGCACCGTGAATTTCCCGGTGGGAGTCGCATTGTTCTTGCCGATGCAGCACGGATAGCTGCGCACGTATTGACCGCTGAGGTGCAGTGTCAGCTCGAAGTCGGTGAGCGTGATGACGGCTCCGAAAGGGCCGTCGATGACTTTCAATTTCTGGCCTTCGCGCAGGCGTTTGGGATCGATGCGATTGAGCCGCACGAGATACGGCCACGGGACGTGATGCTTGGTCGCGATTTTGCGAAGTTGGTCGCCGGCCTGCACGATGTACGGCTCTTGGATGTGTGGTTGTGGCGAGAAGTAGATCGCCTTCGCCGTGCGGTCGATTCGTTCCTGCACGTGCGATCTCAAATCCGGCTGTTGCCAATACAGCTTCGACAGGGCCTTGTGAGCATCGACGACTTGCCCGGCTTTGATCTGGCGGTCAATCGCGGTGAAGTCGAATGTCGACTCTTGCTCCGTCGAGCGTTTGGCGACGCGGACGGCAGGCTCGGTGTTGGATTCGGTTTCGGAGGCGGGAAGATCGGACGGCGGTTCGGATTTCTTCGTCGCGGCGACCGGCTGTTCTTCGGCAATGAGTCGCAACCGACTAGAAGTGGGACCGGCGGGAGTTTGAAACACGGTTGGTTGAACAACGATCGCATCGTCGTCGGCTGGCTCCTCGTCCAACAAGTTGTCCCGGTTCGAGCGACGGTCTGCGGTCGGAGAGGAGCCGTTCGGATCGAGTGACTCATCCGGCATCAACGGTTCGGTTGGATTTGTGTTTCTCTCGCGAGTGACTCCGCAGACGTCGGGCGACGCAGAGTCATCGGCTTCAAACTCCGGCGGTTGATCCAGACCTTTCGAATTCGAACTCGCATCGACGATGGCCCCCGTGGGCGTCCCGCCGAACTCCACAGGAATCCAGCCGCTGCGATAGGCCGCGAATCCGGCACAGCCCAGGAGCACGACGATCACAGTCGAGAACGGCGAAATCCAGCGGGGCATGATTGGTCCTGAGATCAGGGGCGTTAGTGGCAAGGGGCGGGAATCTATCAACGCACACGAGAATCGACCAAGAGGATTCTCGGCTGGGTAAGCCCGGCGATTTAGGCAGACGTCGATCTTTGCGAGATGTTCGACTTGGAAGAATGGCGAAGAGTTTCCGCCTCGGGGGCAGTTCGGTCGCGGAGAGTGCTGCGACCTTTCCGTTTGTATTGAATCGAACGGTCTCGAAAGGCTGATGAAGACTGACGATCACACGAGGTTTGTGCCGTGGGTGTCGATCGTTCGTCCGCAAGGGCGAGCGGGCGGCTCACGAGGGGTGTCTGAATCTCACATTCTCCCAAGGATGGGGCTATGCGATTTCAATCGTGGTTGGAAGCAGTTCGCGGTCGGTTCACGGAACGAGAGACGGCCACTCGGCGTCGCGCGGCCAGGTTGCCGGTCGCCGGGCAGCTTGAGCAGCTTGAGGCTAAATCGCTGCTGTCCGTGTCGGCGTTGTTCGTGAATGGCGAACTCAACATCTTCTCGGACTCGAGCGATGACATCACGGTCGGCTCCGCCGACTCGGGTGCGGGAACGATCGTGCAAGTGCTGGCGAATGGCACTGCGGTTTCGTCAGTCGCCAGCGTGTTGGCCAGTTCGGTCACGTCGTTCGTGATTCAGGGAGGTGACCTGGCGAACACGATCGACCTGAGCGCGGTGAGCAGCGCGAACTATCCGAACTTGGCCGCGATCAACGTCGATGGTGGTCATGGCAGCGACACGATTCTCGGCAGCGACGGCGTCGCCGAGACGTTGCTCGGCAATCATGGTGACGATGTCATCACCGGTCTTGACGGTGCTTCGTCGATCAACGGCAACGACGGCAACGACACGATTGTCGGCGGCGGCGGCAACGACTCGATCAACGGCGAAGACGGCGACGACAGCATTGACGGTGGTGACGGCGACGACAGCATCATCGGCCACGATGGCAACGACACGATTGATGCCGGTGCGGACAACGACGACGTGACGGGTGGCGACGGCGACGATTTGATCGCGGGATCTGCGGGCCTCGACACGCTCAACGGCATGATGGGAGCCGACGCGATCGACGGCGGCGACGGCAATGACTCGGTGCTCGGCGGCGCGGGAGCCGACTCGTTGAGCGGTGGTCTCGGCGACGACACGCTGTTGGGCAACGAAGGCACCGACACACTGCTGGGAGGCGATGACAACGATTCGTTGGACGGCGGCGACGGCGCGGACGCGATCCAAGGGGACGACGGCAATGATTTTTTGAACGGCCGTGGTGGTACTGATTTGCTGCAAGGCAACAACGGCGACGATTCGATCTTGGGTGGAGTTGGCAACGATTCGATGGTCGGCAACCTCGGCTCGGACACGTTGCTCGGTCAGTCGGGCAACGACACTCTGTTCGGCGGCGACGGCTTCGACAAGCTCGATGGCGGTGCCGGCAACGATCTCTTGAACGCGGAAGAAGTGCCGACTCCTCCGGCTCCTCCGCCTCCGCTTCTGGCTCGGCTGTTTGCAGTGCCGAACAACAATCGCAGTCAGATTGTCGAACTCGATCCGCAAACCGGTACAGAGCTGAATCGTTTCGCGGCCCCGGAACCGACGAGTGTCAACGGTGATGGTTTGGCCTTCGACGGCAGCTCGTTGTACTACCTCAACGGTTTCGGCACGAACACGCTGTATCGGCTCGATCCTGGCACGGGCATCGTTCTCGACAGCACGTTGATTCCGCGGCCGACGAATCAACGGTACGACGCGTTGGCGTTCCTCAACGGGTTGCTCTACATCCAGGATTCCGCGAACGATGACATTCTCGTCTTTGATCCCGCGCTCGGCGGTGTGAGCACGGTGCTGGACATCAACGGTGTGAATCCCAATACGAATCTGGTGGGGGGACTCAGCGGTGCGACGAATCCCGATCGCTTGATCGCGACGGTCGCGAATGGGCATTCGATCATCGAGATCAATCCGTTGTCTGGTCTGATCGCGGACACCTTCAACGTGACGACGACCTCGGCGGGGACTTATTCCGGCGTGGGCGTGCTGGACGGCAACATCTTCTTGGGCAGCTCGCGAGTTTCGACGGCTTCCGCGCTGAGCGTCACGTCGTCGCTGGACATCTTCAATCGCGATGGCTCGCTGCTGCGAACGATCACACTGCCGTACGGCGTGTCCTCGTTCGGGGCGGACGATATCGGGGCGACGGGCGTGCCGATTGGCGCGCCGGGTCAATTCGACATCGTCATTGATTTGCCAGCCGGGCTAAGTGCCAGCGACACTCAAGCGTTCGACGCGGCCGAGCGGAAGTGGGAATCCATCATTCGTGGCGACTTGCCCGACGTGATCGTGGCGAATGTCGGCACGATCGACGATCTGGTGATCACAGTTCGTGTCTCGGCGATTGACGGCCCCGGCGGCGTGTTGGGGCAGACGGGAATCGACGTGCAGCGAACGGATTCGTTCTTGCCGGCGTTGGCGTCGATCACGATTGACTCCGCAGATCTGGCGGCGATTGAGGCGGACGGCTCATTGTCGGATGTCATCTTGCATGAGATCGGACATGCCCTCGGCTTCGGCACGGTGTGGGTGCAGCAAGGCTTGATCGCCAGCGCGGGAACGAGCAATCCGCGATTCGTCGGAGCACAGGCCACCGCTGAGTACGATCGAATCTTCCGGTCCACTGAGCCAAACGTCCCGTTGGAGAATGTCGGTGGAACTGGCTCGGCAGGCTCACACTGGCGCGAAAGCAAATTCGGCAACGAGTTGATGTCGAGCGTGATTGGTGCCGGCAGCAACCCGCTCAGCCGAGTGACCGTCGCTGCCTTGGCGGACATGGGCTATCAGGTGGACTTCGGCCAAGCGGACCCGTTCACCCCATCGGCGGCCGGACTTAGCGGGGCCTCGGCGACCAGCACGTTGGCGGCAGTCAGTTCGACGATTGAGGTGAGTGCCCGGCCGCGCGGAACTTGGCAAATTGCGAGCAAGCCTGTCCAACTTGTGCAGCCGCTGACAAGGGAAGTCGCACGTCTATGGACCGTGGGATACATGGGGAACAACACCAGGCCTGGGGGACCGATGGCAGGCCCGAGCCTGGCCGCCGTCACGACGACACCGGCTGGACGAGCAACGATCGCGTTCGACGAAGTTCCAGTCTCGACTCCCGCGAACGGCCAGTCGATTCTGGGAGCGACGTTTGGTTTTCAAGTCGCGGGAATCGACTCGATCGATGCCAATCTGAATGTCTCGATTGGTGCCGGACCAGGCTTGAGTCAGTTTCTGACCGACCCAGTTTTGGAAGGGAACGCGTTGGGCGTGTTGACCGTGGATTTCACGTCGCCGGCAACGACTCTGTCCTTCGGCGTCGCCCGCAACAGTTTTTCCAATGTCACCAATGGAGTCGCGGTCACGTTGTTGGACAGCAATTTGAACTTGATTGCATCATCGACGGTCAATCTTCAATTGGGCTTGCCGTACTCGGAAGGTTCGTTCAGCTACACGGGTACGACGGCCGTTCGGCGAATGCGGTTGGATTTCACGTCGGCACCCACCTCGAACGGCGGAAGTCGATTCGCGATCGACAATCTGGCCTTTGCCCTCGCCACGCCGCCCGCCGCCGTGAACGGCGACACGTTGCTGGGCGGAGCGGGCAACGACACGTTGAATGGCAGTGCCGGGAACGACGTGCTCAATGGTGGTATTGGGAGCGATCAGCTTGTCGGCGGCGACGGCGATGACAGTTTGGCCGGTGCGGCCGGCAACGATTCGATTCAGGGACAAGGTGGCAACGACACGCTGCGAGGCGGAGTGGGCAAAGACGCGGTCCTGGGCGGCGATGGCGACGACTCGATCATCGCGGCACTTGGCGACGGCGTTGATTCAATCACCGGCGGCGAAGGGAGCGACAGCTTCGAGTTCTTCGGCAGCAATTCGGCGAACACGTTCAACGTCGGACAAGCGGCGGGATTGTTGACCGTCTCGATCGATTCCACGAAGCAGTCTCTCGGCAGTGACATCGAACTCGTGCAGGTCACGGCTGCGGGAGGCACGGATCGCATCAACGTTGCGGACCTGAGTGGAGTCGGTGCGACCGAAGTTCGGCTGAATGCTGGCACCGGCAACGACCACGTGCAGGCGGACGCGGGAGCCAAACTCGGCGGCGTTCTGCTGCGAGTCTTCGGCGAAGCCGGCAACGATTTGCTGGTCGGCACGGACAGCGCCGAGTTGCTAAGCGGCGGCGATGACAACGACACGCTCATCGGCAACGACGGCGACGACACGCTCAATGGCGATACCGGTGACGACTCGATCGACGGCAGTGCGGGCAGCGACGTCATCGACGGCGGCGACGGACTCTCGACCCTCGACGGCGGTGACGGCGACGACAGCCTGACCGGCAGCATCCTCAACGATGTCATCAACGGCGGTGCGGGCAACGACACGCTCGTCGGGCTGAATGGCAACGACGTGCTCAACGGTATGGAGGGCAACGATAGCCTGGCGGGCGGCTCCGGCGACGACAACTTGGACGGCGGGGCGGGAGACGACACGCTCGATGGCGGCACCGACAACGACTCCATCAACGGCAACGAGGGCAATGACCTCATCAACGGCTTCCACGGCGACGATCTGATTCTCGGCGGTCTCGGCGATGACACGATCAGCGGCGATGACGGCAACGACACGATTCTCGGCGAAGATGGCCACGACTTGGTCAACGGCGGCGACGGCAACGATGTGGTTCAAGGCAACGCCGGCAATGACACGATCCTTGGCGGCGACGGCAACGACACGCTGCGAGGCGGAGCCGGCCGAGACATCCTGCTGGGCGGCGACGGCAACGACAACGTCGATGGTCAAGGTGGCACCGACACACTCGCTGGCAACCAAGGAGACGACACCGTGACCGGGGTGGCCGGTGAAATCAAAGAAAGCTTTCAGCTCGACCCTGTGTTGCTCACAAAGCTGCTGTAACCGTCCCCGTTCCCGCGCGGACGGCAACAGCGAGAGAGCCTGAGCTTGAACAAAGCTCAGGCTCTTTTCGTTGGTGACCGCAGACAAGCCGTCAGGGATCGGCATCCCTCTCGCAAGCCGTCTCTGAGAGGCGATCCGCAAGCCAGGATTATTCATAGGCTGCAGTTAGCACGACGCGCAAGCGAGTGTTTTCAAACGAGAACACTCGCTTGCGCGTCGTGCTGACTGAACAGCAGCCTGTCACGAAATCTTCCCGGCCCATGAATAACACAGACCAGGGAAGAGTGAGGCTCCCGCCAAGCCGGTGCCGCCCCATGCCAGAGTCCAGCCTCCGCGTATGACTTGAGGGTTGCGAGTGGCAAGATAGACTGCGCGGATCATTTCTCGTGAATGAGCTTCTCTCGGCGGACCCATTCCAAATGGGGACCAGCACGAAAGGCCAGCGGCCATCATGTGGAAGATCACGAAGGGATTAGCACGACGCGCCAGCGAGTGGTCGTGCCACGAACCACTCGCTGGCACGTCGTGCAGGCAGAACCCCAGATCGGTGAGTGCCTCCGAACTTGATGGTGAGTCCCCGGAGAATCGATTGATTGCCCCGGATCACAAGATCGCTTCCCCGGAGCCTCTGTCGATGATCCCGGACGACAGAATCCGTTCCCCGGACGACAAGTGAGTCTCCCCGGACAACAAGTGAGTCTCCCCGGCGTCTGTTTTTGAAAGAAAGATCTCTGTTTTGTAACAAACTGTCTGAGTTTGATTCGCATTGGTCACATTCCTGCCAATCTTAGGAGAAATCATGGCGATTACCGGTCCTTCCTCATTCGTGCCAACCGTCACTGAGTTCCTCGCTCACTGGGGGCACACCAATACGTTCTTAGGGAGTGACGGACCGCTGATTTTGGGAGACGGGACGGCCATCGCCATCCTGAGTGGGTATTGCGATTCTCTAGCCCTGTTCAGTTCGTCGGTTCAGGGGAAGCTGAACGACGTGGAAATTGCTCGCGGGTACCTGGATCTCCAGAAGGCTGCCCTCATCGGTCGGCTGGGGGAGTTCAATCGCAAGGTGCGTGGGTTCCTCAGTCACACGGCGTATGTCACCGCCTTACCGGAGGTGCCGCCGGGGAGTTCGTCGGTGGCGACGATCGCGGACAGCCTCGACGACATGGCGACGCTGTGGGTCAAGATCAACGCCGCGACCATTCCAGGGTTCACCGGGCCGCTGAGTCTGCTGGACGGATACTTGGTCGCGACGTTCAATGCCGATCTGGCCACGCTGAAGGCCACTTCGACGGCGTGGCAGAACGCCCTCCAGGATGTGAAGCTGGAACGTGAGCGACGCAACGACCTGCAAGACCTCGTACAGCCAATCCTCCGCGACTATCGAGCCGCCATCGAGGGGACGTTTGCTCCGACCGACCCCCTGGTTGCCAGTCTGCCGCGACTGACGCCGGAACCTGGTTCAACTCCCGACGCCGTTGCCGCCAACGGAACCTGGGAAGTGACTCCTTCGCAGACCAAACTCACCTGGAGTGCCAGCGACAACCTGAACCTGTCGCATTACTCGCTGCGATTCTGCTCCGGTGCGAACTACTCAACCGACGACGAGTCCGTGATCGGCAACGTCGGCCCGTCGGAGACTCGCGAATTCCTCACCAACTCCGGCCTGACTTCGCCCGGCAGCACCGCCAGCTTCAAAGTCTACGTCGTGCTCACGACCGGCAACGAAAAGGGGAGCAACACCGTGACGATCACGCGGCCATGATGCGCTGCATGCGTGAACTCGACTGTTTGGTCATTGGAGGCAGAGGTGATGAGCGGATTTTTGATTGTCTTGATTTGTCTCTTCTTCGTGTGGGAGGCCGTGCGGGCGGTTTGGACGGGCGAACTGTCAATGAAGGGGAGCGTGATACGGCGGGCGGATGCCCCGGTACCGTTCTACTTAGGGGTCGTGGTGTTGCTGTTTTTCGCGGCAGCCGTGTTGTCGATTACGGTTTCTTTTTAGTTGATCAATCTGATATCTGTGAGTTGAATGAGGATCGTGTTCCGCAATCTCACGCAGGCATGGAGCGATGATGGCCTTTGACCTCCTTCTCGAACCCGACGAGCAAGTCTCGGCGGACATCCCTTTCTACGTCGGGAGGGAGCAACGCAGACTCGTGCTCACGAACCGAGCCGCCTATTGGCCCAGTTCCAAGTTCGGCTTCATCGACGGCATCGTCACCGAGCGAATGCCGCTTGCTGAAGTGGTCTCTGTCTCCATTCGAGATGTCTGGCACCGGGGCAAGCTGCTCGTCGGTGGCATCATGCTCGTCAGTGGCGTCATCATCGGCGTCATCGGCGTTTTCTTGGTTTTTGGAGGGTTCGTGGCCGCACGAGTGGGAAATATCTTCGGGTTTGTGGGTATCCCCCTCAGCTCGATTGGCCTCGCCATCGCGGTCCACGGCGGTCGTCGGAGAACGCTCGTCATCGCTTCGAAACATACAAGTTTCACATGGGCCGAGCCCCACGTTCTTTTTGGCGATGGGCCGGGTTGCTCCCTGTTCGAGCAGGTCCGCGCTTGGGCACAAAGCAACGGTCTCCGTCTGGAAGTCGATCTGGAGAAATAGCGACCGTGTGATGGGATGTCCGTCGGTAGGCTACGGAACTTGGTCCCAGCCGACGGAAGTCCGATGGCGGGGTGCGGTGCCGTTCTACCTCGTGGTCGGGATGTTGCTGTTCTTCGCGGCAGTCGTGTTGGACATAACTTTCGGGCTTGGGCTTCTGATGAGGTTGATCAATCTGAAACTGTGAGCCGAACGGTGATGGTGGTGATGGTCCCCCGGATCACCGGTTGAGCCTCGATCGAAACGACGGTGGTCTCGTTTCGGCG
The DNA here is from genome assembly GCA_945861865.1 of Candidatus Kuenenia stuttgartensis. Classification (GTDB taxonomy): domain Bacteria; phylum Planctomycetota; class Planctomycetia; order Planctomycetales; family Planctomycetaceae; genus SXKJ01. The sequence continues at coordinate 1,648 of CAMAWN010000009.1, read as the reverse complement.
AGGCTGATCGACAAAGTGCTGGCAGGCGTTCGGTGCGAGTCGCATCCGCGACGTCACTCACCGCGTGAGGGGCGTTGCATGAGGGACTCGGTGGCGGCGGCGGGGGATTTTGACTCGAACAGGACGGCGAAGACTTCGCGAGTGATCGGCATGTCGATCCCTTTTTGGCGAGCGAGGTCGTGAATGCTGCGAGCGGTCGTCAACCCCTCGGCGACGGCGGTCATACTGGCGAGGATGTCGGAGAGCGTTTGGCCGAGGCCGAGGCGTTCACCGACTCCGCGATTGCGGCCGTGGCGGCTGACGCAAGTGGTGATCAGGTCGCCCAAGCCGGCGAGGCCGAAGAAGGTTTGCTTGTCGGCTCCCAAGGCACTGCCAAAGCGAGTCATCTCGGCGAGGCCGCGCGTGATCAGCGCGGACTTGGCGTTGTCTCCGTAGCCGAGTCCATCGCAGATGCCGGCTGCGATCGCGATGACGTTCTTCAACGCTCCGGCCAGTTCGACGCCGAGCAGGTCGTGATTCGTGTAGACCCGGAAGCGATCGGTCGCGAAGAGTTTTTGAACTTGCGAGGCGAACGCTTCATCCTCGCTGGCGATGACCACGCTGGCCGGCATTCGGCGAGCGGCCTCTTCGGCATGACATGGCCCGCCGAGCGCGGCGACCGGTCGCGCACCGAGGACGCTGGTGATGATCTGTGTTGGACGAGCGAAGGTGTCGTTCTCGAGTCCCTTGATGACACTGAGGACCGGCACGCCGGCCGGCAGTTTGTCGGCGATGTCGGTCAAGGCTTGTCGCAGGAAGGCCGTCGGGACTGCCGCGATCAGCACGTCTGCTCCGGATGCGGCCGACGCGACATCCGACGTGATGCCGATTTGGTCGGGGATGCGGACTCCGGGCAGCAGACGGTCGTTGACTCGCGAGGCGGCCATGTCGCGTGCGAACTGGGCATTGCGTGCCCAGATCGACACATCGACCCCGGGGTGCTCGGCGAGCACGATCGCACAAGCCGTTGCCATCCCGCCGCCACCGAGAACTGTGATTTTCATGCTGGCCTTGAACCGATGTCGAACGAGAAGGTCCGCAAAACCCCACCGAGGCTTGCTTGGTGGGGAAACATTTCCAAATCAGTGGCGGAACGGTGTGTGTTCCAGTTGTCCGGGACGCGTTAGTGGGAAGGATTGCCGCCGCCGACGGCCGAGAGGTCTAAATGACTCCGTTCCGTGCAACGCCGATTTGCTCAACCGACTCGCGTGACCCAAGTTTGCGGTCGAACAGTCGAGGAGCCATGCTAATGTCACAATTACTTGAGCAAAAGCCGGTCACATTCATGGACCGCCGTCAAGCCGACGATGGCCATCCTGAGGGCCGCGAGCGTCGTCAATTCCGTGAGTCGCTCAGCTTGCTGAATCCCGATGCGCAGGAGTTGGCCGAAGCCATCGACCAATTCAAGCTGCTGCATCGCCGCTGCTTCATTCCCTACGAAGAGCGTTATCTCTCACGCACCAGGGCGATTGCGCGATGCTGGGCAAGCTGCGATAGTTGTGGCATGGCGATTTGAGGAGTCCGCTCGACAGGATGTTGGGCGATCAAATCGCGTTCGTGTTGGAGGACGAGCATCGTGCCCAAGCAGTCCAGCGTGCGTGTGGCGATC
>CAMAWN010000008.1 GCA_945861865.1 Candidatus Kuenenia stuttgartensis | reverse complement strand
CCTGCTCCGCCGAGCCGGACTGAGCCTGCTCAAAAACAACCTCACCCACAAAATCGGTGTCAAAAACAAACGACTCATCGCCGCCAGCGACGAGGACTATCTCCTGCAAGTCCTCTTCAGTTCGTGACTTCATGTGCAATTGCCCTGTGCATACTTGGCGGTAATGTCGTGACGAACATGCCCGCGAATAATCGGACTGAGTTTCTCTCGCGCGTCGCGGGGGCGCTGCTCATCAGTGTTGTGGGCGCCGTGCTCGTCATTATCCACTTCGTTCGGCGCGGCCGAAGCTAGGCGACAGTACGAAACGAAAACCAAACTGATCGGCTTTTAAATTAGGACACTACTCAGACATTGGCGCGAAGCATGTTCGCTCGACGGGAGCGTCGCCTTCCCGTGCAATTCACTCACCCTCGGCCAGAAGGTCTGCCACCCGCTCGGCAACCTCGAAGGAACAACCCCACGAAAAAGTGACGCCCGAACCACCGTGGCCATAGTTATGAACGATGCGTGTGCCAAGCTCCCGCTCCAAGCGGACGTTTTGAAGGCGGACCGGCCTGAGGCCGACACGGACAGGCTCCGCCGCGTCGATCGTGGCTCCACTCAGGATCGGCAGAAACTCAAGACAGCGCTGGTACATTTCGCGAATGGGTTCATAGTTGTGCAGACCGATCTCCAAATCCCGTTCGTCGGGCTCGGCTAGCCCCCCCAGCAGCAGGATGTCCTCACCGCGTGGAACGATGAAGATAAAGCCCCGATCCTCACCCGAACCGTCTTGGGAAACGCAGTGCGCCTGAGTCATTCTGGGCAAGGTCTTTCCGTCATTTCGCAGGCGAATGAGCGCGCCTCGGAGCGGTGATACCAAATCGCCTGTCAGTTCACTGGCACCCAACCCGGTGCAATTGACAATGGCCTCGACTCCGTACCGGTTCGCCAGCGACGACTCCTGCTGTCGCAAATTACCGGTCACCTGACTCTCGATGATTTGGCAGCCGGCCTTTTGGGCTTCGCCAAGGAGCCAGTGCATGTACGCATCTGTATCAATCATGGGAGCGAGGTAAGAGTATGCGTCCTGGAAGCCGAGTCGTGGGTTGACGCCGTTGTCCCGTATCAGGGACGAATCATGCTTGAACTCACGAACCTTGCTCCTCAGCTCATCCACCTTCCTCTGAAGTCGTTCATCCGCACAGATTGGGTGCTGAACGTAAAAGGTCACTGGCCTCAGGAAAACGCCGGTCAGCGGATCACGAGCGAGGTCCGCGAAGATCTCGTACGATTGATGGCACCAGATTTTGGACCGATCCAGCGAGACTTGATCGTGATGATGGCCACACACCGCCGGCGGCCATTCCCACAAGGCTCCGGCGACGACGGACGTCACTCGCGGAGCGAACTGGTCCGCAACCACCGTGACCTCGAATCCCTTTTGCCGTAAACAAAGCGCGCTGGTGAGGCCGCTGACTCCTGCACCGATGACGAGTACGTTTCCTTCGGCACCACTGCCAGATTCGTCACCAGAAAGACTCGCCATTACAACTCCTGCTACGGACATTCAAAACAACTTCGTGCTCCTTATCTTCCCGGTCGCACTGAAGTATTTCCACACACCGGATTTTTTGCCATTCAAGAACTGGCCTTCGTCGTACGGCTTTCCATTTGATCAACGAGTCATCTTCACGGCGATCGCCCGAACGACCATGAATCCTTGGCCCGTGCTGCCGTGCAGATACCAAAATCCGTCGTCTCCGACGTAGACCCGGGCGACTTCGGCACCGCCATTGAATGCTCCTCCGATGTCTGCGAGGTAGCAGAATCCTTCATCCTTGTGAATCATTTTGACCGGTGCTGCGTTGTGCTCCCACTCGAACGTCTTGTATTCGAATTTCGGAGAGTGGAATTTCAGGCTCCGGACTCGTGCCAGTTCCTTCTCGAACTCGGCGGCACGAGCGTCGTGGGGGACAAGGTCGCTTGAGTTGGCCTCCAGAACCTTGATGTAATTCAGCCGAGCACGCTCCGTGGCTTCTGTGAATCGCAGCTTGGCCCGTTCGTATTGCTCGCTGGCGGCCTTCACTTCCCGATCGAAGTCCGCCTGTCCCGGCAGTACGGCGGCCACATTCGTACCCGTGGTTGGTTGATTCGCCGCTGGTGCGTCAGGCTGCGCCGCAACCGTGGCCCCCAGAATCCCAATGAAAAGCAACCCGAAGACAACCTTCATAGCGTTCTCCCTGTTTGCGCGGTCTCGTAGTTCGATCAGACAGTGCAACGATTATGAGTTTTTCGAATCCGGGCTACGAGCGATGGCGAACGTGGCTACAGAATTGAAACCACATTTATTGCTTCGGCGGGTTGGCTTCCTTCACGATCGCACCGTGCTCATCACTCATCACGAGCACCGAGAATTTCGTCACCGCGTCGAGGTCATTCGTGTTGAGGCTCGAATAATCGAAGCGGCCGCGCAGATCGGTGTAGCCGTCTTTGTAGAACCGCGATGAGCCGTCCGGACGCTGCGCGTAAACCTTCACATACGCCTTCGCGATTGGCTTGTTCGTCGTCGCGTGCGTGACCTTCAGTTGGCCGTAGTTCTCGATGAGCTGCACGGCCAGCGAATTCGAGTAGTACGCCTGCGTCTTCGTCTGCCCGCCGCCGGTGATTTCCACCAACACATTTTTGTTGTGCAGGTCGTTCGGCAGCGCGACCGTCTTCGCACCACTCGTCTTTTCGGTCCCTTTCGCCCCTTCCGGCCCTGAACCCAATCCGCCGTTTGCCGCGACCTGTCGTTCGCGGAGACCCACCGTGTCCACCCGGTTGGGTTGAATCAAACTGAACTGGCCGCGGAATTGCTGCACGAACGGGTTGCGGCTGAAGAGCAACTCGACGTCCATCAGATAGTAGCGGACTTTGACCTCGTCGAGGTTTTGATGATTGATCGTGAGCTGCTTCGCCTCGACGTTGAAATCGAAGTTCGGGTTGGTCGCGGCGAGTTGCGTTTGGTCCTGATTGCGGTCTTCGGTGTCGATCTTCTTCGGGCCGGCGCCGTCGATCTCGTCGAGTTGGGCCTTGATCGAGGCGAACGCATTTCGCCAGCGATCGACCGGGTAGTCGGTGTAATCGGCGACGATGGCTCGCGCGAACTTCGGGTTGTCGGTGAAGAAGTCGAGGTACGCACGGAAGTAGTCGTACTGCAAGCGAGTCGGCAGCCGTTCCGGGTTCACGCGAGCGAACGTCGCCAGCGATTCCTCGATGCGGTCCTGCAACAGCAGGTCATAGGTCACGACCATCAGGTCATCGTCGGTCAGGCTGCGCTGGTACGAGAACTCGCGCAGCGAGCGGTGGTATTGCTCGTTGAACTTCGCGTTGACAATCTGGCGTTGCTGGCCGAGCCGATGACTGCGCGCGTTGACCAGCGGCTTGTAGTCGAGGTGCTCGTAGCTGCGACGCTCGACCGGATTGATCGTCAGCAGCGTGCTGGCCAGCCGGCCGCCAAGTTCGTTGACCAAGCCGTCGGCATGCCGCAGGAACTCGTTGACCGCAGCAACGTGGTTGTGTTTGAGGCCGTAGGACCACAGCGTCATGTGATACGCATGACGGGCCGACAGCAGCGAGATCGCCGCATCAAAAAACTTCGCGTCGTGCATCCGCCACGCCATGCGGTCGAGGTTCAGGCTGTGGACGTTGTGCGTGTTGAGGAACTTCAGGCAGTCTTCGGCCGAGGCGTATTGCGAGACGTAGTCCCAACTCTCGGTGTCGATTTTGGTCGGCTTGTCCACGACGTTGAACGTGCTCGGCGTGGCGAACGCGATCAGCTCGCCGTTCTTCGCGACGTGAATCGGGAAGTGCGGAAACTGACCGGCTCCGGGGAAGTAGAAGAAGTAGTCCAACGTCTGCGTGTGATACGGCTGCAAGTCGACATGCACGCTCTTGGTCGGCTGACCGTTGGCGACGGGGATCGCTCCTTGCGGCACTTGCAGCAGCACGGTCAGCTTCTGCCGAGCGGACGTCGGGTTCGTGACGACCACCTGGCAGCCATAGACCGTGTGAATGACGAACTCGTCGGCGACGTACTTGTCGATCTGCTCGCCGTTTTCCTGGCGATGCCGGTCGCCGTGCCGGAAGAAATTCTGGCTGACGAGGATCGGCGTCTTGTCGGCGGCGGGCTGAGCGGCTTTGACCTCTTCATGGAAGACGATCATCGGGCTGCCGGCCGCGAGCGTCATCTGCGGACCATCGAATTTCGATTCATGCTTCGCCGGCTCGAACGGCAGATCGAGCACCGCCAGCGCGAGCAGCATCTCCGTAAAATTGCGGCTCGCGTCCGCGATGTTCGTGCTGAGGAACGGCTTCGTCGGATCATGCTGAGCGTAGTCGCGCCAGAACGAGTTGACCGTGATGAGACCGGAGTTCTGCTCGGCGATCGCGAGGTGGTAGTAGTTGTTCTCCGCCCATTCTTTGGTGGGGTCCATCTTGCGATAAAGTTGGCGAACTTCTTCTCGACGGAAGCGACCGAAGAACACGGATTCGTCGGCTGGCTTCGACTCTTCCGAATCGGAATCGAAAACGCCATTCGTATTCGAGTCCTTCTTTTCTGCCAAGGCTCCCAACCGTTTTGCCTTTGCATCCTGCGGCTTGCCATCGCGGGCGAGTCCCCGCCGCAATCGTTCGGAACCGGCTTCTTCCTTGGCCTTATCGCGAAGCTCAAGTTGCTGCTTGCCCGACTTCTTGGCTTCGGCTGGTACGCCCGCCATCATCCCAAATCCTCCAAGTGCTCCGCTCTTCGGAGGTGCCGCAGGAGCAGCGCCGCCAGCGGCGGCAGAATCCACCGGCTTGTCGCTCGCCGCAAGGCTCTCGAACATCACTTCCGATTCCTTCAGCCTCTCGCTGAGATTCCGTTTCAAACCGAGGTCGTCGCCGGTCTCCAGCGAACTCCCCTTGGCCGCCGTGTCGAACAGCAACAAGAACCGGTCGATGTTCGGCGGCTGCAACTTGAACAGCTCGTCGATGTGCCGCGAGGTCTTTGATCCTTCGCCATTGATGTGTTGGGCCAGGAAGACTCGCTCGGCCACGTTGAGTTGCCCGTGAGACCACGGTTGCAGGAACGGATCAACCTTGTCGTCCAGCAGCCAGCGGTCGAGGAATGTTTTGTCTTTCTTGTTCGCGAGGTACGGCTTCACGACCGTGTTGAAGAATTTCGGATCCTTCTTCGCCAGGAACACATTGAGTTCATGGCAGGCATATTTCGAGTATTTCTCCCGCTGCTCTTCTGGCTTGAGCTTCGGCCAGTTGAGCAGGAACGAGAACTCGGCCAGCTTCGGATCATGCGTCAGCGTCGTGAACAGCAGATAAACCCGCGCGAGACTGTCATACGCCTCGAACTTCGACGTGGCGATGTCCGCCAACGTGAACGGCTGCCCGGCCCCGACCAGACTGATTCGCTTCTGCTGCGTGAAATGCTTCTTCGGATCCAGCCCGTTCGCCAGCCGCAGGTCGATGAACGTCGAGCGCGGCTCGTCGAGCGCGACGCTCCGCCACGTCGTGCTGAGCGGATCGCAGGCGACAACGTGCAGATGTTGATGACTGCCCAACAACTCGCGCTTCAAAACAATCTTCCCATCCTTGTCCGGCACGAGGTTCACAAACACGGCCGACGCTTCGGCCAGGAAGTCGAGATTCGCGAAGTCACCGGGCTTCGCGTTCCGGCCAGCACCCTGACCTTCCCCGCGTGCCATCTCGCTGGACGGCGGTGCGCCTTTCGCTCCGAAATCGTCACCGCCGGCTGCGACTTGCTCGCCGGTCTCGGTCGAACGCAGCACCCACGGATTGAGCAGCAGCGACGGCCGCTCAAGCGTATTGCCCGGAAACTTCTTTGCGTACTTGCGGTCGATGATGTATCGGTACTCGTCGCCGATGTTCCGCCCGGCCAGATACACCGACTCGGCCGGCGACGTGCGAATCGAGTACGGCTCCGCCTGCGTGATCCGAGCCAGATGATTCCCCGCCGGAAACTCCGGAGCGAACCGTGTTGCAAACAGATGCACGCGAGCAAACTTACTCACGTTGCTGAGCTGAATCACCAGCGCTTTGTCGTCCGCCTTGATGCTCTCAATCTGCAATGCCTTGAGTGGCCGCATTTCGAGTTGTCGCACGTTGCCGAGCACATATCCGTGCTTCGCTTCGCCGGGAGCGATCCGAATGCGGACATGCCGGTTCAGCGACTTCAGCCACAGGTCGTAGTCCCCTTCCTTCAACCCGCTGATCGTGATGAGTCCATTCTTGATCGACAGGTTCTCAAAGCGATCGGCGAGAAACGAATCGCCGCGCAGTTCGAGCAGCGAGAGATCGCTTCGGAGATTGAGCGCGCCGGCGATGCGTTCTATGTTGGGCTTTGGCAAGTACGGCAACGTCAGCACTTCGCCGACTCGGCCGTGCAACGATTGCGAATAGACATGCTCGTCCGGCCGAATCGGCCAAGCGTGCTGAGTTCCCTCCGGCCCGGTCGCTGTGATTGCCACGATGTCCTCAAGTTGGCCGAGCGACACTCGACCGGACTTGTCCGACTTGAACGACAGAGTCACCGGATCGCGGAAATCCCGATGCTTCAACACGACGAGCATCGGCCGCGACGTCTTGGGCTCGCCTGTCTTGCCCAGCAGTTCGACGAAGTACCCGGCGCTCGTGCGGACCAAGTGCAAATCTTCGATCTTGTCCGTCCGGTCCATCTCGTTGAACGTGAACGATTCGTTCGCGGCCAAGTTGATCGTCGCGTTCGTGCTGAGCACTTTGACCTGCCCAATCAACTGGAAACTCAGCGACTGAGTGCGCGGCGGGACAGAAAACTCGTGCGTCGATTCGCGGTCCTCGAACAGCTTGAAATTCGGAATCTCCGTCGAGGACGCGACACCGTCGTGATCGGTCGAGACGATTTGCAGTTTGACCTGCTCCAACAGCTTCGAGCTGACCGGCGTCCCGTTCAGCGTGAGCTGCGGTCGAACGATGACGGTCGCTTTCTTGCGACTCAGCAACGATTCGCGATCGACGAAGATGCCGGCTGACAGCGCAAACGCTTCCCCTTCATGCTGGAAGTAATCGAGGCAGGCGAACTCGCCGTGCGCAATCACGATCGGCTGTCGTCCCGGCTGATGCGAGAACGGGACGGTGATCTCGCCGGATTTGTCAGCGACGTACTCGTGGCCGCCCAGCATAATCTTCGAGTCATCGACCTTCTGGTTCTTCTCGTCGAGCACGGTGAAGACCTGCCCGGTCGGGGCCGTCCTCGCCAGGAATTTGAGTTTCCCTTTGCGGATCAGCGCCCGGCTGCTGCGTCCGTTGCCGATGAAATCGACGACGTACACGCCCGGCTTCTTGAGTTCCGGGAATTCGAAGCGGCGGCGGACTCGGCGGAACGACGTGTCGTTGTAGGTGTGCGTCGTCTCGCGATTCGCGACCAGGCCATCGAGGTTCACGTCGGTGTCCACCTCACGCAGTTGCTCGCGGTAGAAATTCTTGGTGTTGATCTCGAACACCTTCACGATCAGCGTGCCGACGCTCTTGACGTGCAGGTCCAGCGCGACCACTTCATCCGCCGAGTACGTCGTGCGATTCGTTGGATCGAACTCAATCTCGACGCGCTGTTTGAGTTGCTGGAAGAGTTCGGCCGGAAGCATCGCCGCCCATTGCTCTGGCTCGCCCAACCCGTTGAGGATCTTCGTTTCGGCAAAGAGATGCTTGAGATAGATGTCGTTGACAAACGGCTCGAACTCCTTCGGGTTCGCGGCGTCGAGCAGGAAATGTTGCAGGTAGCTGCGGACGAGTGGCTCGTCATTCACGATTGGCGGCAGCAACGTCCCCGGCCGCAGGTCGTGATTCAGATGCGCCGGATGTTGCTTGATCGACTCTCCCTCGCGCATCGACTTCGACAAATAGCCGACTGGCCGAGGCAGTTTCAGGTAGGCCAGAAATCGATCCTTGTCCAACTTGCCGAGCGACCGATCCAACCAGAGCCGGTGATACAGCGTTTGTGCTCGAAGTGGATTCTGGATCGGCGGCAGCTTGTTGGTGAACGCCATGATTCGGTCGAGGTACGCGGCCATGGCTTTCGTGTCGTGCTGCCAGTCCTCATCCGGCCCCGGCTGCAATCGACTGAGCGACGCGATGACCCAGTGGTGATTGAGAGTCAAGTCCGGCTTCCGTTTGAGCATGTCGTCGAGCTGCGCCTGCGTCAGCAACTTGTGAATCGCGAACTGCCCGAAGCCGCCGGAATTCGGATGATTCATGTCGTCGGCAATCAGTTGCGTCAGTCCGGCGTAATCCGGTCGAGCCAACCGCGACAGCAAATGCCGCCGCCGATCGCCGTCGAGGTTCTGATTGACCAGCCAGTCGAAGGCCGAGTCGGTGAAGCCTTCGGTACTCGGCTGCTGCAAAGCTTGCTGGATGAGCGTCGCGCGCGTGATCCAATTCGGGTCGAGCTTCGTCGGCAAATTCGGTTCGACTCCGAGTTCTTCTTTCTGATGTCCGAAATTCACCCCCAACTTGTTGCGAAGGAACTCCAGCGTCTTCTGCGGATTCTTGTCGTAGGTCAGCAACGCCTGCCGCGCAAGGATTTCATTGACGCGCTGCGTGTGCCCGACCTTCTGAATCCACTGCGTGACGAGCGGCTCAACCTTATCGAACTGCTCGGCCTGCTGCGCGTGCAGGCAGTGGAAGTAATAAAAGTCTTCCGTCCCCGGCACGAGCTGCTTGAGCGGGATTGCTCGATCCGGCGCGAGGGCGAAGTCTTCGATGAAGTTGATCTCACCGCCGTGTGTCGTTTTTGCTCCGACCGTCCCCAATCCGACCACCAACGCCACGCTGACCGCTCGCAACCAATGAGACCATCGCATGGGAACCCTCGCTGTTTGAGCCGACAATCTTCCTGCTGAAAGGACGTGCCAAGAGGCGACCGTCTTAGGTTTAGTTCCCGCGGATTCTACAGATGCCGCGACAGACGTCTCTGGCAGTCGCTGAATTCTGGGTGAAGGTGGTGAGTTTGTTTCCAAGAACTCAAAAACGGTATTACGGCGATCTGCGGACGACTCATGGCCATCGGCCGAACAGGTAGAACCAACGAAAAAAGCCCGGCTGGTAGACAGCCGGGCTTTCATGCGTTTGGTGCGATGAGCCGCTTGGACTACTTCACCAACCCGGCGGCTCGCATCTTGCTGGCGTTGCCGGCTTGGCCGAAGGCGACCATACGGGCGATGCAGACTTTCTTCATGGCCTCGCGAGCCGGCTTCATGAAATCGCGTGGGTCAAACTTGTCGGGCGAGGTCATCATCACCTGCCGGACGGCCGCGGCCATCGCGATACGGTTGTCTGTATCGACGTTGATCTTTCGGACGCCGTGTTTGATGCCGCGTTGAATTTCTTCGACCGGCACGCCCCACGACTGCTTCATGTCGCCGCCGTATTTGCGGAGCAAGTCGGTCAACTCCTGCGGGACCGACGAGCTGCCGTGCATGACGATGTGCGTGTTCGGCAAGCGGCGATGAATCTCTTCGATCAGGTCCATCTTGAGCACGGCACCGTCCGGCTTCTTGTTGAACTTGAACGCTCCGTGGCTAGTGCCGATCGCGACGGCCAGCGCATCGACGTGCGTCTCGGCCACGAACCGCTCGGCTTCTTCCGGGTCGGTCAGGTGAGCCATCTCCGGTTCGGGTTCCTGTTCTAAGTCTGCATCGTGAACGGCTTCGGCGACTGGCTTCGGCGGCTCCTTTTTCTCTTGTCCAACGGTGCCGAGGCAGCCGACTTCGCCTTCGACCGAGACGTTGAGCGCGTGAGCGACGAGGCAGACTTCCTTCGTGACCTTCGCGTTGTAGTCGTAGGACGCGGGAGTCTTCGCATCCGGCATTAGCGAGCCATCCATCATGACCGACGTGAATCCGTTGCGAATCGCGCTGTAACACGTCGCCGGTTCGTTGCCGTGATCCTGGTGCATGACGATCGGGATGTCGGGATAAAGCTCAGCGGCGGCGAGCATCAGGTGTCGCAAGTAATTGTCCTGTGAGTACGACCGCGCTCCGCGCGACGCTTGGACGATCACAGGTGAGTCGGTTTCCTTGGCCGCCTCCATGATCGCTTGGATCTGCTCCATGTTGTTGACGTTCAACGCGGCCACGCCGTAGTTGTTTTCGGCGGCATGATCCAGCACGACACGCATCGGAACCAAAGGCATTTGCAAACTCCAAAATCAGCGGTCAAAGCAAACCGTCCGCAGCCCAGGAGTACTCGGCAATTCTGCGGCGGCGAGGTTTTCACAAGAAAGCTTCGCCGGGAACTCGGCCGAACTGGCCGTGTGTCGCGTGACACGGTTCCCCGTTATTGACTCAGGGGCGGATTATCCGAACGAGCCGCCTTGGTGGCAACCGAGTCATTTCGCAGGCGAGCACAGCTCGACCACAAACCCATCCGGGTCGTTCAGAAAGACTTGCACGAAACCATCTGGCCGTGATTTTGGCGGTGAAACAATTTTCATCCCAAGTTCTTGTGCCCGATCGTAGGCGGCCTCGACGTCATCGACCAAGAACGCAAAATGGTTCGATCGCGTCGTGCGAAATTCTTCGGCGAGCGGATTGCCGGCCGGCGATCCACCGGGATGTTCGCCGATCAGGTGAATCAGCGTCGGACCGGCTTGAAACCAAGCCCCTGGAAACGAGAAGGCTGGCCGAGGAACCTCGCGCATACCCAGGCCATCGACATAAAACTGCCGAGATCGGTCGAGATCCTTGACGACAATTGTGACGTGATCGAGCGACTGCACTTGGATGGAAGTGGCCATGACTTGTCTCTGTAGAACGGCACTCAAAACTGGCTGAGGAACCGCACGTCGTTCTCGTAGAAACGACGAATATCGGTGATATTGTGCCGTCTCATGCAGAAGCGTTCGATGCCGAATCCGAACGCGAATCCGCTGACTTTTTCGGGATCGAAGCCGACCGCGCGGAGTACATTTGGATCAACCATCCCCGCGCCGCCGATTTCCATCCAACCTTGGCCCCAGCTCATATCAACTTCGACGGACGGCTCGGTGAACGGGAAGAAGCTCGGTCGGAAGCGAATCGTCACGCCTCGGCCGAGATACGTTGTCGCGAACAGCCGCAGTGTCGTTTTGAGCTGCGCCATCGTGACGTCTTCGCCGACCATCAAGCCTTCCATTTGATGGAACATGCAGCAATGCGTGGCGTCGATCGTGTCGGGCCGATAAACGCGGCCGAGCGACACGATGCGAATCGGCGGCTTCGTTTTTTCCATCACGCGAATTTGAACGGTCGAGGTTTGACTGCGGAGCAAGACTGGGCCACCAGCGGCCGTCTTCGCAGCGGCGAGATAAAAATTCTCCAGCGGATCGCGCGCGGGGTGATCCAGCGGAATGTTGAGTGCCTCGAAGTTGTGCCATTCGTCTTCGAGTTCCGGGCCGTAGACGACGGTGAAGCCCATACGGCCGATGATGTCGCGAAACTCATCCATCGTTTGCGTCAGCGGATGCCGTCGTCCTAAACGGATCGTCTCACCCGGCAACGAAATGTCGATCGCCGTCAACGACGCTTTCGGCTTCGCGAGTTCCTGTTGCCGAACTTCCAGTGCGGCCGTGACCCGCTGCCGAACGTCGTTGAATTTGGCTCCGAGCACGGGCCGCTGTTCCGGAGTCGCCTTGCCAAGCAAGTCCTGCAACACCTTGATTCGACCGCTCTTCTTGCCAAGGAATTCGACGCGAACCGCTTCGACGGCTGGCGCATCCTGCGCCGCTGTGAGTGCAGCCAAGGCGACGTTTGCAAAATCCTCGTACTGTTGAAGCAAGTCCATGGGACATCCAACGAGAAGGGCGAAACTGGCGTTGAGCAATTCGGCTCAGCGCTGGTTTCGCCCTTGAGTGTTCTCGATCAGCGATCGGCCAAAATTCAGGCCGCGTTCGCGAGTGCTCCCTTCACCAGGGCGACGATCTCATCAAAAATCTGCGGTTCGCGAATCGCTAACTCGCTGAGCGTGCGGCGGTTCAACTCAACATTCGCGAGCTTCAAGCCGTGAATGAATCGCGAGTACGACACACCGCGCATCATGCAGGCGGCGTTCAAGCGCGTGATCCACAACGCTCGGATGTCGCGTTTCTTCAGCTTGCGGCCTTTGTAGGCGTAAACGCGACCTCGGATGATCCCGTCGAGCACTGTTCGCCACAGACGACGACGACCACCGACTCGGCCTTCGGCCTCCTTGAAAATCCGCTTCTTCTTGCGGTGACGAATCGAACCTGACTTGATACGCATGGCTAACTTTCAAATGGCAATCAGCGGATTTGAAATCGAAAATTCCAAATTTGGGATCAATTACAGAATCGGCCTTAGCGCTTCAATAATGCGGTCGGCCTGGTAGTTGTCCAGCACGCCGTCCTGGCGGTTTTGACGCTTGCTCTTGCCAGACTTTCCGCTGAGCAAGTGGCCGCGATTCGCGTTGCGGTGCTTGGCTTTACCTTTCGCCGTCACCGTGAAACGCTTCTTGATTCCCTTATGGGTTTTCTGCTTCGGCATAATAAACTCGATGGTCGCGAGAGCCAAAAATCGACAGTTTTGCGGCCTCCGCGCAGGCGGGGCGGCCGAAAGAGCGGGGCACTATAGGGACCGCCCCCGTTCGTTTCCACTGATCCCGGCTTGTATTTCGTGGTGGATGCGTCCCGAATTCTGTCCGAAGCAAGATGTGCTGGACAGACTACTTCGGAGCCAGGACGACGGACATGTTCTTGGCACCGTCCATTTTGGCAAATTGTTCGACCTTGGCGATGTCTTCCAAGCCGGCGACGAAATGGTCCAGTACTTCCCGTCCTCGTTCGTGGTGAGCGTTTTCACGCCCCTTGAACTGGACGTTAACCTTCACTTTGTCCTTGTGCTCCAAAAACGTCCGAGCCTGCTTAACTTTGAACTCGACGTCGTGCTCGCCTGTTTTGGGACGCAGTCGGATTTCTTTGAGCTGCGTTTGATGCGTCTTGGTATTGGCGGCGTGTTTCTTTTTCTGTTCGTACTTGAACTTGCCGAAATCCATGATACGGCACACGGGAGGCCGCTCGTTGGGGCTGACTTCGACCAAATCCAGGCCCGCCTCGCGAGCCAACTGCAATGCATCGAGCGTGGGAATGACGCCGTGCATGTGACCGACTTGATCAACGACTCGGATGGGCGTGATCCGAATCTGCTCGTTAATCCTCTGGGACTTGTTATCGATTGCAGCGTTCCTCGGCAAATGAGTCAATCAAGCGAATCGACGAACCGCTCATCGACTCACACTGAAGTGCCGGAAACTTGTAGTAGCGGTCAGCAGGTCCGTCAAGAAGCGCCGGAATCTTCGGAGATTCTCACGGTTCAAGGGATATTTCCCGAGGTCATGCGGCCCTTGCCGAACGCGCATTCGTCAATCGGATCGCTTTGCGGCCGTCAATGGCTCCGGGGATTCCGTCAAACTCTGGGCGGCCATCGACCAACACTCGCACGGATTGGTCCGAATTGGCCGGCATTACCAAAATATCCCCAACTGCGAGCGATCGCAGATCGTTTCGCGAAAGTGAAGTCTGGCTCAGTTGTGCCACAACCACCGATCGCTGCGGCGGACGATCCCGACATTCCGTTGAAGAATCCGCGACGTTCGGCACGTCAGCAAGAGCTTCCGTCATTTCGATCGGCAGGAAGAGGTCGAGCGATCCGCCCCCTTGCACGAAACGTAATTCAAAGGACAGTCGCAGCAATGAGTTTTCCGGCAACCAGGCTTCGACGACAGAATTTCCAGACCCCGGCAATTCGACCAACTCCAACGGCGAAGTCCTCTCGGAGGATGCACTGATCGATCGCGCGATGGCATCGCTCAGACGTGACGCGAGCCGATAATCGACCTCGGTCAACGGGCGATGAAGGTCCGTTTCGTCGCAGTTGGGAGCCGAACGGCCTCCCAGCAGCCGATCGACAAAAGTTGCCACCAACGGGACTGACAGCACCACCGCCAGCGGTTCCATCGACCGTTCTGATTGCCAAAGACTGACAACTTCCCGACCTTCCTGCGACGTCGTCAGGGACTCGGCGATGAGAGTGCGACTGCCATTGAATGTCACTCGCACCGCCGCCCGAATGAGTGGCCGTAGTCGCCCCGTCAACCGGCGCGCGAATTCCTCGGCGAACAAAGTCCAGCGCGAGATTGACGTCTCGGCCACGACGGGTGCCGATTCGATGACTTGCGCGGTGCAAGGGCCAAGCAGCGCCGCCAGTTCCGATGGCGTCAGCACGGCATTGAGAGGTCGGGGTTCGGAGTTCATCCTCGAATTTGTCCTTGCCCTTGGACGACCCATTTGTAACTGGTCAGTTCGCGCAACCCACACGGGCCGCGCGCGTGATACTTGTCCGTGCTGATGCCGATTTCGGCTCCCAGGCCGTACTCGCCGCCGTCGTTGAAGCGCGTGCTGCAATTCACATGCGTCGCGGCAGAATCGACTTCGCGGCAGAATTTTTCCGCGGCGGCCGAATCGCTCGTGACGATCGCGTCGGTGTGATGCGAGCCGAAGTCGTTGATGTGCCGGATCGCGTCGTCGAGCGAATCCACCGTTTTCACCGACAGCTTCAGATCGAGATACTCGGTACGAAAATCCTGTTCGCTGGCCGGCACTCCTTTTTTCACGAACGGCAGCGATCGGGAACAGCAACGCAGTTCCACTCCGCGCTGACCAAGAGCCTCGGCGGCTCGCGGCAAGAAGGTCTTGGCGACGTCCGCATGGACGAGCAGCGTCTCCGCCGCATTGCAAACACCGGGACGCTGGCACTTGCTGTTCACGAGGATCTTCTCGGCCATCACGAGGTCGGCACTCCGATCGACGAAGACGTGGCAGACGCCGTCGAAGTGTTTCATCACCGGCATCGTCGCCTCGGCGGCGACACGCTCGATCAGCGATTTTCCGCCACGCGGAATTGTGAGATCAATCAGCTCTCGCATTTTGAGGAAGTGGCCGACTGCTTCGCGATTCGTCGTCGAGACAAGCTGCACAGCGTCGGTTGGCAAGCCGGCGTCTCGCAGCGCATCGGATAACACGCGATGCAACGCGGCGTTGCTATGAAACGCTTCTTTGCCGCCGCGCAGGATGACTGCGTTGCCGCTCTTCACGCACAGTGCCGCGGCATCGACGGTGACGTTCGGACGAGATTCGTAAATGAAAAAGACGACTCCCAACGGCACACGAACACGAGTGACCAACAGTCCGTTCGGTCGATTCGTGCTGTCGATCAGCTCACCAACAGGATCAGGCAGAGCGACCACATTCAGCAGCGCGTCGGCGATTGCTCCAATCCGAGAGTCATCCAGTCGCAGCCGATCAATCACGGCGGGTGACAGTCCGAACTCCGAAGCCTTGTCGATGTCCTGCTGGTTGGCCGCGATCAACTCGGTGGTTCGAGCACGCAGCAACTCGGCCGAGCGGCTCAACCAAGCGTTCTTCTGTTGGGTCGAAACGCTGACCAGCGCGCGTGACGCCGCGCGAGCGTTTTGAGCAGTCGTCAATGCGTAGTGATGCAGGTCAGACATTTTGTTTTTGAAACAGTTTTCGGAGGCGTCAACGTAGCCGTCACGCTCCTGCATGACGAGCCGATCGTGCGTTCGACGTCGAATTGTCATTCGGCTCATCACGCAGGAGCGTGATTGCTACGTTGGTCCGATCCACTCCGTCTGTCAACGTCGCTCCGTGACTATTGGGTCGTTGCCGTTGGCAGTGGGTGGAGGCAATGCGTGGCTGTTTTTTGCGAGGAATCGAGCCACCGTCGCGGCGTACAACTCGTGGCCGGCGACGGAAAGTCGAGGGGCGTTGCTCAGGAATAATTGATCCGAATTGGCGGCCTCTCGGAACACTGCTGACGAGTCGCAGACGACCAACCCGCGCTGCTTGACGAACTCGGCCAGCAGACGGAACGGCAATTCGCTTTGGTAGACGGTGTCATCGGGAATGCCGCACGCTTCGCGCACGCCGCGCCCCGAACTAGCTCGTGCCGAGACTTGCCAAGGTGTTGGACAGGTCGTGATCAACAATCGGCTTTCCGACAGCGACACAGACTTGTGGACATCGGCCAGCGCGGAGAATGCTTGTTGAATGTGCTGCGACCAGTCCGGCGGATCGTCCATGACCCAGGCGTACTTGCCGAACGGATGGCCAATGTCGTCCGTGATTTCTTCGGGGCGTTTCGTGCGCCAGAGATTCGCGAGTTGGCGTTGAACAAACCGCGCCACCAAAAAATGATCGCCGACTTGCTGCCCAACTCCGCGGACCGGCTTTTCGAGCAGCGGATGCGGGCATGCCAACGGTTCATCGCCCCGGCCAAGAACCGTCAGTCGCCGCAACGAATAGTCGTCGGCAACGTCCGACATGTCGAAGTGACAAATCACCAAGTCTGGTCGCAGTGCGGCCAGCTCGTGCCTCAATCGCAGAGCCGCAATCAACGGACAATCGCCGGGCACCGCCGCATTGATGACCTCGACTGGCCGCTGCCACGCGGCCGTCAGCAACTCTTGCAGTCGAACCGCGAAGGTCTGTTCGTCGGCGACTTCCAAGCCAAGCACCGTTTCGTCCCCCAGCACCACGATGCGAATCGAGTCGGTCGGTTTCGGCAGCGTGGGTTCCGATCCGCGCAAGCCGAAGCTGTTGGTCTGTGTCTCAACAACTTCGCCGGTATCGGGATTCTTGATCGAGATCCGTCGCGACGGTTTGAGCTGGTGATGAGTCAACCACGACGGCGCGACGAACTCGTCTTTCAAATCGCCGGAAAGAATGGGGCGGCCGATGCGGAACTCTTGCCAGCGCAGCCAGAATTCAACGACGCAGGGCAACACCGCGAGCGTCAGCATCGCGAGCAACAACGGCTTCAAAAATCGACCCAGCCGCCGAATCATCCCTGATTCCTGGCAACACTTTTCCCAGTGGAGCAACGACCTCGGATACTAGGTTGCCCCGCAAAAAATCCACAAGACGAAACCCGTAGCCCGACCTCTCGTGGGTCGCTCGATCTTCTTGTTTTGTCCAATCATCCAGGCCACAAGGGCCTGGGCTACAGGTCTCGGAAGTGGTTGATTGCGCACCCGAAGTCCGATGGCATGACGAATTCCGAATTTGCAAAACGGCTCGGTGGATCGTGTAAGTTTTTCAAAGGTGAGCCACTGGTCGAGATCGTGACTCGTTGGCGAGCTTCGATCGGAACTTGCCACAACTGCTTGGCCGCTTGGGAGTCGGCCGGTCGTCGCGAATCCGGCCACCAATGTTCGTGACGGCTGGACCGCAGTTTGCTCTGAGCCGCAAGTCTCCACTTGAGGGGGATGCTCAAGGATGAGGAATCACTCGGAATGGTCAGCAAGGATGCGGTGCTGTGTCGGGGGATGTGGTTGTTCGTTTTGTTCTGCGGACTCGGCGCGAAGCATGTGACGCCGAACTTTGAGGTCGAAGCTCCGACCGCTGCGATCGCCGAAAAGGTCGCGTTGACTGCCGAACGCTGCCGCGAAGAGTTATCGCTCGAATGGCTCGGATACACACTGCCGAACTGGTCCAAGCCCTGCCAAGTCCGCGTGCGAGTCGGCCAAGTCGGGGCCGGTGGAGCAACGACTTTTTCCTTCGGCGGCGGCGAAGTTTTTGGCTGGGACATGACCGTCCAAGGATCGCTGGAGCGGATTCTGGATTCCGTCATCCCGCACGAAGTCAGCCACACGATCTTTGCCTGTCATTTCCGTCGCCCGCTGCCGCGCTGGGCGGACGAGGGGGCGGCGACGATCTCCGAAGAAGATTCTGAACGCCGTCGGCAACAGAAGTTGGCCGAGGAGGTCATGCCATCAAAACGCCGCATTCCGCTCCGCGAGTTGTTGAGCATCACCGAGTACCCCAAGAACATGCAGCATGTCCTGACGCTGTACGCCGAAGGTTATTTGCTCGCCGACTTCCTGGTCCAAAAGGGAGGCAAAAGCCGCTTCCTGGCCTTCATGCAGGACGCTCACGAGTCCGGCTGGGATGCCTCGCTCCGCAAGCACTACGAAGAAGAGAATGTCGAATCCCTCGAATCGAAGTGGAGCCAATGGGTCATCGCCGGCAGCCCGTCGCTGCGACGTCCGAACGGCGAGTTGCTGGCCGATGCGAAGTCTCCGTCGATCGTCCGCTCGCAGAATCCAGAGTCGAAATCATCGCCTCGCCGGAAGTCCGACGAAGTGGAGCTCGCCTCGTCCACCAGTTCCGGCCACTCCGTCGTCCCGCGCAGCGAATCCGTCACGGCCCCCAACGTGGGACAGGTTTCCAACCCGTCCGGCCTTTCGAAGTCCACCGAGAAAGCTTTGTCCGGGCAGATTGCAAATCTGCCCCACGAATCACGACTCCCGCGCGGCTCGCACCTCAGCCACCCCGAACTGCGTCGTGTCCACGAGTCCTCCGAGACCGACCACGACGACGGTTTCGAGATGTCGCCCAGCCCATTCGCGCCGGTCGAAACTGCCAATTCTCCTCGCCCCAAGAGCACCGGGACGAAAGTGAATCCGGCCTTTGTCCAACCTGTGTTGCTGCGCCGCAAATAGCGAACAGATCGGCCTCCATCGAAACCCGGCGGTGAGGCAAATAGAATCCGCCGGCCATGAGCCAGCCATCCAACAACTCGACAGCCGCTGCGCCGATCCTCGGTGCGAGTCGTTGTCGGTTCGACACTCTGGTGGTGGTCGGAGTTGGATTGCTCGGAGGCTCCGTCGCGCTGGCGGCTCGGCAACGTGAGATCGTCCGCCGAGTGATCGGCGTCGGAAGAAATGTTCCTCGACTGGAACAAGCTCGTGAAGCGCGAGTGCTCGATGACGTCAGCACGGATTTGGTCGCCGCCGCCGCACAGGCCGATCTGCTGATCTTCGCGACCCCGGTGAATTTGATCGTGGCCGGAGTTCGCGAAGTCGCCACTGTGTGCCGGCCAGGGACACTGATCACCGATGTCGGCAGCACGAAAGCCCACCTCTGTCGCGAGTTATCGGCCGGCCTGCCCAACTTCGCGACGTTCATCGGCTCGCATCCGCTGGCCGGGTCCGAGAAGCAAGGCTGGGAACACTCCCGCGCCGACTTGTTCGAGGGCCGAGTCTGCGTCGTCACCCCGACGGAGTCTTCTCGTCGTGACGAGGTCGCTCGACTGACCGCCTTCTGGCAAGCGATCGGCATGTCAGTCGTCGAGATGTTGCCCGACGCTCACGACCGCGTGTTGGCTCAGACCAGCCATGTACCGCACGTCGTCGCATCCGCGTTGGCTCGAACGCTGGCCGACGAGAATCGTCCACTCGCGGCAACCGGATTTGCGGACACGACGCGCATCGCAGCGGGCGATCCCAACGTCTGGGTGCCGATTCTGCTCGACAACCGCGACGCTGTGCTCGCCAGCCTGGATGAGTTCTCGGCTCAAGTCGCCGCGCTCCGCGAGGCGTTGATTCGCGGTGATGCCAACGAAATCCGCCGGCTGTGGGAACAAGGCAAAGCCATTCGTGAGCAACTCAAAGTCAGCCGAGTCGCCGAGTAATACTGAACGTCGCGCGAGTTCTTGCTCGCTTTGAAATCGAGCGGCGACTTTAATTGGCCGTGGTCAGATTCTGGTGACTCTGCAAACTCATCGATGGCGCAGCGAACCGGTTGTCGGTGCTCAGTGACGGCGACTTCTTCGACGAGATCGTTCTGTTGAAAAACGTGGCCCGCACCGCGATGATGCAGGACGGTTGCGCCGACAGTTTTGCTCACGCTATCACGCTCGGACTTCCTGCAAACTCTGGTGGACAGTTCCACGTTGCATGAAGAACTGGACGAGTGATGACGCACTGCAACTGCCCTGCCGATCGCCTTTGACTCATTTCCCAACAACCTTATCCATTGACTGGAACATATTTAATGGCTGAATCGCATGACTGGAACATATTTAATGGCTGAATCGCAACGAGGTGTCGCGGAACTGATCGTCAACGGTCCGGACGGACAGGAACTTCGGCAGCAATTGGTTGAGAGACAGACTCTGCGAATGGGACGTGCTCCGGCCAATGGATTGGCAATCACTTGGGATCGAGCAATTTCTCGTGAGCACGCCGACCTGTGCTGGCAGGACGGCAAGCTGTCGGTCGTCTGTCTGGCCAGCGCGTCGAACGCGATCAAGCTGGACGGGAAGATGCTGCGTGAAGTCGTCGTGGACGACGCTGAGGCCTTTGAGATTGGGCAGACCAGTTTCTTTGTGGCCGTGACAAAGCTTCCGTCCGAGGCGACGACCGGAATGACGATGGCGTTCCAACACGAGCCAGCCGTTTCACTGCCGTCGCCAACCGCAACTGACGAACCCAGGGAGGAATTTGAAACCCATGACACCACGGACGAGGTTGAAGAACACTCGTACCAAGCCAGCGAACTCAAGAATGTGGCGTTCGGCGATACCGAGCGGCAGATGGAAGTCCTCTCAAAACTGCCGGAGATGATCTCGGAAGCGCAGACCGATGTGGACTTGGCGCTGATGTTGTGCCGCATGCTGCTGGACGCGATTCCGCCCGCTGTCGCAGTGGCGGTCACGATGTTCGATGAATCCGACGTTCACGAAATGCAGCGTCATGACGATCCAAATGCGGCCATGCCGAAGCCGAAGATGATGCGCGTGCAGACGCGAGATGATTTTGAAGGCCGCTTCATGCCCAGCCGCAAGCTGCTTCGGAAGGCGTTGCGGCAAGGTGAAAGCATGATGCACATCGTCGGAGAAATGGAGAGCGGTGGAGCCCAGTTCACCATGGCGAGTTCTCTGGGCTGGGCGTTCTGCGCACCGATCACAGCGGCATCGTGCTTGGGGTGGAGCTTGTATGTTTCGGGAGAAGGGGGACGCGATGGAAATAACTTTGTCGCCGAGGATGACCTGAAGGGAGACCTTCGTTTTACACAACTTGTCGCACAGTTGATCGGCTCCATTCGCACGGTGCGGACACTGCAAGAGCACACCACACAATTGTCGGCGTTCTTCTCGCCGAAAGTCATCGCCAACCTCACGAAGAAAGGTGGAGCCGGAGACATTCTGGTCCCCTCGCGACGGGACATCACAGTGCTGTTCTGCGATGTGCGCGGGTTCTCCCGCAAGTCGGAACAACTTCAGGACAAGTTGGAAGAACTTCTCGACTGCGTCAAAGCCGCTCTGTCCGCGATGACCGGTGGCATCTTGGCGTTTGACGGATCAATCGCCGACTTTCAAGGAGATGCTGCACTCGGCTTCTGGGGCTGGCCGACACCGCTTCCCGATGGTCCGATTTCGGCCTGCCGCGCGGCGCTCACGATCATGCAAGTCTTCAAATTGCCGCTGGAGGAACAGGGGCTGCTCGAAGGATTCTCGTGTGGCGTGGGGATCGCGCATGGCCAAGCCATCGCCGGACAGATCGGTACCTCGCAGCAAGCCAAGATCGGAGTCTTCGGCCCGGTCGTGAATCAAGGCTCGCGCATCGAGGGGATGACTCGGATGTTCGATGTCGGCATTTGCATCGATGAAACGACCGCGAACTTTGTCCGCCGCTTGATGCCACCCGACGAGGGCCGCGTCCGTCGCTTGGCTCGCGTGAGGCCCAAGGGCATGAATACGGCCATCGAAATCAGCGAATTGCTGCCTCCCGAAAGCGACTGCCCGCAACTCACGGCGGCAATCGTGTCTGCTCACGAACTGGCCGTCGAGCATGTCATCGCCGGCCGGTGGACCGCTGCCATCGAATTTCTCCGACCGCGGGCCGAAACGGATACTCCCGCAAGATTCTTGCTCGAACACATGGCCGAGTTCGACAACCAGCCACCGGCCGATTGGGATGGAGCCTTCCGGTTGACCAGCAAATGAGATCCCGACGGAAATCCTAGCTCCCGGAATCAATCATCTTGCGCATCCGATTGCTGGCCTCCACCCGGCGAATTGCAGCGCCACGGTCTCGACAATCGGCACATCCTTGAAGCCGATCGGACCTACGATTTTTAGAGCAGTTCCACGCTGGCAGTAGCGGAACTCGCGAAAGTTCCGAACTGAAGTCTCACGACTTCAGCGACTTCTTGTCAGGGCAACTGCGTGCTGCCCATCAGGAATCGGTCGCACTCGCGAGCACATTCGCGGCCCTCGTTGATCGCCCAGACAATCAGACTTTGTCCACGGCGGCAGTCGCCGGAAGCGAAGACGCCGGGGATGCTGGTCGCGTACTTGCCGTAGTCGGCCTTGAAGTTCGAGCGCGGGTCCAGTGCGATCCCAAGCTGATCGGCCAGCAGCGTCTCTGGTCCGAGAAAGCCCAGAGCGAGGAACACCAGGTCGCATTCCAGTTCCACTTCCGAGCCTTCGATTCGGCTGAACGGCGCGCCGCCTTTGACCGGCTTCGACCAATCAACTTTGACAGTCGTCAGCGATTTGAGATTTCCGTTCGCGTCGCCGTTGAAGCGGACGGTGTCGATCGCGAACGTGCGCGGGTCGGCGCCGAATTTGGCGGCGGCCTCGGCGTGTCCGTAATCGATGCGGAAGATGCGCGGCCATTGCGGCCACGGGTTGTTGGCGGCCCGTTCGTCGGGCGGTTGCGGGACGATTTCAAAGTTCAGCAGGCTGGAGCAAACTTGCCGCATCGACGTGCCGAGACAGTCGTTGCCGGTGTCACCGCCGCCGATCACGATAACTTTCTTCCCTTCGGCATTGAGGAACTTGCCGTCCCGAAGATCGGAGTCCAGCAGACTCTTCGTGTTGCCGTGCAGGAACTCCATCGCGAAATGGACTCCCTTGAGGTCTCGGCCAGAGATCGGCAGATCGCGCGGTTTGGTCGCTCCGGTCGCCAGCACGATCGCGTTGTTCTCTTCGCGGAGATGCACGGCGTCGATGTCTTTGCCGATCTCGCAACTCGTCACGAACTTCACGCCCTCGTCGGCCATCAGGTTAACGCGCCGCTGCACGACCCACTTTTCGAGCTTCATGTTCGGGATGCCGTACATCAGCAGTCCGCCGATCCGGTCGGCACGTTCGTAGACCGTGACCGTGTGACCCGCTCGATTGAGCTGCTGCGCCGCAGCCAGCCCGGCTGGCCCCGATCCGATGACCGCGACTTTCTTGCCGGTGCGCTGCGTCGGAATTTGCGGCTTCACCCAGCCTTCGTCGAAGCCTTTGTCGATGATCGCGCACTCGATGTTCTTGATCGTGACCGCTGGCGAAGTGATGCCGAGCACACACGAACCTTCACACGGAGCGGGACAGACTCGGCCGGTGAATTCCGGAAAGTTGTTCGTCTTGTGCAGCCGATCCAGAGCTTCTCGCCAATGACCGCGAAAGATCAAATCGTTCCATTCCGGAATGAGATTGTTGACCGGACACCCCGAAGCCATGTTGCCAATCAAGCCGCCCGTGTGGCAAAACGGTACTCCGCAATCCATGCAACGAGCACCCTGCTTGCGCAGATCTTCCTCGAGCATGTGGTGATGAAACTCACGCCAATCCAAAATCCGCAATGCTGGATCGCGATCCGCCGGCAACTGCCGTTCGAACTCCATGAAGCCTGTCGGCTTACCCATCGCACTCACTCACTTTCTGTCGTACTTCGCTGTCTTCGTTGAATGTTTTCAATGCACTGCGACCACGTGGAATGACGAGTCGCCGATGGTTTGTGATTAGATTTGTCCCGCCGCAGTAGCGATGACTTTGCCGGATTTGGCCGGAGATTCCTTCGCCATCTCGGCCAAGGCTCGCTTGTAGTCCACCGGCATCACCTTGTGGAAAAATTGCAGTTCGGTGGACCAGTTGGCGAGGATACGTTTCGCGACTCCGCTGCCGGTGTAGGTCGCGTGGTTCGAGATCAGCCGTTTGAGGTCGGCGATGTCCGACTCGGCTTCGAGCTTTTCGAGTTCGACCATTTCCGGATTGCAGTTGGCTTTGAACTCGGCGTGCGGGTCGTAGACGTAGGCAATGCCGCCGCTCATGCCGGCCGCGAAGTTGCGGCCGGTTGGGCCGAGCACCACGGCTCGACCGCCGGTCATGTATTCGAGGCCGTGATCGCCGCAGCCTTCGACCACCGCTTCAGCTCCGCTGTTGCGGACGCAGAATCGTTCGGCGGCGACGCCGCAGAAGTACGCTTCGCCGGCGATCGCGCCGTACAGCGCGACGTTGCCGATGATGATGTTTTTGTCGGACTCGAACGTAGCGGCCTTCGGCGGGTAGATGATGACTCGGCCGCCGCTGAGTCCCTTGCCAACGTAGTCGTTCGCGTCCCCTTCGAGTTCCAGCGTCACGCCGTGGACGGCCCAAGCTCCGAAACTTTGACCGGCGTGTCCGGTGAATTTCAGATGGATCGTGTCGTCCGGCAGACCCTTCGCTTTCCAACGCTTGCTGACTTCGTGAGACAACGTCGTCCCCGTCGCACGGTCAGTGTTCACGATGCGAAATTCCTTCCGCAGCTTCGTGCCATTATCGATCGCCTCGCGGCAGGCCGGAATCAGCGTCGTCTGATCGAGCGTGTATTCGAGGCCGTGCCTCTGCCCGATCGAGCAATAGGTGCTGACGTCCGGTCGCGGCTTGGCGGCTGGCGTGAGGATCGGCGTGAGGTCCACCCCCTTCGCCTTCCAGTGCGTGATCGCGTCGTCGGTTTCGAGCAGATCGACTCGACCGACGAGTTCGTTGATCGTGCGAATGCCGAGCGCGGCCATAATCTCGCGGCATTCTTCGGCGACCATGAAGAAGTAGTTGATGACGTGCTCCGGCTGCCCGTTGAACTTTTCGCGGAGCTTCGGGTCTTGCGTCGCGATGCCGACCGGGCAGGTATTGAGATGACACTTCCGCATCATGATGCAACCGAGCACGATCAGCGGCGCGGTCGCGAAACCGAACTCCTCGGCCCCCAACATGCAGGCGATCGCGATGTCTCGACCGGTTTTCAACTGGCCGTCGGTCTGCAAGCGGACACGGCTGCGGAGGTCGTTCATCACCAGCGTTTGGTGAGTCTCCGCGATGCCCAGTTCCCACGGCAGACCGGCACTCTTGATCGACGTCAGCGGACTCGCGCCCGTGCCCCCTTCGGTGCCGGCGATCGTGATGTTGTCGGCGTGCCCCTTCGCGACGCCGGCCGCGATCGTGCCGACGCCGACCTCGCTGACCAGCTTCACGCTCACGCGCGCCGACGGGTTCGCGTTCTTCAGGTCGAAGATGAGCTGCGCCAAATCTTCGATCGAATAGATGTCGTGATGCGGCGGCGGGCTGATGAGTCCGACGCCCGGAGTGCTGTGCCGAGTCGCGGCAATGATCTTGTCCACTTTGTGGCCGGGGAGTTCGCCTCCTTCGCCGGGCTTGGCCCCTTGAGCGATCTTGATCTGTAACTCGTCGGCGTTCGTCAGATACCAACTCGACACGCCGAAGCGTCCGCTCGCGACTTGCTTGATCGCCGAGCGCTTCGAGTCGCCGTTCGGTTCGGGCGCGAAGCGTTTGTAGTCTTCGCCCCCTTCGCCGGTGTTGCTCTTGCCGCCGATGCGGTTCATCGCGATCGCCAGCGATTCGTGAGCGTCCGCCGAGATCGAACCGTAACTCATCGCGCCGGTGCAGAAGCGTTTCACGAGTTCAGCCGCCGGTTCGACCTGATCCAGCGGGATCGCCGTGCGGCCGGTCTTGATTTTCAACAGGCCACGCAGGAAGCAGCCCTTGTGAGTCTCCAGGTTGACGATGTCGGCGAACCGTTTGTACGAGTTCTTGTCGCCGGAACGCGCGGCATTCTGAATCTCGGCGATCGTGAACGGATTCCAAGCGTGCTTCTCGCCGGTCTTCCGCCAGTGAAACTCGCCGGGGTTCGGCAGGACCGAAAGAGATTGCCCTTCGCGCTGCGGATACCCGACCTCGTGCCGCTGCATCGCTTCCTTGCCGAGCACCTCGAAATCGACTCCCTTGATCCGGCTGGACGTCCCCGTGAAGCAGTAATCAACGACGTTCTCGTTCAACCCGAGCGCCTCGAAAATCTGAGCCCCCTTGTACGACTGCAACGTCGAGATGCCCATCTTGCCCATGACCTTGAGCATCCCCTTCTCGACCGCCTTGCGATACGCGGCGACGATTTTGTCGTCGGTCCACTTGTCCTCGATCGTCCCGTCCTCACGGCTTTGCCGGATCGCCTCGAAGGCGAGATACGGATTGATCGCGTCGGCTCCGTAACCGACCAGCAGGCAGTGATGATGCACTTCGCGAGCTTCGCCGGTCTCGACCACAATGCCGATTCGGGTTCGCAGTTCGTGTCGCACGAGATGCTGATGCACCGCTCCGACCGCCAGCAGTGAACTGACCGGCACGCGCTCCGGACCGGTCATCCGGTCGGAAAGCACGATCAAACTGAAACCGCTTTCGATCGCCTGCGTCGCTTCCTGGCAGATGCGTTCGAGACACCATCGCAATCCGGGATTGCCCTGCGAGCGCGGGAACGTGATGTCGATCGTCTTCGTCTTCCAATTGCGATATGTGAGGTGTCGGATCGCCGCCAACTCTTCGTTGGTCAGGATCGGGTTCGGCACGACGAGCCGGTGACATTGCCGCTCGGTCGTGTCGAGCAAGTTCCCTTCCGGACCGATGAAGCATTCCAACGACATGATGACTTCTTCACGGATCGAATCGAGCGGCGGATTCGTGACCTGCGCGAAGAGTTGCTTGAAGTAATCGTAAATCAGCCGCGGTTGATCGCTGAGACACGCCAGCGCCGCGTCGTTCCCCATCGAACCGAGCGGGTCTTTTTTCGTCTCGATCATCGGGATGAGCATGAACTGCAGCGTCTCGGTCGTGTAACCGAACGCCTGCATCTGCTTGAGCAGCACCGCTTCGTCGTAGCGCGGCGGAGCATCCGCACTCGGCAACTCCGAGAGCTTAATTCGCTGCCCGGACAGCCACCCGGCATACGGCCGCTTCGACGCGACCGACATCTTGAGTTCTTCATCCGGGATCAGCCGGCCTTGCTCGAAGTCGACCAGGAACATCTTGCCGGGCTGCAACCGTCCCTTCATCGCGATGTTCTCCGGCGGAATGTCGAGCACGCCGACTTCGGAGGCCATCACGACCTTGTGGTCCTTCGTGACGTAGTAGCGACTCGGCCGCAGCCCGTTTCGGTCCAGCACGGCTCCGATGTAGTGCCCATCGGTGAACGAGATTGACGCCGGCCCGTCCCACGGTTCCTGCAACGCCGAGAAGTACTCGTAAAATGACCGCTTCTCTTCCGACATCGCGTGATGATTCTGCCACGCCTCCGGGATCATCATCATCACGGCTTCCGGCAGAGACCGCCCCGCGTGATACAGCAGCTCCAGCGAGTTATCGAAGTTGCCGGAGTCCGAGCAGTGCGCCTCGCAAATCGGAAACAGCTTTTGCAGATCGCTGCCGAACAGCTCCGACTGCATCACGCCCTGCCGAGCGTACATCCAATTGACGTTGCCTCGCAGCGTGTTGATCTCGCCGTTATGAGCCATGAAGCGGCACGGCTGAGCACGGTCCCAACTTGGAAACGTGTTGGTCGAGAACCGCGAGTGAATCATCGCCAGATGGCTCTTGTAGTCCGGGTCGCGCAGGTCGGTGAAGTACGGCATGACCTGCGACGGCATCAGCATTCCCTTGTAGATGATGATCCGCGTGGACAACGAGCAGATGTAAAACAGCAACGCCTGCGTGAGCTTCGATTCGTCCCGCAGTTGATGACTGGCCACCTTGCGGATGACAAACAACTGCCGATCGATCGCCGTCTGATCGATCCCGTCCTTCGCACCGATGACGACCATTTCCATCGCCGGTTCGCGAGACCGCGCCGACAACCCGATGTCTGCCGCGTCTGCGCTCGTTGGCACCGCGCGCCAGCCGATCAGAGTTTGACCCTGCTCCACGATGATTTTATTGACGGTCTGTTTGCAGATCTCGCGTTGCTTCGGATCGGTCGGCAGAAAGACGATGCCCGCGCCGTATCGCCCACGCGGCGGCAGCGTCGCTTTGAGTTCGTTTTTCGCGACCTTCTCCAAGAACTCGTATGGCAACGCTGTGAGAATGCCGGCACCGTCGCCGGTGTTCTCTTCACAGCCGCAAGCTCCGCGGTGAGTCATGCGTTTGAGCATCTCGTCCGCGTCATCCACGATTTGCCGAGACCGCTCACCCTTGATGTGAGCCACGAAGCCGACGCCGCAGGCATCGTGCTCGAAAGCGGGGTCATAAAGACCTTGCTTCTTCGGCCAACCGTTGCTGTGAAGTTGTAGTTGAGTCATCGAATCACCTTCTGTCTTCCAACCAAACTAACCCGAAGCGCCCGTGAGGGCGGACGCTTCAATTAACTCAGACCTTGTCATCGAAACCCGGTGATGCGCTCGCCCTCGCTGGCGCTTCGGGTTAGTGGCGAAGGCACTAGCCCACCGGGCTAGCGCTGGCCACCTTCGAACTTTTCGTCGCCCGCGTCGCTCGCAGGCGGCCTTTGTGGTGGCCGTTCGTTCGATCGACTGGCGGCAGCGAATCGACCGGTGCCTTGAGCAGTTCTTTGAACTTGCTCGCCGCCGTGGACAGCGTCTTGTTGCGGCGATGGATCACGCCAATCGGACGATGCCAGGCGACATCCTTCAGGTGCAATGCGACGAGCGTTCCGGCATCGACTTCGCGCTGCACAGTCGGCTCCGGCAAGATCGAAACACCAGAGCCGATCTCGACGGCACGTTTGATGTTCTCGATGTTGTCGAACGAGTGGACGATGTTGACCGCGACTTTGTCGGCCTTGAGCCAGCGGTCGATCTGCCGGCGAATCTTCAGTCCCTCGGTGAAGCAGACGAAGTCCTCGCCCTCGAACGCCTGTACCGAAACGCCAGATTGCTCGCGACCTTCATCGGCCAATTTGTGATCGGGAGGCACGACGAGCACCATCGGCTGCTGCTGCCATTCCTGAGCCGTGAACTCGCCTCCTTCTTTGGGGAACGAGACTAATCCCAAGTCCGCCTCGTCGGCCGAGACGCGACGGTACACCTCGTCGGGATGCAGGTAGTCGATCCGCAATTCCACATCGGGAAACTCTTCGCGGAACCGCGCGACGTACCGATCCATCTCTGACAGCCCGACCGAATAAATCGCCGCGATGCGAACACGGCCGACAACCTTGTTGACCATCTTGCGAACTCGGTCTTCGAGCTTGCGGTACTCGTCGAGCAACGTCCGGCAACCTTCGTGATAAATCACTCCGGCAGGAGTCAGCTCGAACGGTCGTTTGCCACGATCAATCAGTTGCACGGACAGCCGCTTTTCCAACGCCGCGATTGACTGGCTGACCGACGATTGTGTGACATCTCGCTCCGACGCCGCTTTCGAGAAACTGCGCAGCGCGACGACATCGCAAAACAGCTCAACAGTACGCAGTGGCATGACAACTCAACCTGCTCACGGACGCGAGGCAACATCAGTTTCACTAATGCAGCATCCTGCCGCCCATAATTCCAGGGCAGCAAATTACCCCACGTTTCTGGGATCGTCAAGAAACTGGCCGGTTCCTGCTCAAGCATTTGGAGAACTCCAGACAGTCATCGCAAACGCCGGAGCATCCGAATTTTTCAGCGGAAACGAACTCACGCGGCGGCAGTGCATGATGTCGCCGAGCACATCGCCTGCGATTAACGTCAACACTTCTGGAGTCATTCTCGGATCGGGGTATCGCACGCGAATCGACTCCATCCAGGCGGCCATCTCTACTCGGAGTGGATCGGGCTTGGGAACCTCGGTTGGCGACTTCGGATCGTCGGCCAGCGCGACCACTGCGGCCGGCAGTCCTGCGGCTGCGGCGGCAACAGATTTCGAAAATCCTCGACGAGAAATCGGCATACGACTGACTCACGATTTTGAAACCAATTGACCGACGGTCGCAGGCTATTTCATCGGCGATGACCGCACAACTCGCTGTCCGCAGCGCGACGAAGTGTTGCTGGAATTCCCGCAGATCGAGCATTAGGCTTCCCGCCCCTTCGGATCGCGTCGACGTCGTAGCCAAGCTCGCCAGAGCTTGGGGCATTGTCACAAGTTTCACCCAATCTCTGGCGAGATTGGCTACTTTGAATCCTTCGGAAGTGTGACGAGATGTCGAACTTGAAGTCGCAAGCGATCGCCGGTGTGGCAGCCGGTTCCGAGACCCAGTTGATGACCAAGTGGCCCTCGATCGCCGCGTTGGGAATGGGTCGATTCCTCGGCCAGTTGATGGCCAGCGTCCCCATCCGATTCCTGCTGGCGCTGCCGATCGGCGCACCGATTGGGGTGCTGCTGTACTTCGTTCAGAAAGTGACCGGCGAGCGATTCACGATCACGAACAAATCGGTCCAGCGTTGGACGGGCCTGGGTGGCCGCATGATTCAACGGATCGAACTGAGCGACATCGCCAACATCGAAGTCCGCCAGCAATCCGGACAAGAATTCTTCCATGCCTCGGACTTGCTGCTGCTCAATGCCAAGGGTGACGTCGTGATGCGGTTGGATGGATTGCCGCACGCCGAGATCTTCCGTGAGAACATCACCAAGGCTCGTGAAGCGAGCGGTCGCACGCAGGATTCGCTCAACACGATCAAGGCCCGGCACACGGCCTGACCACAGGCCGAAACCAGCACGACGCGCAAGCGAGTGATTCCGACGGACATCACTCGCTCGCGCGTCGTGCTACAGCGTGCGACCTTCTGCCGCGCTGTCGATTTGTTCGGGATCGATCGGCTTCACCGACCGTTTGCGGCCGCGCCGTCCTTCAAGCTTGGTCGCGTCTCCTTCGAGCGGAAACCGTCCGGCATCAACTGGTTCGTCCAACGACACCGGAGCCGGCGCATCGACCAATCGCAGTCGTTCCGACCACTCCGAAGTCTCTCCCGCAAACGCAGTTTGCAAAACTTCTCGAGCAGCCTCCCGCTCATCGGCTGGCAGCATCATCCAAACTCGGCGAGCCGCGTCCGTCAACACGCTGCTGGACCGGTTGTGGCGCAAGCCGTCAATGACGAGTCGCCACGCCGCCAAGAAATCTCCGTTCCGCGCACGCTCATCGGCGAGACTCAACCAGACCTGCGCTAGTGCCGGATCACGGCGCACCGCCTCGCGAAAGTGCCGTACACCGGCGGACAAATCCTTCGCGCGACGCCCCAGCAATGCGTGATAGTTCGCGTTCCAGAAGGGATGCAACAAGAGGTAGATCGCCACCGGCAACAACGCATGCGTGGCGATCCAAGCTCTCCGACCGGTGCGATGGTGTGACGCTCGTGCATTCAACCAGCCGTAGGCAACGCCCGTGAAGTGAGCCACATTGGCGATGTGCAACACATCGAGCGCGGTCAAAATCAGCATCGCAAAGAGAAAGATCCAAAAGCTGCGAATCGCCTGCTCCGAAAGACGTCGCGCGACGGCAGGATCAAACTGACGCTCGATCAAACACCAGCCGAACATCGCGCAGGCGACTCCCGACAATCCCAGCGGAGTCGTCCCCAGAAAGTATTCCGGCAATAGCGGCACGAGAGACGCGAAGAACCAGAATCCCAGATACGCCGCTCGCCGCATGCGCCGTTCGAGCAGCGGCCCCAGCACCCACAACGTGCTGACATTGAAGAACAAGTGCAGCACATTGGCGTGATGAAAGGCACTGGCCGGAATACGCAGCCAGCGCCACCACGGCCCGTCCCACAAAGCGAACGGCCCCGAAACCTCGTCGTCGCCACCGAAGTGCAGCACCACAACCATGCCAAAGACATGGTGAGCCCCTTTCGGGTCTTCGATCTTCGGACCAGCCAATTCGACTGCGATGAACAACGCGACCGACACCGCGAGCAGGCTGAAGGTTACAGGAGCGAATCGAAAATCACGGCTCAACGCAGCGAACATGCAGAATCCCTTCTCACAAAATTGCGGCGCGAGTTGTAGCTGCAATCGCCTCACTGCGTGTAGGCCGATGCTGCTGCGCCGAACTCGGCGTCATTTCGCAGACGACTTCTGCTCGCGCAGGATCGTCAGGTCGACCGCCTGGCCGGAATCGAGCACGACCTTGGCCGCGACCTTCCGCAAGACCTCTTCCATCGTGTCGAGGTATTTACGGCGCATCGCGAGTTGCCGCGCCTCGGAATACGACCGGCGGCCGGATTGCTCCTCGGAGCGCAACTGCGCGATGAGTTTCGCAAAACTCTCCGCCTCGGCTTTCGCGGCTTCGACCGATTGACGGCGGAAGACTTCGGCCGAGTCTGTCGTGCGCCGAGCCACCCCGCGAGCTTCGGCCTCGCGTTGTTCGGAATACGCTCGCGCTTGATTGATCGCCGTCTCTTTGTCAGCGCGAGCATTCATCACGTCAATGAATTCCGCCTTCACGCGCAGCGGCGGCGAGACGTTTGCAATCGTGACGTCATCGACCGTCAGCCCCAACCGCTGCTCACGAGCCAGCCGTTGCAAATCCGCCGTCATCCGCTCGCGGAGTTCGTTCCGGCCCAGCGTGTGCGCGAAATCGACGCCGCTGAGCAACATCGCGTCCGCCAGAACCGACTCGGTAAGCGTTCGCAAGCGTCGCTCCGGCGAGACCGCTGCGAACAAGAATTCACCGACGGCGGACTCCGACACGCGGTAGCTGACGCTGATCTGCACGTTGAGGATGTTCTTGTCGCCGCTCAAAAACTGAGCCTGCCGCGCGGGATCGACGTCGCGCAAGAAGCCCGTTTGCGACGGTCCGTTCTGTTCCAAGTCCCCGATCTTCAGCGTCCGAATCTCGTTCAAATTGACACGATCAACCGTCGCGAACGGCCACGGACAATCGTAATGCCAACCGCTCGGCCACAACCGCACTTCACCGTTCGCGTTTTTCACGGTGGCACCGAACCGACGCACGACGGCAGTTTCGTTGCCGCGAACCACGAAGAAACCGCTCAGCAGATAGATGCCGAGAATCAGTGCGGAGTGCAGAGTGCAAAGTGCAAAGTGCAAAGTGAGGCGACCAGCGCGACGGTGTTGAGCCATCATTCGCTGTCCTCTGTTCACACTCTGCACTTTGCACTTTGCACTCTGCACTTTGCACTCTCCTATTCTCACGGAACCGCCGTCGCATTCGCCGCCGGTTTCGCTTCACTCGCCTTCGCGTCCGCAGGCACCCCTTCCGAAAGCATCTTCAACAGACTCGACGAAGCCGACAAAACCAAAGTCGTTTTGTCGTTCAGAATCGTCCGGTAGGCATCGAGCGTTCGCATCGTGCGGTAAAATTCCGGGTCGGCGGCGTGAGCTTGATTGAGGATCGAAGTCGCTTCGGCTTCGGCCTCACCCCGAATGCGTTCGGCGTCGCCGTCTGCCTTCGCAAGCAATTCGGCGTGTTGCCGGTCGGCGTGGCTGCGGATGACGGTACTCGCCGCGAGTCCCGCGCTGCGGTAGCGGTCGGCGATCTTTTGGCGTTCGCTTTTCATCCGTTCGAAGACGGCTTGCTGATTGCCCAGCGGAAAATTGATCCGCTTGACCCGCGCATCGACGATCTCGATCCCCAATCGTTCGAGCAGCGGTTCGCCATCGGCACGGCCTTGTTGCAGTTGCTCGCGAATCTCTCGCGAGAGGTCTTCGAGCACTCCCGCTTGATTCCCCACCGGCCCGGCTTCAGGATCATCGACTCGCAGCAGGTTGCTCAACTCAAGCTGTCCGACTCGCGTGGCGACGATCGACCGCAACCGGCTTTCGAGTCTCGCCGCCGCCGCCTCGTGACTGCCGAGTGACCGAAAGAACGTGACGACCGGCTGATTCGCAGCCCCCTGCCCAATCCGCCAGCAAACGAACGTCTCAACCGTGACGTTCTTTTTGTCGCGAGTGAAGATCTCACGCCCCGGCGGATCGAACAACTGCACGCGAGCATCAAATCGCCGAGCCGTCCCAATCGGCCACGGCCACTTGAAGTGCAGCCCCCGATCCTCCGGCCGGTCGTACACCGCCGAGATGTGCCCCAGTCGCTCGACGATGATCAACTCGGTCTCGTCAACCAGCACGACTGAGCTAATCGCGGCGGATGCGAACAGAGCAAGCAGCACGATCACGGCGATCATGCGTCGCCAGTGCGTCGGCTGCGATTGGTCATTGGTTATTGGTCGTTGGTCATTGGTCATTGGTCATCTCACCTTGTCACTTCTCTGTCTCCGGCATCTCCAACCGCTGCAACGGCGTGTCGCTCGACGGCAGCCGAATCGGCGATTGCCCTGGTTCGGTCAGCCACAGATGCGATTTGCCTCGCAAAGCCGGGTCCAAAATCAGCAGGGGCCGAGCGGCCAGAACATTCTCCATCGTGGTCCAATACAGATGCAGTCCCGTCAGCGTTGGCTGTTCGGCGAAGACTTTCACGACGCTGTTGAAGCGAGCAGCCGAGCCGGCAGCGGCTTCGACTTTGCGAGTCTTCTCGCTGCGAGCCTTCAGCAATTTCGCGGCTGCTTCTCCGGAGAGGACTCGCTCGTCGGAGTCGAAGTTCGCGGTCAGTTTTTGCCACAGAGCGTCGTCCAACTTCCAGCCGGTGACGCCGCCGGTGGTCGAGGCGTCGGGCAGTCGCTTGGCGGAATCGACGCTGTCGGTCAGCACGCGGATCGCTTGCTCGCCGGCGGCGCTCAACACTTTGCGAGCGTAGTAGCCTTCGGCCTCGTTGATGAATTGCTCCCGCTGCTCCAGTGAGTCGGCCACCTGCCGATAGGCCGGAACGACCTGCTGCGGCGGATGAATGTCGAGCAGGCTGAGGTCGAGCACTTCAACCCCGATCTCGTACGACGTCATCAGCTCGCGAATGCGGACCAAACAGCGTGCCTCGATCTCGCGCCGTCGGTTCGTCAGCAGAGAGTCGAGCGATTCGGTCGCCGCGACCTCGCGGAGCACGCTCTCCGTGACGGCTCGCAGCGTCTCGTGCGGCCGCGAGGATGCGAACGCGAACCGCCGCAGATCGCCGATGCGGAATTGGATTTCGCCGGTCACTTCGATCGGCACTTCCTCGCCGGTGAGCGTCAACGATTCGGGGGCAACCGGCTCGTAGTCGGTGTCGGCGTGCTCGCTCATCCATTCGACTGGAGCGCGGAACAGCCCATCGCTCTTGAACGGTGTCGGAGCAGACCGGAATCCGATTTGAACGGCGCGGACCTCAGCCACTCGCTCACGGCGGATGCGCTCCAGGCCGCTTGGCCACCGCCAGTGCCAGCCGGCCGAGAGCGTCGTCTCGAACCGACCAACCCGTGTGACGACCGCCTGCTCGTCTTCGCTGAGCAACACGATTCCCGAGCAGCACCACCACACGCCGAACACCGCCGCCGTCGTGCGGACGAGCGTCGGCCAGTGATCGAGGAACCCAAAGACCAGCTTTGTCGGTGACAGTCTTTCGACCAACCATTCGGCGACGTTGGCCGCGCCGTTCGACAATCGGCCGAGCCGCGTCTCGTGCCAACGTTCAAACCATAGCAACCGCATCGCGTTCAACATCACGGCCAGCGACGAAATTTCATGAAACACCGCCGCGACTGCCGGATTGATCCAACCCAGACTGCCGAGCACCATTCCCACCGCGTTCATGCCGAACGCAAACACGAAGATGCTCTGCCGAATAACGAGGACCAACTGCCGAGACAGCCGCAGCAATCCCGGCAACGGCCGCAACGGATCGCCCATCAAAACCAGATCGCCCGCCTCGGCCGCAAGATCACTGCCGACTCCGCCGAGCGCCAGCCCAACCGTTGCCGTCGCCAGTGCGGGAGCGTCGTTCACACCGTCGCCGACCATCGCGACTCGATGTCCGGCCGCGAGCAACTCTTCGATCCGTCGCGCTTTGTCGGCCGGCAAGAGTTCCGCCTGAATGTTGTCGATGCCGAGTTGCTCAGCGATGCGAACCGCCGATTCACGCCGGTCTCCCGTGAGCATCGCGAACTGACGGATGCCGGCGTCACGCAGCTCTTGCAGGACAGCTTCCGTTTCCGATCGCGCGACGTCGCGCAATCCAATCGCGCCGAGCAGCGTTTGTTCGAGCGCGATCAGCAACATCGATTGGCCTTGTTGCTCCAACTCGCCGACTCGCTGCTCCAACTCGGCCGGGATTTCGATGCCTTGCTCTGCCATCAACCGTCGGTTGCCGACCGTGATTTGAGATTTGAGATTTGAGATTTCCGGTCTCACGTTCGACCACACTCCGAGTTGTTCGCCTCGCACAGTCGCGATCACGCCCGCTCCGGGATGAGCCGTCAATTCGTCGGCCCCCGTGAAGACGCAGTGTCGGGCCTCCGCTTCTCGGACGAGCACGCGAGCAATCGGATGCTCGCTGCGTTTCTCGGCGATCGCCGCGAGACGCAGCAAGTCGGTTTCGTCGTGGGGCAGGTTTTCAACCTGCACGGACTCAGAAGGCGGGCAGGTTGAAAACTTGCCCCACAACAGCATGTCCCCAACCGCCAATTCGCCGCGAGTCAGCGTGCCAGTTTTGTCGAAGACGATCGTGTCGATCGACGCCAAGCGTTCGAGCGCGACCGAGCCTTTCACGACAACTCCCGCTCGCGCGAGCCACGCCATCGCGGCCATCACCGCGCTCGGCGTCGCCAGAATCAATGGGCACGGGCACGCGACGACCAACACGCTCAAGGCCGGCAAATATCCGGCGGACCACGAACCGCTGGCGATTCGCCAACCGATCAGTGTCAGCGCGGCCACGCCCAGCACGACCGGCAGGAACCAGCGAGCCAGCCGATCCGCCGTCCGTTCGAGTGACGCTTTGCGTTGCGTGGCTTGGCCGACCAGCTCGACAATCTGCGCGAGCGTTGTTTGCGCGCCGACTTGAGCGGCCGTGATCTGCAACGCTCCGAGCTGATTCAGCGTTCCGGCAAAGACGTTGTCGCCGACCGCTTTGTCGGCCGGCACGCTCTCGCCTGTCAGAGCACTTTGATCGACCGCCGATTGCCCGGCCACAACGACGCCATCCACCGGAATCCGTTCTCCGGGCCGAACGACGACCGAGTCGCCCGCGATCACCTGTTCGAGCGGGACTTCCTGTTCGTCATCCCCGACGAGCACTCGCGCCGTGCGCGGGCACAATTGAAAGATGCGGCGGATCGCCCGCTGCGCGCGATCGACCGTGTAGCCTTCGATGCTCTCGCCACACAGCGCGATGAACACGACCAGCGCAGCAGTCGTGTGTTCGCCAAGCACGATCGCCGCCAGGCACGCGATCGTCAGCGCGAGGTCCGCGCCAACTCGGCCAGACAACAGACCGTCGAGCGTCTGATACAAAATCCTCGCGCCGCCGAGCACTGCCGCCAACAACGCCAGTCGAAAGCCGAACAAAGTTTGAGTCGCTAACAGCTTCGATTGCCAATCGGCGTTCGGCACGAAGGTTGGTGAAGCTCCGGCAGTTCCCCAGGCGATCCCCAACGCGACATCGGCCAGCAGCAAGACTCCGACGGCCGCCGTCAGCAGATAAATCGGGGCCGAGCGGTAATGGAAATTCTCCGCGCGGCCGGCGGAATTGACGCCGGCTTCGGGCAGGAATTCTCGCGGCGATTCAGGCGCGTAGTGCATCGCGGCCGACTAGTTCAAACGTTTGTGATCGCCACCGTGCGGGAAACTCCCTGGAGTGCGATGTCGGGCCACCGCACTCCAGGAATCCTACCGGTCGAGCGGAGCACTTCACAGTTCCGACTGAGCATCGGCGGTCGTCGTCGCCAAGCACAACCCGCACGATCCGCACAATCAGTTCGGCCAGCGTCCAGGAGCGGCGGCTCGGTCGTCGCTGTCGAGAAACGCTTGCAGCATCACCTGAGCGGCGACCTTGTCGAGCCGCTGCTTTTTCTTCTTGAGGCTGACCTCGGCTTGTTGCAGATACAACTCGGCCATCGCGGACGAATAGCGTTCGTCCCAGAACACGACCGGCAGACCGCAGGCGTTTCCGGCCCACTCACCGAAGGCCCGCGCCTCGCGAGCCTTCGTCCCTTCATCGCCGCTCATGTGAACCGGCAGACCGACGACCAAACCGACAGCTTGATATTCGACCGCGAGTCGATTCACGAACGCCGCATCTTCGGCCGGGTTGCGTCGCGTGTAGTTTTCTAGCGGACTGGCAATCGACTGATCGGGGGTCGAAACCGAGACGCCGATCCGCTTCGTGCCGTAATCGAGGCCCAGCAGCGTGCCGTGAGTCGGAACAGATCTGTTGTTCGTCACGAGTCAGCTCACACTTCTGTGGCGCACGCGGCTCGCGTGCGACAATGGCCTTTGGAGCGTTTGGTTCCGACCATCCATCGCACGCGAGCCGCGTGCGTCACATTCATGCCTTGCTCAATTTGCAAAAGTGGCGAGACTGCCGAAGGTCGAACGTGAATCCTTCTATCAGTTGATTTGGCGAATCTCCATGCCCGAACTTGCGAGTGAATACGACGTCGTGGTCATCGGCACCGGCCCAGGTGGCGAAGGAGCCGCCATGCAGGCGGTCAAGAATGGCCGCTCCGTCGCTGTCATTGAGCGGGATCCTGCGGTCGGCGGCAACTGCACGCATCACGGCACGATTCCCAGCAAGACGCTGCGGCACGCCATTTTTCAGATGGCCGAGGTCAACAACAACGTCCTGTTCCGCGAGCATGGAATCACCGCCAACTTCCTGATCCCTGAATTGCGGCGGCGGGCCAAGTCCGTGATCGACCAGCAAGTCAAAATGCGGACGACCTTCTACGACCGCAACGACATCCCGATCATCCACGGTCAGGCAAAGTTTCTCGACCAGCACGCCGTCGAAGCCGTCGAGGAGGACGGCTCGCGCTGCATCGTCCGCGGACAATCGTTTGTCATCGCGACGGGAGCTCGGCCGTACCACCCACCGGAACTCGATTTCAAACATCCGCGCATCTTCGACAGCGACACAATTTTTAACGTCGACTTTCATGTGAAGTCGATCACAATTTATGGGGCGGGCATCATTGGCTGCGAGTACGCGTCGATGTTCCGCAACCTCGAAATCAAGGTGAACCTGGTCGATACGCGCGACCGACTGCTCGACTTTTTGGATGAAGAGATCGTCGATGCTCTGAGTTATCACCTGCGCGAACGTGGCGTCATCATCCGCCACCGCGAAGAGTACGATCACGTCGAACCGTGTGACGACGGTGCCATCCTGCACCTCAAGTCGGGAAAGCAACTCAAGACCGACGTGCTGCTGTGGGCCGCCGGCCGCACCGGCAACTCGGATGGACTCGGCCTGGAAGCGATCGGCGTACAACCCGACGCGCGCGGCAACATCCCGGTCAACGAACACATGCAAACGACAGTGCCGCACATCTACGCGGTCGGCGACGTGATCGGCCCGCCGGCCTTGGCGAGTGCTGCATACAACCAAGGGCGATACGCCGCCACGATGATCCTCGGCGAGGAATCCGCGCCGACTCCGTCGCTGGTCATCCCCACCGGAATCTTCACCAGCCCGGAGATCAGTTCGCTCGGCAAGACCGAACGCGAGTTGACCGAGTCCAAAGTTCCCTACGAGGTCGGCCACGCGCACTTCAAAAGCATCGCCCGCGCGCAGATCACCGGCCAAACAGTCGGGATGCTGAAAATCCTCTTCCACCGAGAGACGCTGGAGGTGCTCGGTATTCACTGCTTCGGAGCGAACGCCAGCGAAATCATCCACATCGGCCAGGCGATCATGGCTCAGCCGAAGCCAAACAACTCGCTGATGTATTTCATCAACACGACGTTCAACTATCCAACGATGGCCGAGGCATACCGAGTCGCGGCGCTGAATGGCTACAACCGGCTGTTCTGATAACGGAAGAGGAGCACAGTGCAAAGTGCCGAGTGAAGACTGCAAAGTGCAAAGTGTTTGACAGTAGCCAGTATTTTTCACTTTGCACTATTCGCACTGCACTTTGCAGTGAGTTGTCTCAGCAGCCACGAAACTCACGGAGAACTTCATGCCCCAACGGATTCTGAGCATCTCTGGCCTGCGAGGTGTGATCGGCGACGGGCTCGATCCGCAGTTCCTGGTCGAGTTCGCGATGGCGCTGGGCACACTGGCCAACGGCGGGACTGTCATTCTTTCGCGCGACGGACGCTCGACCGGCGAGATGGTCCGGCACTCGGTCGTGGCGGGATTGCTCGCCACGGGTTGCAGGGTGCTCGATGCCGGAATCGCGACGACGCCGACCTGCGGAGTGCTCGTGCGATATCACAACGCCGCCGGCGGACTGCAGATCACCGCGAGTCACAATCTGATTCAATGGAACGGACTGAAACCGTTCTCGCGCGCGGGTGCGGTCTTGAACGCAACTCAAGGCGAAGAGTTGCTCCGCATCCTCAACGGCAAGTCATTCAAGCTGATCGGCTGGGAGAAACTCGGCACGGTCGAAGTGCTCGGCAACGCTGCGGCTCCGCACATCGAGCGAGTGCTCTCGCTGGTCGATGTCGCGGCGATTCGGAGTCGGCGATTTAAAGTTGTGCTCGACTGTAACCACGGTTCCGGCGGAGTCGCGACGCCGCAGTTGCTCGATGCGCTCGGCTGCGATGTCACCGTGCTCGGCGGCGCGCCCGATGGGCGTTTCGAACATGTGCCGGAGCCGATCGCGGACAACCTCACAGGGCTGTGTGCCGTGGTGAAACAACTCGGAGCCGATGTCGGTTTCGCGCAAGACCCAGACGCCGACCGGCTGGCGATTGTCGATGAAACTGGTCGCTACATCGGCGAGGAACTGACACTCGCGTTGTGTGCCGACTTCGTGCTGGCGACTCGCAAAGGGCCGTTCGTCGTCAACGGCTCGACCAGCCGAGTCACCGCCGACGTCGCGGCCAAGCATGGCTGCCCGTTCTTCCGCTCGCACGTCGGCGAGGCGAACGTCGTCACCAAAATGAACGAAGTCGGAGCGGTCTTCGGCGGCGAAGGAAACGGCGGCGTCATCGACCCGCAAGTCGGTTTCGTCCGCGACAGTTTCGCGTCCATTGCCTACGTCCTGAATGGACTGGCAACAGGTGGCCGCAAACTCTCGGCTTGGGCCGACTCGCTGCCGCAGTACACGATCGTGAAAGGCAAACTCGAATGTCCGCGCGAACGTGTCGGCGCGGCGTGCGATGCGCTGCGATCCGAGTTCGGCGACGCGACTGCTCAAGAAGGTGACGGCTTGCGGCTCGACTGGCCCGATCGCTGGGTGCAAGTCCGAGCCAGCAACACCGAGCCGATCATCCGCGTCATCGCCGAAGCTCCCACCAGCGACACGGCTCATGCCTTGTGCGCGCGAGCGGTCGAGATCGTCAACCAAGCCGTGAGGTAACAACATGGATGTCTCTGGCCGCACGATTCTGATTTCCGGCGGCAGTTCCGGATTGGGTGCCGCGTGCGTGCGGCGATTGGTCGGCCACGGCGCGAACGTCGTGATTGCGGACTTGTCCGAAGCGGGAAAGACGCTGGCCGATTCGCTCGGATCGCAGGCCGCATTCGCTCCCACGGATGTCACGTCCGAAGCCGATGTGCGGCGAGCGGTCGCACTCGCGGAGCAACAGTTCGGCGGACTGCACGGGGCCATCACCTGTGCTGGAATTCTGCAAGCCGAACGAGCCGTCGGCCGTAACGGTGCGGCATCGCTTGAAGCGTTTCAGCGAGTCATCAACATCAACTTGGTCGGCACGTTCAACGTCGTGCGGCTCGCGGCGGAAGCGATCGCGAAACAACCGCCCGGCCTCGATGGCGAGCGAGGCGTGATCGTCATGACGTCGTCCGTCGCGGCGGAAGAAGGACAGATCGGGCAAGCGGCGTACTCGGCCTCGAAGGGCGGGGTCGCCTCGATGACGTTGCCGCTGGCTCGCGACTTGGCCCGTTCCGGAATTCGCGTCGTCAGTATCGCTCCCGGCGTGTTCGAGACGCCGATGGTGCAAGCCGCTCCCGAAGCGGTTCGTAAATCGCTGGCCGAGCAGATTCCGTTTCCGGCACGTCTCGGACATCCGGATGAGTTCGCGGCGCTCGTCGAACACGCCTTTGAAAACCGAATGCTGAACGGCACCGTCGTGCGAATCGACGGGGCGATGCGAATGGGGCCGCGGTGAAGAATCAGAGCCCGGTTCCGGCGGCTCGCAACTGCGCGTCGTCGTTGTTCTTCAGAGCCTTCAACTCGTCGTCAATTCGCCGGGTTGACATCGACAGGAAATAGGTCGCTGTCTTCACGCGACGATCCAACTCGTCCGGCGACAATCGCGAGTCAATCAATTCGGAGTCAATCCGACTGAGCACGCAAGCCGATGCGAACAGCTCCATCGCCGACCAAGCCAGTCGTTCCTGGTCGAGCTGTCGCTCCAAAACCTCTTCGCGATGCCGGAACAAAGTTCGCTGCGCGGCGAGTCCCAGCCGATGAATACGGCGACCGAGGTCATCGGCTGCCGGCCGCAACAGCGGCGAACGCACGGAAATCGCCGGAGTTTGCAGGCGAAACGCGACTTGATCCGAAACGAAGCGACCGATGATTCCCAAGCCGCTCCACGGGCGTTTTGCAGCATCGGCCACGCTCTTCAATCGCAGGCCCGGCCCTCGCAGCCCGGTCAACGCGATGAACGACGTCAGCACTTCGTTCGCCCCTTCGCCGATCTGGTTGATGCGGGCGTCGCGCAGCATTCGTTCGAGCGGCCGGTCGGTGAAGTACGCGGCTCCGCCGTGAATTTGAAACGCGTCGTTCACCATCGTCCACAGGACTTCGGTGCTGTAGACCTTCAGCATCGCGGTTTCGAGCATGTAGTCCTCGAGGCCACGGTCGATCAGGCTGGCGGTGATGGTCGTCATCGCTTCCATCGCGTAGGTCCACGCGGCCATGCGAGCGAGTTTTTTTTGCACGAGCTCAAACTCGCCGAGCGTGCGGCCGAACTGACGCCGCGTCCGCGCGTGCTCGGTCGCGAGACGCAGACACGACTTCGCCGCGCCGGTACAGCAGGCTCCGAAGGTCGTGCGGCCGAAGTCGAGCACCGTCAGCGCGACTTTTAGTCCTTTGCCGAGCGGGCCGAGAATGTTGGCGGCCGGGACGCGCATGTTCTCGAACGCCAGCCGAGCGGTCGCGGTCCCGCGAATGCCGACCTTCGGCATGCGGGCTTCAACGACTCGGAAGCCCGGCATGTCGGGAGTGACCAGAAACGCCGTGACCGATGTGCCGCTGCGACCGGCGTTCGGCGTGCGAGCCATCACGGTCAGGACGTCGGCGATCGCACCGTTGGTGATGTATCGCTTCTCGCCGTTGAGCACGAAGTGCCCATCGTCGGTCGGCGTCGCGGAGGTTTGCACATTCGACGCATCCGAACC
Organism: Candidatus Kuenenia stuttgartensis; assembly: GCA_945861865.1. Lineage (GTDB taxonomy): Bacteria > Planctomycetota > Planctomycetia > Planctomycetales > Planctomycetaceae > SXKJ01. The sequence continues at coordinate 21,429 of CAMAWN010000008.1, read as the reverse complement.
GGCCTCCGGCTCCGTGAGTGCGAACGCCGCGAGCTTCTGAGCGCTCACGAGTTCGGGCAGCCAGCGCCGTTTCTGCTCGGCGGTGCCGAACAGTAGTAGCGCGCGGATGCCGATCGAATGATGCGCGTTGACGAAGATCGACGTCGCACTGCAGCGGCCGCCGATCTCTTCGAGGATTCGGCAATACGCCATCTGCGAGAAGCCGCGACCGCCGACTTCGGCCGGAGCCGTCATCCCCAGCACGCCGAGCCGCGCCAACCCGTCGATCACGTCACGCGGGATGTCCGCCTCGCGGTCGATTCGTTCCGCATCGAGATGCTCGTCGCAGAATTGCGTCAGCTCCGACAACGACTGATCGACTCGCGATTGCTCGGCATCGGAGAGTCGCGGGTACGGAAAAATCCAATCGGCGACGAACTTGCCCCAGAACAGCCCTTTGCCGATGCCGAGCCGTTCCGGCACCGAGGCGAGCAACTCTTCGGCCTGATTCATTTGCTGTTCACGCTGCTGGCGAAAATCGGTTTGCGAACTGGTCGCGTTCATGGTGTCGTCCCTATTGACGGAGTCCAACTCAGAGGTCGCTTTTCCAGAAACGCCGCTGCTCCTTCGCGAGCCTCTTCGCTGCGGCGGGCCTGCAAGTGCGAGGCAATGAATTCCTCGACCCGCTCGTCCGCTTCGACATTCGCGTGCAGATTGAGCAGTCGTTTCGTTTGCCGCACGGACTCTGGTCCGCCCAAGAGAATCGTCCGTGCCAACCGCTGAGCTTCGTCGAGAACTTCCGAAGCCGGCACGACGCGCTGCACGAGGCCGATCTCACGCGCTCGCTCCGCCGAGATCAATTCGCCGAGCAAAAACAGTTCGCGCACGTCGCTGTCGCACAGCTTGCCGCAAAGCACGGTCGAAACCAACGCCGGCACCAATCCGCGTCGCACTTCCGGAAAACCGACCTTGAGATCATCCGCCGCGACGGCCAGATCGCATGCGGCCATTACCCCCGCTCCACCGGCGATTGCACCCCCATGTGCCGCACAGATCGTGATCAACGACGTTTCCCGAATCGTGTTCAGTAATCGTTTCACGGAATCGGCGGACGATTCGATCAACTGCGGGTCTGCCGCCTCCTGCAAATCCAACCCCGCGCAAAACGCTGGTCCCGCACCGCGCAGAATCAGCACCCGCTCGCGCGGATCGGCAGCCAGACTCTGAATCGCCTCACACAACTCACGCATCAGAGCGATGCTCAGCGCGTTCCGCCGTTCCGGACGATTCAAGGTGACGATCGAAACGCCCGGCTCCAGCGGTTCGACAAAAACGAATGCTGTCGTCATGGCTGATCTCCCCAAGGCAACTCCAGCAACGCTTGGCCGAGCGCCTTGCCTTGGGCATCGACTCGCAGCGGCCGAGACAAAATGCCCTTCACCACAAAGTTGAGTGCGTGCAAGTTCGGCAACTCGTAGCGGATCACTTCCAGAACCCCCATCGAGGCGAAGAATTCGCCGACGCGCTCGGCGGTCAGTTGAGCGAGCAGCATGTCGTAGTTCTCCGGCGTGCGGGCCACGACGCCGATGTTGGCTCCAGTCCCTTTGTCGCCGCTCCGCGCGTACGCAAGATCGCCGAGTCGCTGCGGCGGCTCTGCCGTTGGGAGGGACCAGCGCGGCGCCGGCTCACCATTCGGGACAATCGCGGTGGTCCGGCGCGGCGCTGGTCCCATCCTACGGGCTCCCTCAGAAACCAATTCGACGCGAGGATGGACGCGGTCGCGGTCGATCAGACAGGGCCAATATCGGAAGACTGGATGCGGATGCGGCCGGCCCTCGGCGTAGCCAGTTGTCCCTTGCGGACCGGCGGTGACCAGCGGCATCAGCTCGCGAGCGAAGCATTCGACTGCCGAGCAATCATCGGCTTCGACGGCGATTCGCAGGACGGTTTCGAGAAACTGCGATTCGTCGATGCGGCTCGGCACAGCGGGCACGCTCGCGCCGGTTCCGAGACACTCGATGAACGAATCCCGCAACTCGAAACCCGCGCTGCGAACCCGTTGCAGCACGACCTCGCCAGCGCGGCGAGCTTTAGTCACCGCGTTTCGGCCGAAGATCGTCAGTGTCCCGGCCGCTCGGAAGCCGTCGCGATACGTCGCGCTGACTTTCAACGATTGCGGAGCCGGTCGTCCGCGAGCGCCGCTGACTCGAACTCGATCGTCACCCAAGTCCTGAACCGTCAGCGATTGAAACGAGACCGTGACATCGGGACTGAGGTACTCGTCCGGATTGCCAATCTCGTAGACGAGCTGTTCTTTGACCGTCCGCTCATCGACGCAGCCACCGGTTTCCGTCGGTTTGGTGACGACGCACGATCCGTCTTCGGCCACTTCGACAATCGGAAAACTGAGGTCCGCCGCGTCCGGCATCTCCAGCCAATCGGTCGAGATGCCACCCGTGACTTGCACGCCGCATTCGATCAAATGCCCGGCAACGGTCGCTCCCGCCAGCCGATCCCAATCGGTCAGTGACCAGCCGAAATGCTGCACACACGGAGCCACCGTTAATGACGGATCCGCAATCCGGCCAGTGATGACGATGTCCGCCCCGAGTCGCAACGCTTCGACAATCGGAACTGCACCGACGTACGCATTCGCCGTGACAAGTCGATCTCGCACAGCGGACAACGGCAGACCCGAATCAAGATTCTCAAATCGGCAATTTGCAGTCTCGTCCACTTCCGTCGCGCGCAGCACCTCCAGCACGTCGTCACCGTTCACCACAGCGATGGTCAGCGGAGGACATCCCGCTTGAGCGAGGACTGCGACGCACGCCGCCGCGCAATCGTGAGGATTCAGCCCGCCCGCGTTCGTCACGATTCGGCAGCGGCCACCGCTCTTGAAATAATCCGCCAGTGATCGCACGACCTCGACGAAGTCCCGCGCGAAGCCCGCATTCGGATCTCGATCTCGTTGCACAGCCATGATCGACAGCGACACTTCGGCCAGATAATCGAGCGTCAAGTAGTCCAGCTCCGGCTCGCGAGCCAACAGCTCCGCCGCCGCGCTGCCGCGATCACCCCAGAAGCCTTGGGCGTTGCCGATGCGAACGACGGACGACATTTCAGACTCCTTCACACCTGCCACACGCCGGTTCGAAACGGCGGCTTTGCGTTCTGGCTTGGCAGCACATCCAGCGCCAGCTTCAGCCACGCGCGGGTTTCGACCGGCGAGATGATCGCGTCCACCCAACCGCGAGCGGCTCCGTAACGAATGTCGGTTTGTTGTTCGTAGCTCTGCCGGATCGAATCGCGCAAGTCGGCAACTTCTGAATCGGCGAGTTTTCGTCCTCCACGTTCGGCGTCGCGGACTCGCAGCGTCAGCAGCGTTTCGGCTGCTTGTTGTGCTCCCATCACGGCATAGCGAGCACTCGGCCAGGCGAGGATCAGCCATGGATCGTAGGCTTTGCCGCACAGTGCGTAGTTGCCGGCTCCGAACGAGCCGCCAACGATAACAGTCAGCTTCGGCACGACCGAGTTGCTGACGACGTTCACCAGCTTCGCCCCGGCGCGAATGATGCCGGATTGCTCGGCCTGTTTGCCGACCATGAAGCCCTGCACGTCTTGCAGGAAGATCAGCGGCAGGCCGGATTGGTTGCAGTCCATGATGAAGCGAGCGGCCTTCTCGGCGCTGTCGGGATACAGCACGCCGCCGTATTCGAGTTCGCCGCGGCGCGATTTGCTGCGCGTCCGCTGATTGGCCACGATCCCGACCGAGTGCCCGCCGATCTTCGCGAACGCCGCGACGATCGTCTGGCCGTACTCCGGTTTGAATTCTTGCAGCGAGTCCCGATCGACGAGGCACTCCAGCACATGCCGCATGTCGTATTCGGAGCGACCGTCGGTCGGCACGAGATCGAGAAGTTCGCTCGGATCGCGAGCGGGGACAGTGTCGGTTTCGACAATGTTCATGCGCTCGTCAGCAAGCAGGTCGAGCAACCGTCGCAGTCGAACCAGCGCGGCGTGATCGTCCGGTTCACGGAAGTCGATCGTGCCGCTGATCGCCGCGTGCATCTCCGCGCCGCCGAGTTCTTCGGGATCAGCCTCTTGTCCGATCGCCGCTTTCACCAGCGCGGGACCGGCCAGAAAGAGCTGACTCCCTTCGGTCATCACGACGGTGTCACAGAGCACGGGCAAGTACGCTCCGCCGGCGACGCAGTTGCCCATCACGGCCGCGTACTGCGGGATGCCTTCGGCCGAGAGGACCGCGTTGTTGCGAAAGATGCGGCCGAAGTCGTCCTCGTCCGGAAAGACCTCGTCTTGCAGAGGCAGGAACACGCCCGCCGAATCGACGAGGTACACGACCGGCAGTCGAAAGCGAGCGGCGATGCGTTGTGCTCGCAAAACTTTCTTGACCGACTGCGGAAACATCGCTCCGGCTTTGACTGTCGCATCGTTTGCAATCACGACACACGGCCGACCGCTGATGTGTCCGAGTCCGACGACCACTCCGGCCGCCGGCACGTCACCCCATTCCGAGTACATGCCCCATGCCGACCACAGACCGAGTTCGCGGAACGGCGTACCGGGATCGAGCAACTCCGCGATCCGCTCGCGAGCCGTCAGCCGACCGAGCTTGCGCTGCCGAGCGACTCCGGCCTCGCGGCCTCCTTCGCGAAGCTGCTGTTCCTGCTGTTCCAGATCGCGAATCAGATCACGTTGCGTGGACAATTCACTAGCCCTCCCGCTCGGAGTGTAGCCGCCACCAAACGAACCCGAAGCGCCAGAGAGAGAGAGAGAGCTTCGGGTTACTTTCCCGATCCCGCGAACAAGTTGATGAATTCGTGAACCGGCAACGCATCGAGCCGATGCGCTTCGGCGAACAGGTCAAGCAGTCGGTGGACACGATCTGGTGAAAAGCGAGTCTCGGCGTTGTGCTGAAACTTGTCTCGCAATAGCGGCACGGCGTCCGAGCGACGGCGGCGATGGCCGATCGGGTACTCGACTTCGACCCGCTCGGTCGTCGAACCGTCGACGAACGTGATCTGAATGGCGTTTGCGATCGAGCGTTTGTCGGGATCGAGGTACTCGCGCGAGTAGCGAGGTTCCTCGACGACTTCCATCCGATCGCGAAGCTGGTCGATCAGCGGATCGGCGGCGGCCACGTCTTCGTAGTCTTCGGCGATCAGTGTGCCACGCCGCAGAGCGACGGCGACCATGTATTGCAAGCAGTGATCGCGATCGGCCGGGTTTCGCAGCGGGCCGGTCTTGCTGATGATTCGCAACGCCGACTCGTGCGTCTCGATGCGAATGCTCGCGATGTCCGGCCAACGGTCGCGCACCTGCGGATGCAATGTGACTGCCGCTTCGACTGCCGTTTGAGCGTGAAACTCCGCCGGGTACGAAACTTTGAAAAGGACATTCTCCATCACGTAACTGTCCAGCGGACGTCCAAGCACGAGCGGCTTGCCGCGCATGGCGACATCCTGAAAGCCCCACTGCTTCGCCGAAAGCGCGGTCGCATAACCCATCTCTCCGGCCATCGTCCACAGCGCGAATTGCACGCCGCGCCGAGTCGCATCGCCAGCCGCCCAGCTCTTGCGCGAGCCGGTGTTCGGCCAATGCCGATACGTTCGCAACGCTCCGCCATCCAGCCACGCATTGCTGACCGCGTCGAGCACTTGCTGCCGCGAGCCTCCCAGCATCCGCGTGACGACGGCCGTCGTCGCGATCCGCACGAGGATCACATGATCGAGACCGACTCGGTTGAAGGCATTCTCCAACGCGAGCACTCCCTGAATTTCATAGGCCTGAATCGCAGCGGACAGGACGTCGCGCACGGTCAGCGGCGGCTTGCCACCGGCGGCACGTTGACGACTGAGATAGTCGGCCGTCGCCAAGATGCCGCCGAAGTTGTCGGACGGATGACCCCACTCGGCGGCCAGCCAGGTGTCGTTGTAATCGAGCCAGCGAATCATCGTGCCGAGATTGAACGCCGCCTGCATCGGGTCCAGTTTCCAATCCGTGCCGATGACGCGCGCACCGCTGAGCAATACCGCGTTCGGCACAACTGGCCCCAATAGCTTCGTGCATTCGGGGAAATTGAGCGCGAGCAACGCACAGCCGAGGCTGTCCATTAAACACAGCCTCGCGGTCGCTTGGGCTTCGTCACTGAAGGCTCTCGCGGTGGTGACGTAGTCGGCAATCTCGGCCAGCAAGGCATCCGGGGGGAACGAAGAAGGACTCGCGGTCATGGTCAGTCTTGTCGAAAGAGAAAACTTTGGCAGGGACATTTGCCCGCCGAGCACGCTACTCGGCGGCGGCGGGAATATACTGCTCGCGAGCCGTTTTGTCGGTCACGGTCCTGGGTAACTCATGCACGCTTCATCCGCCACCAATTCTCCGGGCCTGCTCTTTCGCGCTGCCGTGGATGCCGAACGTCCGTTGCAGGTCGTCGGGACGATCAACGCTTACGGCGCGTTGCTGGCTGAACGAGCCGGATTTCGCTCGCTGTATCTTTCCGGAGCCGGCGTCGCGAATGCTTCGTTCGGAGTCCCCGACGTCGGAATCACGACACTGGCCGATGTCGTGGAGGACGCTCGTCGCATCATCAGCGCGACGTCGTTGCCGCTGCTGGTCGATGTCGACACAGGGTTCGGCGACATGGCTCAGACCGTGCGCGAGATGATCCGCATCGGCGTCGCGGCCATTCATCTCGAAGACCAAGTCGATCGCAAACGCTGCGGACATCTTCCCGGCAAACAATTGGTCTCGGCCGGTGAGATGGTCGATCGCGTGAAAGCCGCGATCGATGCGCGCACCGATCCTGGCTTCGTCGTGATGGCTCGCACCGACGCCGCGGCGGTCGAGGGGCTGCCGGCCGCGATCGACCGCGCGGGTCAGTACGTCACCGCCGGAGCCGACATGGTCTTCGCCGAGGCTCTGACAACGCTGGACGAATATCGCCAATTCACTTCGGCGGTGTCGGTGCCTGTGTTGGCGAACCTGACCGAGTTCGGCAAGACACCACTCTTCACGCTCGACGAGTTGCGAGAAGCCGGCGTGCGGCTGGCTCTGTACCCGCTGACTGCATTCCGCGCGATGAGTGCCGCGGCGGTGATGACCTACGCAACGCTGCGACAATGTGGCACGCAACGCGACCTGATCCACCAGTTGCAATCGCGTGCCGAGCTGTACGATGTCTTAAATTATCGTGTCGAGTAGCAATCAAACGCCGCCCGCATCCTGGAGAACGACCATGAGCAACTCGACCAAGTCCACCGGCCTCGAAGGGATCGTCGCCGGCCAGACGGCTCTGAGCACTGTCGGCAAAGAAGGCGCGGGACTGACCTATCGCGGGTACTCGATCGAAGACCTCGCGGAACACGCAATCTTTGAAGAAGTGGCCTGGTTGCTGCTGTACGGCGAACTACCGAACCAGCACGAACTGGACGAGTTCTTGGCTCGTCTGCAATCGCAGCGTGGGCTGCCCGCGCAGTTGAAAGCGGTACTCGCACAACTGCCGGAGTCGGCTCACCCGATGGACGTGTTGCGAACGGCCTGCTCGGCGCTCGGCTGTCTGGAACCCGAACAATCCGCTGCCGATCAGTATCGCGTCGCCGAGCGGTTACTGGCGATCTTTCCGTCGGCGCTGGCGTACTGGCACCACTTCGCCCGGTCGGGAAACCGCATCGACACGGAATCGCCGGAACCGACGATGGCCGGTCACTTCCTGCACCTGCTGCACGGAGTTCACCCCGCCGCCGAGCATTGCCGAGCGTTGGATGCGTCGTTCACGCTCTACGCCGAGCACGAATTCAATGCCTCGACGTTCGCCGCGCGAGTCACCGCTTCGACGCTGTCCGATTTCTATTCGGCGATCACTTCGGGCATCGGAACGCTGCGAGGCTCGCTGCACGGCGGAGCCAACGAACAAGCGATGGAACTCATCGAACGCTTCGCCGATCCCGATCAAGCCGAACAAGGTGTGCTCGCCGCTCTGAGCCGCAAAGAAAAAATCATGGGGTTCGGCCATCGCGTCTATCGAGACCGCGACCCGCGCTCCGACGTCATCAAGGAATGGAGCCGACGCTTATCTCTGGCTGCTGGTGACACGCGACTGTTCGCCGTTTCGGAACGCATCGAACAAGTCTTGCGATGCGAAAAGAAACTGTTTCCGAATCTCGATTTTTATGCCGCGTCGGCCTATCGGTTCTTGGACATCCCAACGCCACTGTTCACCCCGCTGTTCGTCTTCGCCCGCACCGCCGGCTGGGCGGCGCACGTCATCGAACAACGAGCCGACAATCGCCTGATCCGCCCGACGGCCGACTACATCGGGCCGGCGACTCGCGCGTTTCGCCCGATCGCGCAGCGCTGAGCGCCGAAGGAGATCGAGGATGCGCAAGCTGCTCGCCGCGACGTTCTGTGTGAGCCTGTTGCTCGCGACCGTCTGGCTGGTGCGCGGTGAACCGAGCAACTCGCACTGGCGCGAGATCGCGCCGGGAGTCTGGCAATCGACCGGGTTGCCCTGCGGATACGCGCTGATTGATGGCGATGCCGCGTTGCTCATCGGAGCCGCACGTGGCATGGACTGGCGCGAGTTGAAAACCAAGGTCGAACTTTGCTTGCTGACGCATCATCACCGCGACACGAGTGCACTGACTCGCGAGCTGATTGCTGCCGGCGTGTCTGTGCAGGCTCCGAAGGCATCGGCCGAATGGTTGAGCCGCGACGGCGTGAAGCGCTTTTGGAGTGCCTGCCTTCCGGAACTCGTCGCCGGCAAAGAACCCGGTTTGCGAGACCGAACCTTCAACGCTTTCAATTACCTCGTCCATCCGCAGGGCATCGACGAGGTCGAGTGCTCGCTCGAAGACGAACAGACGATCGAGTGGCGCGGCTGGCGATTGACCGTTCTCGCGGCCCCCGGCCACAGCCGCGATCACGTCGCCTTCGCCGCGAAACGTCGCTCCGAACAAACCGACAACGCGGACGAGATCATCTTCTGCGGCGATGCGTTCACAACGCGCGGCAAACTGTGGTCGCCGTACACAACCGACTGGGATCATTGGACGGACACTGGCCTCAAGTCCGCTGCCGAATCGCTCCGCAAATTGGCGACACATCGCCCGCGAATGCTCTGCCCGGAACACGGGCCGGTGTTGCGAGAGGGCATCGTCGTCGCTCTCGAAGAGACCGCGAAGCTCGTCGACGAAGCTGGATTCCTGAAGAGCTTCGAGCGGTTCAGCAAGCAGCATCTCGGTGCGGAACCGCAGTACGAGTTCTTGGCCAAGGAGCAGGTCGCGACCGCTGGCGAGAAGCCGTGGACCAAACTCTCGCCGCATCTGTTTCTGACCGGCAACACGTTCGTGCTCCGCTCGGAAGCCGGGCCGATCGCGGTCTTCGATCCGTTCGGAACGACGCTCGCCGATCAAATCCTCCGCTTGCAGCGCGACGAACAACTCGGCCCCATTGAGGTCGTGCTGATCAGCCATGCGCACAACGACCACTACGTCGGTCTGCATCAATTACCGAATCGCGAGTCGTTCGAGGTCTGGACGCTCGAAGACGTCGCCCGACCGATGGCCGAACCGTTCCGAGTCACCGCCTTCGGACTCGATGCGCGCTCGATCCGTACCGACCGCTGGCTGAAGGCGAACGAGACCGCAACCTGGCGTGAATTCTCGTTCGCCGTGCGACACTTCCCCGGCCAAACGTATTTCACGATGGGACTGCAAACGACGATCGACGGCCGAACCTGTTTCTTCACGGGCGACAACTTTTTCCACGCCGACCAATTCTCCGGCAGCGGAGGTTGGTCGGGACGCAATCGCGGCTGGCCGGACCTGTACGCCAAGAGCGCTCAAGCGGTGCTCGATGCGAAACCCGATTGGGTGCTCGCCGAACACGGCGGAGCGTTTGTCTTCAACGCCGAAGATTTTCGTCGTCGAGTCGCCTGGGGCCAAGCCGCCGCGAAAGCCGCCGATGCGATCTCTCCCTCTGGCCGCTTCCGCCGCGATTGGAATCCCAGCCGCATCCAAGTCGAACCGCTGCTCATCCGCGCATCGGCCGGCGAGATCGCCAAGACAACCGTGCTCATCGACAACCCGTTGCCTCAGCCTGAGACGTTGCGGCTTCGGCTTGATCACGGCTCAAGCACGTCACCGTGGTCGCACGAGATCTCGATTCCAGAGAACGCAACTGCTCGCGTCGAGTTGCAATTCCAAGTGGCCGAACGATTGCCACCCGGTCGACATGTCGTGCCCCTGATCATCACCTCGGCCAGCGGCAACCTCGAAGACGGTGGCGACAGCTTCGTCGTGCTGGAGATCGTCGAGAAATAGCGTTCAGCGTCGTTCGATGGTGGCTCAGTGCGAAACCGACGCAGCGGCTTTTTCGCCCACGAGCCGGTCTTCGTAGAACCGCGTCAACCCAAACGGTTCGAGCTTCGGCGGTGTCTTGCCTGACGCGATCAACTCGGCCATCAAATAGCCCGACGCCGGGCCGGCCTTGAATCCGTAGGTGCCCCAGCCAACGGTCATCAAAAAGCCTTTGACGTCCGGCGTCCCGCCCATGATTGGCGAGTAATCGGGCGTCATGTCGCACAGTCCCGCCCACTGCCGCAGGATTTTCACATTCGCGAGGTGCGGGAACAACTCCAACAAATGCGTTGCTGCCCCTTCGAGAAACGACAACGTGCCGCGCAGCGAGTAGCTGGCGTGGTCATCGACCTCGGCTCCGAGCACCAGTTCACCGCGATCGGTTTGCGAAACGTAAACGTGAAGGGTCGAAGAGACGATCACCGAATTCAAAAATGGCTTGAGCGGTTCGGTCACCGCCGCTTGCAGCGGATGCGTCTCGATCGGGATTTCGAGTCCGACCATGCGGCTGATCAATCCCGCGTAGCCGGCTGTCGCGTTGAGCACCGTCTTGGTCTTGATCCGCCCGCGATTGGTGACGACCGCCTCGACCTGCCCGTTCTGAACTTCGATGCCGGTGACTTCGGTCTTCTGATGGACATGCCCGCCGCCCCGATCGACTCCGCGAGCGAACGCCCACACGACCGCGTCGTGCCGGATGATGCCGCCGGGCGGGTGATACAACGCCGCCTGAATCGGGAAGCGGCTGTGTCCGAAGACGTTCAAGTCGGGCACGATCCGCTGAATCTCTTCCGGGAAGATGATTCGCGAGTTCACTCCCATCAGTTGGTTCGTGTTGGCCCGCTCCGTGAGACCGGTCACGCCTCGCTCGTTGTGGGCCAGCGTGAGATGCCCGTGCTGCGAGAACATGACGTTGAATTCGAGATCCGCCGCCAACTGCTCGTACAGCTTGACCGACAAGTCGTAGAACGCGATCCCCTCCGGCGTGCGATAATTCGAGCGCACAATCGCCGTGTTCCGCCCCGACCCGCCGAAGCCAACGTACTTCGCCTCCAGCACCGCGATGTTCCGCACGCCCATCTGCGTCAGATAGTACGCCGTCGCCAACCCATGCACGCCGCCGCCGATAATGACGACGTCGTACTGGTCTTTGAGTTCATGCTCTTGCCACATTCGCTGTGCAACCATGCCGGTCCTCATCATCCTCGAAAAACGGAATCACGGCTGTCAGTGATCGGCATCCGGCCGACCGCCGAGATACCGTTTGTCAGCCGCGACCACTCATCCACTCGATGCCCGCCGGACGCAAGCCAAACTCCGCGCCCGCATCCATCAAGACATCCCAAAAGAACTCCACCGAATCGCTGCACACATGCAATTCAAACCGATCTGCGAACCGGCCGAACAGCGTGTTGACTCCAAAGATCGGCCCCTGGCAACACGAGTTCATCTGCAGAGTCCGCTCGCGCAGATCGACCGCCGTGACCTTGTTTAGAATCCGCTCCGCATCTGGCCCGATCAAAGCGAGTGACGTCCAACCGCCGGTGACATCAATCGCACCGGTGCTCGGCGAGACATTGCCAAACACGATCGCACGGCTCGGAGCCAGACGGTAGACATGCCGGTCATCGCCGCTGTGAATCGTTCGCAACGGCACTTCGGCTCCGCAAAGCGAAACCAGTGTCGCGTCTGTCTCCGATCCGTTGACCTCAAACGTCGGCACATGCGACAGATCGACCAGCGCGTTGCCCGTTCGATCTGGCGGCGGCGGATATCGCACAGCAACTTGCCAACCATCGAGCACGTCGACAGTCGCCTCCAAATGGCGATGTCGTTCGAGCAGCGGTCCACGAGCAATTGGCGGTGTCATGATTTCAACTTCGCTCCGCTGGGATCGTAGAACGGTTCGTCCTGCACAACCGCCGGGATCGTTCGCCCATTGACTTGAATCTGAATCGTCTGCCCGTTGCCAGCGAGATTGGCCGGAACCCAGGCCAACCCGATCGTCCCGCCCACTGCCGGTGAATAACCGCAAGACGTGATCCGTCCGCCGAGCTTGCCGTCGCAGAGCACCAGTGACGCGAGGTCCGGCACGACCGGTTCCGACAATCGAAAGCCGATCAGCTTGTTGCGATCACCGCGTTGCTGAGCACGAGCCAGCGATTCCTTGCCGATGAAATCCGCCTTGTCGAGCTTCACGATCCACGGCAGGTCCGCTTCCAGCGGGTTCGAGAGCGCGTCGGTGTCGATCCCAGGCAGCAGATGTTTCTTCTCCAACCGCAGCACTCGCTGAGCTTCGAGGCCGAACGGTGCGATCGAGAACTCGCGGCCCGCTTCGAGGATCGCTTCCCAGACGTGCAATCCAAATTGGCTGGGGACGTGAATCTCGTAGCCGAGTTCGCCGACGAACCCGATTCGCAGCACGATGACCGACACGCCCGCGATCGTGCATTCGCTGGCGGCGAGATACGGCATCGCGTCGGATGAGAGGTCCGCGTCGGTCAGCTTCTTCAAAACCTCGCGACTGCGCGGACCGGCGAGGTTCATCGCGGCGTAACTGGCCGACACGTTCGTCATCCGCACATCCCACTCCGGTCGAGCCGCCAGCCACCAGCGGAACCAACTATCAATCGCATCCGCGTTGCCGGTTGTGGTCGTCAGAAAGAATCGGTCGTCTCCCAACCGCGCGATCGTGCCGTCGTCCAACAAAATACCCGCGTCATCGCAGATCACTCCGTACCGCACGCGGCCGAGCTTCAAGTTCGCGAACCGATTTGGGTAGATGAATTCCAGAAACTGGACGACGTCCGCACCGCGCAACTCAATCTTGCCGAGCGTCGAGACGTCAATCAGTCCGGCTCGTTGCCGCACCGCTTCGTATTCCTGTGGAACCGACGAATAAACCTGTGGACGTTTCCAATTGCCGGCGTCTCCCATCTTGGCCCCGGCCTGCTCGTGCCAGGCGTGCATCGGCGTGCGACGGATCAGCGAGAAATGCAACGTCCGCCCGGCGAGCACACCCAACGGCAACGGCTGCTCCGGCGGCCGAGCGGTCGTGACGCCGGTCTCCGCGATCGACTGCCCGTTGTGCCGAGCACAAATCGCAATCGACGCCGATTGGCACATCTTCCCCTGACACGGCCCCATGCTGACCGTCGAATACCGCTTCAACGTCTCGATGTTCGAGTAGCCTTCGTCGATCGCGTCGCAGATGTCCTTCTCGGTGACATCCTCGCACAGGCAGACGAACTTTTTCTTCGCATCGGATGGGGAAACGTAATGGCACATGGGTGCTGTCTCCCCTCTGTGACTCTGTGTTTCCAATGCGGTTTCCACCGACGGGTTTGAAACACTGAGGCACGGAGAGCACAGAGCTTCGGCCGCAGCCAACCCTGCACGTTGTCCGTCCGATGCAGCATCGCGTGGATCGTGCAGGCCATTCACCGTGCCGGCCGAATGCATCGCCGGAGCGTGTTGGATCACGGCCGCCTGATCGAGCGACTCGTCGTATCGCAGCTTGCAGCCGTTCTGGTACAGCAGCGAATTCGCGGGAGTAAATCCCACCGCCTGTACGATCCAGCGGCATGAAATCGACTGCCGTGGATGTCCAGCGAGCGGCGCGATGACCGCGCCATTCACATGCCGCGAACCGCTGGCCGAGATGATCGTGTGGCCGCGAAACGTGCGGATGCCGTCGGCTGTCTCCGAGGGATTGTCTCGCACATCGATAATTGCCGAGACACGCGTACCTGCGGCTTTGAGCTGCTTCGCGACTCGATAGCCCTGAGCATTGTCGGTGACAACAACCGCTTCGCCGGGGAACTGACAATGATCGAGATGCAGCAACCGCTGCACGCCACTCGCCAGCATGACGCCGGGCAAGTCGTTGTTCTCGAAGATCAGCGGCCGCTCCCAGCAGCCCGTCGCGACGATCACCTGAGCGGCGCGAAGCCGGATCATCCGCTGACCTTGCTGAATGCCGAGATAGTTTCCCTCGTAGCAGCCGAAGACGCCGGCCGAGGAGATCACGGTGATCGCCGGATGTTCGGACACACGGCGGATCAAGTCACTAATCGGTTCCACAAGTTCCGGATCATGCCGCAAATGTCCGCCGAGTGCCGGTTGTTCGTCGATGAGCGTGACGGTCACTCCCGCGTCGGCGGCCGCGAGCGCCGCATTCAATCCCGCGAGGCCGCCGCCGATCACGGCGACGTCGGTGAAGAGATTCTGTTTGTCGTACACGCCTTCCGCGCCGTGCTCGCGGTTGATTGTGCCGAGGCCGGCAATGCGGCGGATAATTTTCTCCCAGACCGGCCACATCCAGCGCGGCTTGTACATGCGCTTGTAGTAAAACCCGACCGGCATGAAGCGGTGCAGCTTGTCGAAGATGCGGAGCAGGTCGAACTTCACAGACGGCCACGCATTCTGCGACTTCACGACCATGCCCGGCTTCGCGGCCTGCGTGCAGATGCGGACGTTCGGAGTGCCATCGACCGTGCAAATGCAATTCGGACAGCGGCCCGACATGCACAACAGCCCGCGCGGCCGGTGATATTTGAAGCTCCGCGAGATGATGTGCTCGCCCGCGGCATGCAGCGCGCCGGCGACCGTCTGACCGGACTCGGCGCGCACGCGATGTCCGTCGAATTCAAACTCGATGCTGCCGTGATCCTCAGCCACCCGACGCCTCCTCTTGCGGAGCGAACCGCTTGGTTGTCAGCACTTGGTTCGTCCGAGTGTCTCGGCGAACGAGGAACCACAGCTTGCAGGCGGAGCGGTGATACCACCACTCGGTCTGCTCCCCGGCGACGTTCGGCCGGTTGTAGAGATACTCCGCCCATTGCCGCTCGGTCGCCGAGCCATCCGGCCGCTGGCGAGGCGTCCCGCCGTAGTGATACTCCCACACGGGCCGGCACCCGCAGTTCGGGCAGTCGATTTCAAATGACATCTGAATCTCCGAAGTCAAAAGAAGCTGGAACACGAATCATCGCGAATTCTGGTGCGTGCAGAATAGCGTCGATTAGCGTTCCTCTGTCATCCCATCACAGCGACGTCAAATACTGCTCGATTTCCCACGGCGACACTTGCTTGTGGAAGCTCTGCCATTCGCGGGATTTCAGGTCGATGAAGTCGTCGGCGATGACTCCCAACGCGGACTTCACCACGGCGTCGTTGCGAAGTTCTTCGACCGCTTCGTTCAGCGATTGCGGGAGCAGTTTGATGCCGGAGTCGCGGATGTCGGCGAGCGTGCGTTGATACAGGTTGCCGAGGTTCGGTTCGCCCGGATCGAGTTTGTTTTCGATGCCGTCCAGTCCGGCGGCCAGAAACGCGGCCAACGCCAGGTACGGATTGCAGCCGGCGGAGACGGTGCGGTCTTCGCAGTGGCCGGGGCCGGCGACTCGGATCATTTGCGTGCGGTTGTTGTCGCCGTAGCTGGCGAACGCCGGAGTCCAGTTGAAGCCCGAACGGCTGGAGGTCAAACCCGCTCCGACTTGCAGCCGCTTGTAGCAGTTGACTGTCGGACTGGTGACCGCGCAGATCGCTCGTGCGTGCTGGATGACTCCGCCGAGGAAGTGATACGCCAGCTTCGACAAGCCGAGACCGCGCGGGTCGGAGTGATCGAGGCAAACATTCTTGCCTGACTCCGCATCGGCCAGATGAAAATGGACGTGCAGGCCGCTGCCGGTACGGTCGGAGAACGGCTTGGGCATGTGCGTGACGATCGCTCCGTACTTCTTGGCGATCTCGGTGCTCAACATGCGGAAGAAGGTGACTCGGTCGGCGGTGACGAGGGCGTCGGCGTAATTAAAATTGACTTCGTACTGCCCGTTCGCGTCCTCGTGATCGACCTGGTACGCGCCCCAGCCGAGTTGATTGAGCGCCGTCGTCACGTCTTGCAGATAGCCCATCGCGGCGGACATCGAGCGGTAGTCGTAACACGGTTTTTCCAACGTATCGACACCGACCGGATCCCACGGCCGGATCGAACCGTCGCAGTTGCGTTGCACCAGAAAGTGCTCCGGTTCCATGCCGACGTTGAACACGAAACCCTTCGCCTTGGCCTCGTTCAACACTCGCTGCAAATTGGTCCGCGAGCAAAACGGATGCGGCTGATTGTCCACAAATAGATTCGAGGCGAACCGAGCCGTATTCGGCATCCACGCCAGCGGAGTACAAGTGGCCGGATCAATCCGAGCCATCACATCATGCCCATGCGGCCCCTGTCCGATGCCCCACATCGCCGCGCCGGCGAAGCCCGCTCCGATGTCTAGCGCGTCGTCGAGATACGACACCGGGACCATCTTGCCTTTCGCCGCGCCGTGGATGTCCACGAATTGGACGAGGAGGAATTCAATCTTGTCCTGTTCGAGACGCTTGCGCAGAACATTGCGGTCGTTCATGGTGACTCCAAAGTTATTGTCCCGGAATCCAATTCGTTCCGGCGAGCGGCACTTTCGCCATCGCGGCGGCTTCGATCGTCAGGGCGACGAGGTCTTCGCGTTCCAGATGATGCACGTTGGATTTGCCGCAGGCTCGGGCGAGCGTGGTCAGCTCCATCGTCAGCACTTGCAGGTAATTCTTTAGCCGCTTGGCTCCCCATTCGGGCGTCATGCGGGATTCGAGTTCGGGAAGCTGCGTCGTGATGCCGACGGGGCAGCGGCCGGTGTGACAGTGATGGCAATAGCCGGGAGCCGTGCCGAGTTTCGCATAGTCGTCGGTCGCGTCGATGCGTTCGCCGTCGTGAGTGTACGTCGGACTGTTGCAGCCGAGAGCCATCAGCACCGCTTGTCCGATCGCGACGGCGTCGGCTCCGAGAGCGAGGGCTTTGGCGACGTCGGCTCCGGAGCGGATGCCGCCAGAGATGATGAGCTGCACGGTGCCGAAGACGTCCATCTCTTCAAGAGCTTGCACGGCGAGCGGCAATGCGGCGAGTGTTGGGATGCCGGCGTGTTCGATGAAGCATTGCTGAGTCGCGGCCGTTCCGCCCTGCATTCCGTCGATGACGACGACGTCGGCTCCGGCTTTGACCGCCAGCTTCACGTCTTCGCGGACTCGCGTGGCTCCCATCTTCACATAGATCGGGACTTGCCAGTCGGTGATCTCGCGGAGTTCGTTGATCTTGATCGTCAGATCATCGGGGCCAGTCCAGTCGGGATGCCGGCAGGCCGAGCGTTGGTCGATGCCGGCCGGAAGCGTTCTCATGCCGGCGACTCGTTCGCTGACTTTCTGGCCGAGCAACATGCCGCCGCCGCCGGGTTTCGCACCTTGGCCGAGGACTAGTTCGATCGCGTTGGCCTTGCGAAGGTCGTCCGGATTGAATCCGTATCGCGACGGCAGGCATTGATAGACGAGTGTCTTCGACGATTGCCGTTCCTCGGGAGTCATGCCGCCGTCGCCAGTGGTCGTCGATGTGCCGATCTCCGTCGCGGCTCGGCCGAGTGCTTCTTTGACGTTGGCCGAAAGTGCTCCGAAGCTCATGCCGGCAATCGTGACGGGCGTTTCGAGTTCAACCGGCTTCTTGGCGAAGCGAGTGCCGAGCACCGTCTTCGAGACGCACTTCTCACGATAGCCTTCGAGCGGGTATCGCGACGCGCTGGCCGTGAGAAAGACGAGATCGTCGAACGTCGGCAGCTTGCGTTTGGCTCCGAGGCCACGGATGTCGTACAGCCCGTGCTCGGCGGCTTGCTGGATGTACTCCAGGACATGCCGGTCGAAGGTGAAGCTTTCTTCGCGATGAATCGGATCGGTCATTTCAATACTCTTGTCCCGCGTCGGCGTGCCAGTGGTAGAGGGATCGTTTGGAGGCGACTCGCTTGAACGATTTCAGATCGCGTGCGATGCCGGCTTTCGTCAGCAGATCACTGACACGAGCCATGTCGGCGGCGGTCATTGGTTCTTCCTGCGCGTCGGCTCCGAGGCTGTGAATCTTTCCGCCAACGTAGATCGTGGCTTCGTACAGCGAGTCGCCGAGGCTGCCGCCGGCGTCGCCGCAGACGACGAGCGTTCCGGCTTGAGCCATGAAGGCGGACATGTGGCCGACGCTGCCGCCGACGACGATGTCGCAGCCTTTCAGCGAGATGCCGCAGCGGGACGAGGCGTCCTCTTCGATGACCAGCAGGCCGCCGTGGCCGGAGGCTCCGGCGCATTCGGACGCGCAGCCTTTCACGCGGACGGTGCCGGACATGATGTTTTCGGCGACGCTCCAGCCGACGTTGCCGTGGACCGTCACGTTGGCTCGCTTGTTCATGCCGGCGATGAAGTAGCCGGCGTGACCGAGGATGTCGATCTCAGCGGGCGCATCCAAACCAACGGCGAGGTTGTGCATGCCGTTCGGATTGAGAATCTCCACTCGCACCGCGTCGCCGGTTGGCAGGTCGTGGTGCAGAAAGTGATTCAGTTCGCGCACGGTCAGGCGGGTCAGGTCGAGGGGGATGACACGGTCCATGAGTAGATCTGTTCCGGAACAGGTTCAAAGATGCGAGCGTTTTTCACGCCGGGCAGGTGGGCAAGAGCGCGGTACTCGGACGAGATGGCGACGTACTCATCGGTTTCGACGGCGACGGCCGGTTTGCAAGCGAACGGATCGCGAACCAGGATTAGCTTGTCGGCGGTTGCCATCAGCAACGTGAAGAAGCCGTCGAGTTCCTCGAAGCCTTTTTGAATCGCCGTTTCCAGTTGATCCCCTTCGCTCATCCGCCATTCGAGGAACCGGCAAGCGGCTTCGGTGTCGTTGTCGGTTTCAAAGCGGATCCCCTTTTTCTCCAGCTTGCGGCGCACGCTGTACGGGTTCGACAGCGAGCCGTTGTGGACCAGACAAAAATCCTCGCCCGCCGTGAAAGGGTGAGCGTGCGCCGGAGACACGGCCGATTCCGTTGCCATGCGTGTGTGCCCGACCGCGTGAGTTCCTCTGAACTGAGTGAATTGGTATCGCCGAGCGATGTCGGACGGATGCCCTTCGTCTTTGTAAACGTCGATCGCTCGGCCGGTCGAAAGCAGGTGCAGCGCGGGATGCGTTTCGGTCAACCACGCTTTGAGACGCACCGGTTCGACCGAGCCGATCAGCACCGCATGGTTTTCTAAAGCGTTCAATTCGATCTGTCCGCCAATGCGAGTGGCGAGTTGCTGCTCGAAAGCACTCCAGTCGAAGCGGCGGTCGGGGGCGTACAGGCTGAAACGCCGCAGCGACGATTCAACCGGCTCACCGAAAACCGCCAAGCCAGCGGAATCGGGGCCGCGATCACCCATGCAGGTGAGCATCGGCACGACATGCTCACCGAGCGATTGCACAAACTCCGGCTTCTTGGCCAGAAACCCCACGATGCCGCACATGTATGACTCCGCGCGTTGCGATCCCTAAGAGTGGGCCGCAGTCTAAAACCACATCGGCCGGGATTCCACGCACTTGAAACACGAGACCGCGCCGTGTGTGATGGCCACGCGAAATCCCCGCAACGCGAGGCGACTCATGAGCGAATCCCTGCCGGACCCAAACGCGATCATTGATGCGGCGGCTCTGCGGCCGGACGAAAAGAAATATCTCGACGAGCATTCGCTGAAGAAGCCGATGGGGACGGCACAGATTTGGGCGCTCGGCGTCGGAGCGGTCATCACCGGCGAATACTTCGGCTGGAACGGCGGCCTGGGAGTCGCCGGGCCAACGGGGATGTTGATCGCGTCGTTGTTTGTGTGCGTGTTGTACATGGCCTGGGTTTTGGCTCTTTCGGAGTTGTCCGTCGCGATGCCTTTCGCCGGCGGGCCGTTGGCCTATGGTCGCCGAGCGGTCGGGCCGTGGCTCGGTTTCGTGATGGGCTGGTCGATGTTTCTCGAAAGTCTGTTCGCGACGATCGGCACGGCGATCGCGACGGGCGGCTATGTCTATTTCATTTTGAATCTACTGATGGACGGTTTACCTGCCGGCAAGGTCACGACGGCAGCGGCCCTGATCACCGTGGCGCTGTTCGCGGTCCTGCAATGGATTGGCGCGAAAGAGCAGGCCAAGGTCATGGAGTGGATGACCTACGGAGCGATCATCGCACTCGTCTGGTTTTGGATCGCGTGCATTCCCGGCGTGAAGATCGAACGCATCTTCACCGAACCGCTGCTGACGGACGGCTGGGGAGGCGTGCTCAAAGCGATCCCCTATGCCATCTGGTGGCTGGTCATTATCGAGTCGGTCGCGCTGGCGGCCGAGGAGGCTCACGAGCCGCACCGTTCAATTCCACGCGGGCTGACCTACGCGCAGATCACGTTGATCGTGTTGGTCGTGCTGACATGGTTCTTCGCCGTCACTGCGGGGAACGACTACAAGAAAACGGGCGACCCATTGGTTCTGTTTCCGCTGCCAATGGTTTATCGCGAGGTCTGGCCCGATGCGTCGCACTCGCCGCACTTGATCGCGTTCTCGGTGCTGGCGATTTGCGGGATGGTGGCCAGCTACAACGGGATGCTCTTCGCCGTCAGCCGGCAATCGTTCGCGATGGGGCGAGCGGGCTATTTGCCGTCGATCCTCGGCCATGTGCATCCGGTGCGACGCACTCCGGACGTGTCGATCGGTGTCTGGAGTTTGGTCGTCGCCGGCTTCGTGATCTGGGGCTACTTCAACGAGGCCGCCGTGCTGATCGCGGTGCTAACCTGCAATCTCACCGCGCTGATCTGGTACATCCTGTCGATGATCTGCCTTTTCATTCTGCGAGCGAAAGAGCCGCACATGCCTCGGCCGTACAAGGTGCCGCTGTATCCGTTCCTGCCGGCCGCCGTCATCGTGATGAGCTTGTTCGCCGCGCTGGTCTACGGTTGGCTGAACGAACCGGTCGTGCTGTGGCTGACGCTGACGATGTACGCGATTGGGCTGATCTACTTCTTCGGTTACGCCCGCACACGGCTGGCGACGGCCGCGCCGGAAGAACTGACCGCCCAGCGAAATGTCTGAGTTCGACTTTTGCACTTTAGGTGGCCAAGGCCACCGCGTTTTCTAGGAGTTGTTGGATTTTTCGAGACCCTGGTCCTGCGAGGGCCAAGGTCAAAACCTGTTGTCGGACGCTGAGCCGACGGAGCGTGCCGAGCATGTCAGCGA